>JAQGNS010000102.1 GCA_028291705.1 Nevskia sp.
GACCCGAACGAGCCGGTCAAGCGCATCTACTTCACCCACTGCGCCAACCCGCGCCACCACAGCCTGGCGCTGTTCGAGATGGCCATGCCCAGCGGCTGCGTGCACATCATGATCGAAGTGCCGAGCATGGACGAAGTCGGCCGCGCCTACGACCGCATGCAGAAGCAGGGCGTCAAGCTGATGGCCACGCTCGGCCGCCACGTCAACGACCGCATGACCTCGTTCTACATGAACACCCCGTCCAACTTCGCCCTCGAATACGGCTACGGCGGCCTGATGGTCGACTGGGAACATCACCAGGCCTTTGAATCCACCGCCGTGAGCCTGTGGGGCCACGACTTCTCCGTCGGCTTCAAGTAAGCCCAAAAAGAACAAAACAAAAGAATGGCACTGAACAAGGAATTGACGGCCGCAGCGGCGATTGCCCAGCTGCGCTCCGGCATGACGCTCGGCATCGGCGGCTGGGGCCCGCGGCGCAAGCCGATGGCCCTGGTGCGCGAGATCCTGCGCTCCGACCTGAAAGACCTGACCGTGGTCTCCTACGGTGGCCCGGACGTCGGCATGCTCTGCGCCGCCGGCAAGGTGAAGAAGCTGATCTTCCCCTTCGTCACGCTCGACGCCATCCCGCTGGAGCCGTACTACCGCAAGGCGCGCGAGGGCGGCAGCATCGAAGTGATGGAGCTGGACGAGGGCATGTTCGAGTGGGGCCTGCGCGCCGCCGGCATGCGCATGTCCTTCCTGCCCACCCGCATCGGCCTCGCCACCGACGTGCTGGCGAAGAACCCGCAGATCAAGACCATCACCTCGCCCTATGACGACGGCGAAGTCTACGTCGCCATGCCGGCGCTGAAGCTCGACGCCGCGCTGCTGCACGTCAACGAATGCGACCGCTTGGGCAATACCCTGGTGCGCGGCGCCGATACCTTCTTCGATCATCTCTTCGCCCGCGCTGCCGGGCGCTGCTACGTCAGCACTGAAGTGCTGCACGACAAGCTGGCCCTGGATGCCGAGACGGCCAAGCTGAATCCCTACGAACGCTACCTCGTCGCCGGTGTGGTGCACGCCCCCTGCGGCGCGCATCCAACCTATTTCGGCCCGAACTACGGCTGGGACATGGAGCACCTCAAGCGTTACAACACCTCGGCGACCGAGGACAACGGCTGGCAGAAATACCTGGACGAGTTCGTCGCCGGCGGCGAAGCTGAGTACCTGACGAAAATGGGTGGGGCCGAACGCGTTGGCAAGCTCAAGCTGCCGGTGTTCTGACATGACCCAAACCACTGAAATCACCCTGGCCGAACTGATGATCGTCGCCGCCTCCGAAGCCTGGCGCGACAACGGCGAAGTGCTGGCCTCCGGCATCACTACCATCCCGCGCCTGGGCGCTTCGCTGGCCAAGCTGACGCACTCGCCCGAGCTGCTGATGACCGACAGCGAAGCCTTCCTGGTGTCAGAGCCGGTACCGGTCGGGCCGCGCGGCGACTACAAACCCAAGTACGAAGGCTATATGTCCTTCGACCGCGTGTTCGAATGCGTCTGGGGCGGCAAGCGCCACGCCATGATCGGGCCGACGCAGATCGACCGCTGGGGCCAGACCAACCTCTCCGCGGTGGGCGATTACGCCAAGCCGAAATCGGCGGTGCTGGGCGTGCGCGGCCTGCCCGGCAACAGCATCAACCACATCAACTCCCTGTTTGTGCCCAACCACGGCCCGCGCGTCTTCGTCGCCGGGGAAGTGGATATGGTTTCCGGCGTGGGCTACAACCCCAAGCGCTGGGGCGAGGGCATGAAGCAGGATTTTCTCGACCTGCGCCTGATCGTCACCGACCTCTGCGTGCTGGATTTCGGTGGTCCGCAGCACGCGATCCGGGTCAAGTCCCTGCACCCCGGCGTCAGCTTCGAGCAGGTACAGGCCGCCACTGGCTTTCCCCTGCTCCAGGCCGAAGGCATGGGCGAGACGACGCTGCCGACCGCCGAGCAGCTCGCTATCATCGGCCGTCTCGATCCGCACAACCTGCGCGGCGCGATACTCAAGAACAATCCGCCGGCGCGGAAAGCCGCTTGATGGACGCCCCGGTCAAGACCCCCGTGCTGGAAGGCTGGTTCACGCTCGACGAGCGCGAGCCGCACCTGCTCGGCGCCTGCTGCAGCGCCTGCGGCACCTACTACTTTCCCAAGGCGATCAAGTTCTGCCGCCACCCGGATTGCGCGGGCGAGACCTTCGAGGAAGTGAAACTGTCGCGCACCGGCCGCATCTGGTCCTACACCAATGCGGCCTACAAGCCGCCGGAGCCCTACATCTCCAACGATCCCTTCGTGCCCTACGGCATCGCCGCGGTGGAACTGGAGAAGGAGCGCATGATCGTCCTCGGCCAGGTCGCCAGCGGCGTCGGCGTCGAGGCATTGAAGGTCGGCATGCAGGTGGAGCTGATACTGGAGTCCCTGGACGACGGCAAGCTCACCTGGAAGTGGAAGCCGCTGGCGGAGAACAAGCCTTGAACAAGGACATCGCCATCCTCGGTGTCGGCATGCACCCCTGGGGCAAGTGGGGCCGCAATTTCGTCGAGTACGGTGTCGTCGCCGCACGCGCCGCGCTGGCCGATGCCGGCGTCAACTGGCGCGACGTGCAGTTCGTCTCCGGCGCCGCCACCATGCGCAACGGCTATCCCGGCTACGTCGCCGGCGCCACCTTCGCCCAGGCCCTCGGCTGGCAGGGTGCGCAGGTCAACACCTCTTATGCCGCCTGTGCTTCCGGCTCACAAGCCCTGGCTGCCGCACGCTCCAAGATCCTCTCCGGCGAATGCGAAGTGGCCCTGGTCATCGGCGCCGACACCACGCCCAAGGGTTTCCTCGCGCCGCAGAAAGGCGAGCGCCCGGACGATCCGGATTGGGTGCGCTTCCGCGTCGGCATCACCAATCCCACCTATTTCGCCCTCTACGCGCGCCGCCGCATGGCGCTGTACGGCGACACCCAGGACGACTTCGCCCTAGTCAAGGTGAAGAACGCCGAGCACGGCTTCGACAACCCGAACGCGCGCTACCGCAAGAAATTCTCCGCGCAGGACGTGGCCGCTTCCGCCATGGTGGCCGATCCGCTGCGCCTGATGGACATCTGCGCCACCTCCGACGGCGCCGCCGCCCTGATCGTCTCCAGCCTCGACTACGCCCGCCGCATCGGCAAGAAAGACGCGCCGCGCGTCGCCGCCATCTCCACCGTGACGCCGACCTTCGCCACCGACACGGTGGAGATGCCGGACCTCGCCACCGACTCCGCCGTCGCCGCCGAGCCGCTGCGCTTCCGCGCCGCGCTGCCGCGCAAGGCCTACGAGGAAGCCGGCATCGGCCCGGAAGACGTCAGTCTGGCCGAGGTCTACGACCTGTCCACCGCGCTGGAACTGGACTGGATGGAAGACCTGCAGTTCTGCGCCCGCGGCGAAGCCGCCCGGCTGGTGCGTGAGGGCGTCACCCGCATCGGCGGCCGTCTGCCGGTGAATCCTTCCGGCGGCCTTGCCTGTTTCGGTGAAGCGGTACCGGCCCAGGCCCTGGCCCAGGTATGCGAGCTGACCTGGCAGCTGCGCGGCCAGTCCGGCTCACGCCAGGTGCAAGGCGCCAAGGTCGGCATCACCGCCAACCAGGGCCTGTTCGGCCATGGCTCGTCCGTGATCGTGAAGCGCTGATCGCCATGAACCAGGCTGTCCCCAATCCTGCCTCCGGCATCCTGCATACGGTCCTGTGCGAACGCCTCGGCTGCCGCTATCCCATCGTGCAGACGGCGATGGGCTGGGTGGCAGACGCGAAGCTGGTCGCCGCCACCAGCAATGCCGGCGGTTTCGGCTTCCTCGCCGCCGCCACCATCCAGGCCGACGTGCTGGAAGCGGAAATCCTCAAGGTGCGCTCGCTGACCGATCGTCCCTTCGGCATCAACTTCCATATGTTCCAGCCGAACGCGCAGCAGGTGATCGACCTCACCATCAAGCACCGCCTGCGCGCCGTCAGCTACGGTCGCGGGCCGGACGCCAAAACCATCGGCCGCTTCAAACAGGCCGGCGTGCTGTGCATGCCCACCGTCGGCGCGCTCAAGCATGCGCAGAAGGCGGTCGAACTGGGCGCGGACATCATCACCGTGCAGGGCGCGGAAGGCGGCGGCCATACCGGCTCCGTGCCGACCACGCTGCTGCTGCCGCAGGTGCTGGACGCGGTGAAGGTGCCGGTGGTCGCCGCCGGCGGCTTCTACAACGGCCGCGGCCTGGCCGGCGCGCTGGCCTTCGGCGCTTCCGGCATCGCCATGGGCACGCGCTTCCTGATGACCGCCGAGTCGCCGGTGCCGCGCGCCACCCTGCAGAAATATCTCGACGCGAAGGACCCCGCGAAGATCCGCGCCTCCACCGCCGTCGACGGCATGCCGCAACGCATGATCGACAACCCTTACCTGCTGCGCCTGGAGAGCGGCGGTCTGCTGCATCGTCTGTTCGTGGCGCTGAACAGCGCCTGGCAGTGGCGCGCCCACACCGGCATGTCCATCACCCACATGCTGCGTACCGCTATCACCGCGCTGGGCGAGGGCGACTCCGCCATCCAGACCATGATGGCCGCCAACGCCCCGGTGCTGATCCAGCGCGCCATGGTCGAAGGCCGCCCGGACGAGGGCGTGCTGCCCAGCGGCCAGGTCGCATCCAACATCGACAGCCTGCCCAGCGTGGCCGAACTGATCGCCGCCATCGCCGGCGAGGCCGAGGCGCGCCTGGCCGCACTGACGGCGCAAACCAATAAAACAGAGGCCGCCGCATGAGCGTTCCCGCAAGCCAGCAGTTCAGCACCACCATCAGCGACGGCATCGCCGAAATCGTCATCGACCGCCCGCCGGTCAACGCCCTCAACGACGCCGGCTGGCACGGCCTGGCCGATGCCATCGTCCGCGCCGGCAACGATCCCGCGGCACGCGTCATCGTGCTGCGCGCCGAAGGCCGCGGCTTCTGCGCCGGGGTCGACATCAAGGAACTGGACAAGAATCCGGAGCGCATCGTCTCGGTCAACGCCGGCAACTACCGCAGCTTCGAAGCGGTGCACCGCAACCCGCTGCCGGTGATCGTGGCCGTGCACGGCTTTGTGCTGGGCGGCGGCATCGGCCTGGCCGGCGCGGCGGACATCGTCGTCGCCGCCGAGGATGCCACCTTCGGCGTGCCGGAAGTGGATCGCGGCGCCATGGGCGGCGGCGCCCATCTGCAGCGCCTGTTCCCTGTGCAGAAGGTGCGCATGATGTACTTCACCGGCGAGCCCATCACCGCCGCCGACGCTTACCGCCTCGGCGCGGTCGAGAAAGTGGTGCCGCGCGCCGAGCTGCGCGAAGCGGCCCTGGCCATCGCGCGCAAGATCGCGGCCAAGAGCGGCGCCATGATCCGCCTGGCCAAGGAATCGCTCAACGGCATCGAGGACGGCAACCTCGAGAACAAGTACCGCTGGGAGCAGGGCTTCACCCTGCAGGCCTACATGAGCGCCGAATCCGCCGAGACGCGCCGCGCCTTCGTCGAGAAGCGCGAGGCCCAGCTCAATACCAATAACGATGAAAAAGGGCCGTCGGGGGCTCGCACCAAATGAGACTTGCCAAGTGAGACTGGAGTATACGGACCGCCAGCAGCGCTTCCGCCAGGAAGTGCGCGACTGGCTGGAGCAGAACGTGCCGAAGCAGCCGCTGCGCAGCTTCGACACCGAGGAAGGCTTCGCCGACCACCGCGCCTGGGAAGGCAAGCTCGCCGGCGGCCGCTGGAGCGCGGTGACCTGGCCCAAGGAAGTCGGCGGCCGCGGCTGCGACCTGATCGAGTGGCTGATCTTCGAGGAAGAGTACTGGCGCGCCAGCGCGCCGCTGCGCGTCAACCAGAACGGCATCTTCCTGCTGGCGCCGACCCTGATGGAGTACGGCACCGACGAGCAGAAGCAACGCTTCCTGCCGCGCATGGCCACCGGTGAGGACATCTGGGCCCAGGGCTGGTCCGAGCCGGGCGCTGGCTCCGACATGGCGGCCATCCGCTGCAAGGCCGTGCGCGATGGCGACCACTACGTCATCAGCGGCCAGAAGACCTGGTCCACCCGCGCCGTGTGGGCGGACTGGTTGTTCGGCCTGTTCCGCACCGATCCGGATTCCGTGCGCCACCACGGCCTCACCTTCATCCTGCTGCCGCTGAACCTGCCGGGCATCACCATCCGCCCGGTGCAGCAGCTCAACGGCCAGACCGGCTTCGCCGAAATCTTCTTCGACGAAGTGCGGGTGCCGGTGCACAACCGCCTGGCCGACGAAGGCGCCGGCTGGCAGGTGGCGATGGCCACCGCCGGCTTCGAGCGCGGCCTGATGCTGCGCTCGCCCGGCCGCTTCCAGCAGACCGCGAAGTCGCTGGTGGAGCTGTACCTGCGCCACCAGGCCCACGCCGACGCCGATCCCTCGGTGCGCGACGCGGTGATGCAGAGCTGGATGGGCGCCGAAGCCTACGCCCTGGCCACCTACCGCACCGCCAGCCGCATGGCCAAGGGCGCCCAGATCGGGGCCGAGGCCAGCACCAACAAGATCTTCTGGTCCGAGCTGGACCTGCTGATGCACGAAACCGCCATGCGCATCCTCGGCGCCCGCGCCGAGCTGATGCCGCACGCGCCGGATGCCGGCGACATCGGCAACTGGCTCGACGGCTTCCTCTTCGCGCAAGCCGGGCCGATCTACGCCGGCACCAACGAGATCCAGAGAAACATCATCGCCGAGCGCATGCTCGGCCTGCCCAGGTCCTGAGTCGAAACCACCATGGACTTCACTTTCGAAGAACAACAAGTCGCCTTCCGCGACGCCGTGCGCAAGTTCCTGATGGTCGAGGCGGCGCCGGAAATGCTGCGCGAGATCTGGGAGACCGAGAGCGGCCGCTCCCGCGACCTGCGCGCCAAGCTCGCCGACCAGGGCATCACCGCGCTGTCGGTGCCGGAAGAATTCGGCGGTATCGGCCTGGGCGACCTGGACTGGGTGCTGATCAACCAGGAACTGGGCTACTACGCCATTCCGGATTCCCTCTCGGACACCGCCTACCTCGCGGCCTGGATGCTGACCCGCCTGCCCAGCGATATCTCGCTGAAGAAAGCCTGGTTGCCGCGCATCGCCAACGGTACCGCGCGCATCGCCCTCGGCCACCCGGTCAATCCCTTCGTCGCCGACGCGCAGCTCGCCGACCTGCTGCTGCTCTGGCACAACGACGAAGTGCACGCGGTGCAGCGCGACCAGGTCAAGCTCTCCTTCAACCCCAGCATCGAGATGTCGCGCCGCCTCTACAAGGTGGAGTGGAAGCCGACCGACGCCACTCGCGTCGCGCCGGCCCGCATCGGCAAGGATCTATGGGAAGGCGTGCTCAACCGCGCCGCGCTTGCGGTCAGCGCGCAGCAGCTCGGCCTTGCCCAGCGCATGTTGGACCTCGGCATCGACCACAGCGCCCAGCGCAAGCAGTTCGGCAAGCCCATCGGCTCGTTCCAGGCCGTGAAGCACCAGCTCGCCGACGTGGCGGTGAAGATCGAGTTCGCCAAGCCGGTGGTGTTCCGCGCCGCCCAGGCCCTCGCCACCAACCGGCCGCGCGCCGCGGTGCACGTGTCTCACGCCAAGCTTGCCGCCTGCGAAGCCGCCTGGTTGTCGGCGCGGCGCAGCATGCAGGTGCACGGTGCCATGGGCTACACCTGGGAGGCCGACCTGCAGATGTTCATGAAGCGCGCCTGGGCGCTGGACGCCGCCTGGGGCGACCGCGCCTACCACAAGACACGGGTGGCGAAATTCATCTTTGCCGAGGGCGCCGAGCTGGGCCCCGGCGACACCTTCAACTGATCCATTCGAGAAACGGAAACTGACATGGCAGAAGCCTATATCGTCGACGCGGTGCGCAGCCCCGTCGGCAAGCGTCGCGGCAAGCTGGCCCACGTCCACGGCGCCGACCTCGGCGCCCATGTGCTCAAGGCCCTGGTCGAACGCAACCCGTCGATCCCGGCGGAAGACTACGACGACGTGGTGTTCGGCTGCCTCGACGCCATCGGCCCGCTGGCCGGCAA
Source organism: Nevskia sp. (assembly GCA_028291705.1). Taxonomy (GTDB): domain Bacteria; phylum Pseudomonadota; class Gammaproteobacteria; order Nevskiales; family Nevskiaceae; genus Nevskia. The sequence continues at coordinate 8,062 of JAQGNS010000102.1, forward strand.
CATCGCGCGCTCCTGCTGGCTCGCCGCCGGCCTGCCGTTGACCGTGCCCGGCGTGACGGTGGACCGCCAGTGCGGCTCCTCGCAGCAAGCCCTGCATTTCGCGGCGCAGGCCGTGATGAGCGGCGTCAACGACGTGGTCGTCGCCGGCGGCGTGCAGACCATGAGCCAGATCCCGATCTCCTCCGCCATGATCGCCGCCAAGCCCCTGGGCTTCAGCGATCCCTTCTCCGGCAGCAAGGGCTGGACCGCGCGCTTCGGCAATACGCCGGTGTCGCAGTTCTACGCCGCGCAGAAGATCGCCGACCAGTGGAACATTTCGCGCGAGGACATGGAGCGCTTCTCCCTGGAGAGTCACCAGCGCGCGCTGAAAGCCATCGCTGAAGGCCGCTTCAACAAGGAAATCATCCCGCTCGAAGGCCTGGAGCAGGACGAGACGCCGCGCCAGAGTTCACTGGAAAAGATGGCGACGCTGGAGCCGCTGGAACCGGGCGGCAAGTTGACCGCCGCCGTTTCAAGCCAGACATGCGACGGCTCCTCCGCGCTGCTGGTAGTGTCGGAGAAAGCTCTCAAGCGCTACAACCTGACGCCGCGCGCCCGCGTGCACCACATGAGCGTGCTCGGCGACGACCCCATCATGATGCTCACCGCGCCGATCCCCGCCACCCGCCATGCCCTGAAGAAGGCCGGCATGAAGCTGGAGGACATCGACCTGGTCGAGATCAACGAGGCCTTCGCCTCGGTGGTGCTGGCCTGGTTCAAGGAGATCGGCTACCCGCACGAGAAGACCAACGTCAACGGCGGCGCCATCGCCCTGGGCCATCCGCT
>JAQGNS010000111.1 GCA_028291705.1 Nevskia sp.
ACATAAACCTGCCGCGGACGGCCGATCTTGAGGCCGCCCGGCTCGGACACCATTTCCGACCAGTGGGCGACCCAGCCGACGGTGCGCGCGATGGCGAACATCGGCGTGAACATGTTGACCGGAATGCCGAGCGCCTTGTAGATGATGCCGGAGTAGAAGTCGACGTTCGGGTAGAGCTTGCGCTCCTTGAAGTAATCGTCGGTGAGCGCGATGCGCTCCAGCTCCAGCGCCAGTTCGAGCTGCGGATCGTTTTCCTTGCCCAAGTGCTTGAGCACCTTGTGGCACTGCTCGCGGATGATGGTCGCGCGCGGATCGAAGTTCTTGTAGACGCGGTGGCCGAAGCCCATCAGGCGCACGCCGCTGTTCTTGTCCTTGACCTTGGTCAGGAAGGCCGGAACGTTCTTGACGGTGCCGATCTCGCCCAGCATCTTCAACACGGCCTCGTTGGCGCCACCATGGGCGGGGCCCCACAGGGCGGCGATGCCGCTGGCCACGGCGGCGTAGGGATTGCAGCCGGTGGAGCCGGCCAGGCGCACGGTGGAGGTGGAAGCGTTCTGTTCGTGATCGGCGTGCAGGATGAACAGGATGTCCAGCGCCTTGGCCGCGATCGGATCGACGTGGTACGGCTCGGCCGGCACGGCGAACATCATGTAGAGCAGGTTCGAACAGTAGTCGAGGTGGTTCTGCGGATACATGAAGGGCTGGCCGAAGTACTTCTTGTACGCGGCGGCGGCGATAGTCGGGATCTTGGCGATCATGCGGTGCGCGAAGATCTCGCGCTGCCGCTCGTCCTTGTTGTTGGTGGTGTCGTGGTAGAACGCGGACAGCGAGCCGACGATGCCGGTCAGCATGGCCATCGGGTGCGCGTCATAGCGGAAGCCGTCGAAGAAGCGCCGCAGCGACTCGTTGATCATGGTGTGGCGGCGGATGGAGGCTTCGAACTCCTCCAGCTGGCCCTTGTTGGGCAGCTCGCCGTTGAGGATCAGGTAGGCCACCTCGATGAAGCTGGAATGCGCGGCCAACTGCTCGATCGGGTAACCGCGGTACAACAGCACGCCCTTGTCGCCGTCGATGTAGGTGATGGCGCTCTTGGTGGAGCAGGTCGAGGTGAACCCGGGGTCATAAGTGAACAGGTCCATCTTGTCGTAGACCTTGCCAACGTCGGCGCCGGCCGGTCCCAATGTGCCCTTGACCAGCGGCAATTCGACTTTTTCACCGGTTTCGTTGTTGAGCAGGCTGTAGCTGTTCGTCATGACCGCACTCTCCGTCAAATCTGCAGGGAATCGGGTTGCCGCACTGCCGCAAATATCGCCCGCAGCGACACGTCGGGCTCAGGGTCTAGGGCGTTTAAGTCGCGCAAGCATAACGAGTTTCACCCATACGCCGCCAGATGGCAGTGGCGTAAACCTCCCTTCCAGGAATCGTTATGGCCCCTCCGGAGGCCCCTGAAAAGCCGCGTGATCCGGGGATTTAAAACAAAAAAGCCGCCCGAAGGCGGCTTTTTCGCGAAGAAGCGTGCAGATCAGGCGGCGGCGGCCGTCTTGGTGTAGCGCTTCTTGAACTTGTCGACGCGTCCACCAGCGTCCGCCACCTTCTGCTTGCCGGTGTAGAACGGATGGCACTTCGAGCAGACTTCGATCTGCAGATCGTGGCCGATCGTCGAGCGGGTCAGGAACTTGTTCCCGCAGCTGCAGGAGACATTCACTTCAACGTAATTCGGATGGATATCTGCTTTCATGATGGGTTCTCGTCAAGTCCGGGCCCCGGAATCCAAGGGCGGAAACCGATAGGCACAGAAGAAGGGTCGCGAAGTCTACCCGAACAGGCCTCCGGAAGCAAGTAAATTTCGGTTCCCGTCAATCGCTTTCCGGCTCGACCTCGACGGTGTATTCCTCGCCGTTGTCAGCCACCGCCAGATGCACGGTCATGGGCCGGCAGCACACGGAGCAGTCCTCGGTATAGGTCTGCGAGCCGGCGCTGAGGTCCACGGTCAATTCGATGCTTTCCCAGCAGGCCGGGCAGGTGACGATGGTCTCTTCGATCATGGGGACTGTTACCGGTTATTCCAGCTATTCGAGGAACTCGCGCAGCAGGGCATTGAGGTGGGCGCGGCCGAAGGCGCTGGCGCGAATGTGGCCGCCCTCTTCTTCGATTAGACCTTTTTTCCGGGCCTGGTTCAGTGCCGCATCGAGCGCCGTTGCCGGCAGCCCGGTGCGGCGCTCGAATTCGGCCAGCCCGAAGCCCTGGTTGAGACGCAGGGTGTTCATGGCGTATTCGAACGGCAGTTCCGTCGCGGTTACGGTTCTCTCCTCCTGGATCGCAGCGGCCCCGCCGGCGCCTTCCAGATAACTGCGCGGGTGCTTGTGGCGGGCGCGGCGGACGATGCCGCCATCGCCGCTCAACTTGCCGTGGGCGCCGGCGCCGATCCCCAGGTAGTCGCCGAACTCCCAGTAGTTGCGGTTGTGGCGGCACTGGCGGCCGGCACTGGCATAGGCCGAAACTTCGTACTGCGCGTAGTCGTGTTCGACCAGCAGGGCCTGGCCGGCCAGCTGCATGGTCCAGGCGGCTTCATCGTCCGGCAGCACCGGCGGATGGGCGGCGAACTCAGTGTTCGGCTCCAGCGTCAGCTGGTAGTAGGACAGGTGCTCCGGCGCCAGCGCGCAGGCGGCCCGCAAATCGGCCAGGGCTTCGTCCGGCGTCTGCTGCGGCAGGGCGAACATCAGGTCCAGGTTGATGTTGTCGAAGCCGGCGGTGCGCGCGGTGCGGTAGGCGGCGATGGCCTCCTCGCGGCCATGGATGCGGCCCAGGCGCTTGAGCTGGGCATCGTCCAGGCTCTGCACACCGATCGACAGGCGGTTGACCCCGGCCGCGCGGTATTCGCGGAAGTTGCCGGCGTCGGCGGTGCCGGGATTGGCTTCCAGGGTGATCTCGATGTCCGGCGCGAACGGCAGGCGGACGGCCACCGCCTCGAGTACGCGGCCGATGGCGCGGCCGGAGAACAGGCTGGGGGTGCCGCCGCCGGCAAAGATGCTGACCAGCGGGGAGGGCGAGCGCAGTGCAAGAGGCGCGAGGGACAGCTCGTAGTCGAGATCGCGGATCAGGGCGTCGACGTAGCGCTCTTCCTCGATATCGCCGCGTGCCGCATGCGAGTTGAAGTCGCAGTACGGGCATTTGCGCACGCACCAGGGGAAATGCAGGTAGAGCGAGAGCGGGATGCCTTGCAGCGCGCCAGCTTCTTCCTGTTCCTCTGCTGGCGCTTCCCGCCGGGCAGCGGCGTCAGACCGCCGCATCGTGAATCATCGAATACAGGTGCCGCGCCGCCTTGGCGCGATGGCTGACGCGGTTCTTCACCTCGGCGTCCAGCTCCGCTGCGCTGCGCTTCAGATCCGGCACCAGGAACAGCGGGTCGTAGCCGAAGCCGTGGGTGCCGCGCGGGTTGTGCAGGATGGTGCCGCGCCAGCTGCCCTGGGCGATCAGCGGCGTGGCGTCCTCGGCGTGGCGCAGGTAGACCATCAGGCAGACGAAGCGGGCGCCGCGGCGCTCGTCGGGAATGTTCTTCAGCGCGGCCAGCAGTTTCTGGTTGTTGTCGGCGTCGCTGGCATCCTCGCCGGCGTAGCGTGCCGAGCGCACGCCGGGGGCGCCTTCCAGTTCAGCCACTTCCAGGCCGGAATCGTCGGCGATGGCGGGCAGGCCGGACACCAGGGCGGCATGGCGCGCCTTGAGCAAGGCGTTCTCGACGAAGCTCGAGGCGGTCTCTTCCGCCGCGTCGTCGCAGAACTCCGCCACCGAGCGCAGCTTCCAGCCGAGCGGCGCGAACAGCGCCTGCATCTCGGCGAGCTTGCCGTCGTTGCGGCTGGCGAGGACGACTTCCAGGGCCATGGTGATAGGGCCTAGCCGGCCAGGGCCTCGTTCTGCGCCTTGACCAGATCGGCGATGCCCTTGGCGGCGAGGTCGAGCATGGCGTCCAGCTCCTCGCGGCGGAAGGCATGGCCTTCGGCGGTACCCTGCACTTCGACGAACTGGCCGGCTTCGTTCATCACCACGTTCATGTCGGTCTCGCAGTCGGAGTCCTCGACATAGTCCAGGTCCAGCACCGGCTGACCGCGGTAGATGCCCACCGAGATCGCCGCCACCTGGCCATGCAGGGGATTGGTCTTGATCTGGCCGCGCTTGCGCATGGCGTTGACCGCCTCGACCAGGGCGACGTAACCGCCGGTGATGCTGGCGGTGCGGGTGCCGCCGTCGGCCTGCAGCACGTCGCAGTCGACGGTGATGGTGAAGTTGCCGAGGGCGCTCAGGTCCAGCACCGAGCGCAGCGAGCGGCCGATCAGGCGCTGGATCTCCTGGCTGCGGCCGTTCTGCTTGCCCTGCGCCGCCTCGCGCTTGCTGCGCGTATGGGTGGCGCGCGGCAGCATGCCGTACTCGGCGGTGAGCCAGCCGCCGCCGTGTTCCTTGCGCCAGGCCGGGGCGCGCTCTTCCACGCTGGCGGTGCACAGCACGCGGGTATCGCCGAAGCTGACCAGCACCGAACCTTCCGCGTGCTTGGTGAACTGCCGCTGGATGGTAACGGGACGAAGCTGATCGGCATTGCGGCCAGAGGGGCGGGTCGACATGGGAATTACGCAGGTGGAACGCGGTACCGGGGCCGGCAAATCCAGTCTGCGCTGGATGACTCGGGGGTCCGGGGTGAAGCCGCGTCTTGAAGCTCAGGTGGAGGTTTGAGCCCCAAGTATACCCTTGAGCCAGTTACCCCACGGCATACGCCATCCCAGCAGTACCAGCAGAATGCCGAGGTAAATCATCGGCTCCGTCTCGTCCTTCTTCACCAGCCAGACGAAATGGAAGCAGGCCAGCAGCGCCGCCGGGTAGATCAGGCGGTGCAGGCTCTTCCAGCGGCGCTTGAGGCGCCGCTGCCAGCCGTCGGTGGACGTCACGGCCAGCGGCAGCAGGAACAGCCAGCAGGAAAAACCCAGGGTGATCCAGGTGCGCTTGACCAGGTCCTCGCCCAGCTTGGGCAGGGACAGCTCCAGGTCGAACACCAGGTACATGGCGAAATGCACGCTCATGTAGAAATACGCGAACAG
>JAQGNS010000140.1 GCA_028291705.1 Nevskia sp.
CTCCCCCGCCTGCTTCTTCAATAGCACGCGGGCCAGCGGCGAGTCCACGCTGATCCAGCCGCCGCGGGCATCGGTTTCGTCGCCGCCGACAATGCGGTAGACCTTGGTCTCCCCCGCCTCGTCCTCCAGCTCCACCCAGGCTCCGAAGAACACCCGGGCCGGATCGGTCGGCGGCTTGTCCACCACCTTCAGGTCCGGCAGCCGCGTCTGCAGGTAGCGCAGCTTGCGGTCGATCTCGCGCAATTCCTTCTTGCGGTAGATGTACTCCGCGTTTTCCGAGCGATCGCCCTCGGCGGCGGCGGCACTGAGCGCCTTCACCACCTCGGGCCGTCGCACCTTCCACAACTGGTCGTGCTCGTCCTTGAGACGCTGGTAGCCTTCGGCGGTGATATAAGGCGAACTCATCGGCAACAGCTTAGCCGATGCCGCATCACTCTCAACTCACCGAGGGCAGGTTCTCCGGCAGGAAGAAGTCCGGCATCAGCTCGGATTCCTTGGTGCCCGGCACCGCCACGTACTTGGAGAAATCGCGCACGCCAGCCAGCTGGTGCAGCACCACATCGTCGATGCAGAAATTGCCGCTGAACTCGCGCGAGGGCTGGGTCAGGATGACGTGGGCGGCGTCGGCCATGATCTCGGCCGTGCGGCTCTTCTTCATCAGCGCTTCGCCGCCGATCAGCTGGATCGCCGCGGTGGCGATGCCGGTGCGCGGCCACAGCGAATTGACGGCGATGCCGTCGCGGCGGAATTCCTCGGCCCAGCCCAGGGTGCACAGGCTCATGCCGTACTTGGCCATGGAATAGGCCACGTGCGGCCCGAACCAGCGCGGACGCATGTCCAGCGGCGGCGACAAGGTCAGGATATGCGGATTGCGCCCGGCGGCGGCGCTCTTCTGCAGGTGGGGAATGCACACCCGGCCGCTGAGGTAGGTGCCGCGTGCATTGATCCCGTTCATCAGGTCATAGCGCTTCATGTCGGTTTGCAGGGTGCCGGTAAGGCTGATGGCGCTGGCGTTGTTGACCAGGATGTCGATGCCGCCGAAATGCGCCACCGCCTGCTTCACCGCCTCGATCACCTGCTGCTCGTCGCGGATGTCGCAGAGGATCGGCAGGCCCTTGCCGCCAGCCTTCTCGATCGCCTCGACCGCGGTATGGATGGTGCCCGGCAGCTTGGGATGCGGCTCGGCGGTCTTGGCGGCGATGATCACGTTGGCGCCGTCCTTCGCCGCGCGCAGGGCGATGGCCTCGCCGATGCCACGGGAGCCGCCGGTAATGAATAATGTTTTACCCTTCAGACTCATCTTCCGCTCCTCATGCTTCACGTGGCTTGTTGTCAGGCACAGTCTAGCCGAAGCCGCCGGGTATTCGGTCTTACCATTCCGCGCGGCAGGTAAAGCCCGCACCGGGCCGCCGCCCGAACCGGCATAATCCTTCCTTTCTCCCCCAGATCGCCTCCCCCGGGACAATGAAACGACTCGCCTGCCTCGCCCTGCCCCTGCTGCTTTGCGCCTGCGGCGCCACCAAGATCCGCTCCGACGTCCCGTCCACCGCCAACTGGCATGACCTGCGCGTCAAGGTGCAGGCCCACACCCCGGAAGACAGCGCGCAACTGGAAGATGAACTGAAGCACACCGGCCTGTTCACCAACTTCGTACCGTCCGGCGTCAACGACGCGCCCGCCGACCTGGTGATCTCCGCCGTGGACGAACGGGTCATCGGCAAAACCAGCGGCCCGTTCTGCTTCAACTACGCCTTCTCCTATCTGACCGCCGGCATCGTGCCGGAGATCTGCGACCAGCAGTACCAGATCGATATCGACGTCACCGCGCCGGCCAGCGGCCGCGCCGCGCAATTCCAGGCGGAGCTGACCCAGCGCCGCTTCATCGGCCTGTTCGGCGCCATCACCTCGATGTTCGGCGACTGGCATTTCTTCGGCCCGCAGCCCGGCAACCCGGTGCTGGCGCGCAGCGCCCTGCTGGACCAGAAACCGCAGATCGACGCCCTGCTGAAACCCTGAAGCCTGATGCGGATGGCGCCGTCCCCACCTGACGGCGCCGTCATTGCGCTGTAACCCGCCCGGGATTAAAGTCGTTTCAACGACTAAAGAACAACCGCCTCGCGCGTTGTCGCCGTTTTTGCTCAGGGAGGGGATGCATGAACGCCAGTACCATCCGGCACGGTATCCACAGGACCGCGCTTGCCGCAGCCGTTTCCGTCTTTGCCGCAGCACCTGCGGCCTTCGCCGCGCCGGGTGATCCGCTGGCGCCGCCCTTCCCGGTCGATCCGGGGCAGCCCGGCGGCGGACCCATCGTCCGTCACGACGCGGCAGGCGATTTCCTGGTGGTGTGGAATGGCCAATACCCCACTATCCGCGCTCGCCTGTTCAACGCCAATGGCAGTGCGCATGGGCCGACCTTCAGCGTTGCCTCCGGCAGCCTCAGCGGCGCGGCGATGAATGCAGCCGGCGAATTCGTCATCAGCTGGGGTGCTACCAATTCCTCCGGAGCCACCCACACCTACGTGCAGCGCTACGCGGCCGGCGGCGCACCGACCGGTACGCCAATCGACGCCCTGCCCTATGGCAGCAGCTCCGTGGCGATGGATGCGGACGGCGATTTCGTTCTCACCTGGGACGGCAGCAGG
>JAQGNS010000144.1 GCA_028291705.1 Nevskia sp.
TACTCGGCGACCACGGCGCCGACCGCGTCGTAGTACTGGCGCAGCACCTGCAGCACGCGGGCGGAGGGCTGCGCCTCGGCGTAGGCGGTGAAGCCGCGCAGGTCGCAGCAGACCACGGTGATCTCCAGCAGGTTTTCACGCATGGCGGTCTTGAGGCCGCGCTCGGCCACCAGCTTCGCCACCTGCGGCGACAGGAAGCGTGACATGAATTGCCCGCGCTGGCCCTGCAGCACGTGGTAGCGCACCGAGCCGACCAGGAAGATCATCTGGCCGAGCATGATCGGCACGGTGTTGTAGCGCAGCGGCAGCACCAGGCCGGTGATGAAGCAGGGAATGGCGAAGGCCATGGAGAGGATGCGCACACGCTCGGCCTTGTCCGGGCGGCGGTTGAGCAACAGCATGATGGAGGTGAGGCTGGCGTAGCCGATGACGATGATCGGCGTGGCGAACATCCAGAAGCCCGGCCGCAGGAAGGCGTTCTCATGATTCAGCGCGCCGAGAAAATCGAGCAGGCGCTTCTCCGGATACAGCACCGACAGCACGCAGTACACCACGGCCGCCACCTGGCCCAGGCGCAGCAGCGCGTCGCCGAAGCGCGTATCCAGATCCTGCGCCGGCACGGTGCGGCGCACCAGCAGGATCCATTCGAGCAGAGCGATGCAGGACATGCCTTCGGTGAGGGAGAACCAGCCGTGCAGGGCGACGCTGACGGCCCACTGCTCGCCGACAACGATGTTGAGGTCGATGGACAGGCCCAGGCCGACGAAGAACAGCGCCAGCCAGCGGCTGCTGAGCGAATCGCGATCGGCGGAGATGAAGGCCAGCGCCATGCCCAGGGCCAGCAGGCTGACCAGGTTCTGCGACATGAAATCGCCGGCCGAGATGCCGAGCGGCGACAGTTCACGCACAGTGGACATGCTTCCCTCCCCGGGCCTGGCGGCGCGTCGTGGCCGTCGTTTTATGAGCGCCGGCAAGATGGCGCATGGGGCACTTTAACGCAGACGCGGCCAATCGGGAGGGTTGGCATGAATGTCGCTGCCAGCGCAGTCATAAAGTAGGGCGGAATAAGCGAAGCGCATTCCGCCCTACGATTGACTTCTCTGATACCGGTTCTCGATGAGCATGTTGTAGACGGAGATGAGGATTGGAAAGGAATTCGAAATGACACCAACGGCATCGGGTTTGCCAAATATGAAATAGGCGAGCAACAAAGAGCTACCTGAAATCGACAACCACCAGAACAACGGCGGCATGTGGACACGCCCAAGCTTTCGCGTGGCATGGAGTTGTACAAACCAGCGCGCGGTGAAAAGGAAGGTTCCCAGGAAACCCACCAGCTTCCAGGGCGTCAGAGCGATATTCTGGAACTGGAAAATGATCTGATCCATGACGATCAGCCCGCCTCTTCGCAAGATAGCAGCCATTGATGATCCGTCTCGGCGGAGATCGCGCGAGCCGGGGTAAGCCGGCATTGTAAGGCGGACGATCAAGCCGCCTGTATCAGCGAGGTTGATCTCAACTGCTGAGCAGGCCCAGCACATCCTTCGCGGTTTGCTCGCCGGCACGGATGGCGCCATCCATGTAGCCGGTCCAGCGCAGGGCGGTTTCGGTACCGGCCCAGTGGATGCGGCCGATGGGCTGGCGCAGGGCCGGGCCGAGGCGGCTGAGTACGCCTGGGGGCAGGATGGTGGCGGGGGCGCCGTTGGTCCAGTCGTCGATAGTCCAGTCCTTCTCGGCATAGGCGACAGGCTTGAGCGCTTCGGGGCCGAACCAGCGGGCGAAACAATCCAGCACGGCGGCCTTGCGCGCTTCAGCAGAGAGGCTGCGCCAGGCGCGCTCGGAGTCGCCGCCGATGAAGCCGAGCAGGGCGCTGCCTTCAAGAGATGCGTCGTCGTAGGTGGCGACCACCGGGCCTTGCAGGCTGGCGACGTCGCCGGCATAGCCGTGCTCGCGCCAGAACGGCTTGTCGTAAGTCAGTACCACCTTGGCGTAGCGGCCCATCGGTGCACGGCTTTGCAGTTCGCGGCGGTCGCCGGCCAGGCTGGGCTCGAAGGCGATGCCGGCGGCCATGGCGGGCGGCAGGGCCAGGATGGCGTAGCGGGCGTGGATGCGCGCGGTGTCGGTATACACGTCCACACCGTCCGCGGCCTGCACCACGCGGCGCGCCGGCTGCGTCAGCCGCACCGCGGCGCCCAGCTCCTGCGCCATGCGCAGCGACAGTTGTTGCGAGCCGCCTTCGATGACGCTGTCCTGCGCACCGCCGGCGCCGCTGATGAGCATTTCGATGCTGTCACCCTGCGCGACGTAATAAGCCCAGTACAGCACCGAGATTTCATCCGGATCGGCGCCGAGCACGGCGCGGGTCATGATGGTGGCGAAGTGGCGGGTGGATTCGCTGAAGCTGTGCTCGCGCACCCATTGCGCCAGGGTCATGGCGTCAAGCGCCGCCGCATCCGGCGCGGCCCAGGGCGCGGTGGTGCCGACCGCCTGCGCGATCTGATTCATCTTGTCGATGAGGCGGCCGAGGTCGATCTTGGCGATCAGCGACAGCGAGGGCACCGTGCCGGTGAACTCGATGCGCTGGCCGGGCAGTTCCCAGATGTGCTTGGCGTCGCTGTAGACCGGCTGCAGGCGCAGGCCGAACTCCGTCACCAGGGCGCGTATGCGGTCCTGGCTGGGGCCGACGAACTGGCCGCCGATGTCGTAACGCCGTGTCCCGACCGGGATGGTCCAGGTACGGCCGCCGACGCGGTCGCGCCCTTCCAGCACGGCAACCGAATGTCCCTTGCGCAGCAGCTCGCGCGCCGCCGTCAGGCCGGAGAGGCCAGCGCCGACCACGACGACGTCCACCGTATCCGATGCCGCAGCTGGTGCGCTGGCGCCTGCCGCTGGTGCCGCATGACTGCCCGCCGCATCGGCGGCCGGCGCATGCAGCGCGGCGACGCCGAATGCCGCGGCGGCGGACTGGATCAGCTGGCGGCGCTTGGGGTTGGAAGGCTGGTCGCTGTGCTGGGTCATGGAAGGGCGTGACGGGGCTGATGGTGTACGCACTGTAGGCCATGGGCGAAACGGATAATTGACTTTGCGCGACAGGCTGCCGCAACAATTGGCTTCCTCCGGATTCCGCCGATGCAGCCGCAAACCGCCACCGACCCGCCGCTGTTCCTGACCGCCTCGCTGTCGCGCATGGCGCGGCTATGCCGCGAACTGGGCGTGCGCGACGAGGCGATCCACGCGCAGGTCGACGCGGCCTGCCGGCGCAGTCTGGCGCATGCCACGCTGGCCCCGGTGCAGCATGCCGGGGCGTTGTTGCAGGCCGGCGCCCTGCTCAGCGGGCGCGACGATTTCGGTCTGCGCCTCGGCGCGCGGCATCACCCGGGCGACCTCGGCACGGCCGGCTTCCTGCTGCTGGCAGCGTCCACCGCCTGGGTGATGATCGAGGCGCTCGACCGCCATGGCCGCCTGATCCAGGACCAGGCCTTCGGCGTAGTGGCCGAGGCCGGCGGGGTGGAGCTGTATTACACGGCGCCGGTGGATGACCCGGAGCAGCGGCGGCAGGACGCGGAGTTCAGCATCGCCTGCATCGTCGCCGCGGTGCGTGCCGCCGTCGGCAGCCGGCTGGCGCCGCTGGAAGTGAGCTTTGAGCATGCGGCGCCCGCGGACACCGCGCAGCATCGCGCGCTGTTCGGCTGCCCGGTGCGTTTCGGCCGGCCGGCCAACCGCGTGGTGCTGGGCCGCTCGATCCGGCAGATGCCGATCGTCACCGCCGACGCCGCGCTGTTCGACCAGCTCGGCATCTATGTCGAATCCGGCTTCGGTGCGGGGCTGGAGACGGCGGAGCTGGTGGGCATCGTCGGTGGCGTCATCGCCGCGCTGCTGCCCAGTGGGGAGGCTTCGCTGGACGCGGTGGCGCGCCGCCTCGACCTGTCGCCGCGCACCCTGCAACGCAAGCTGGCCCAGGCCGGCGCGGGCTTCGGCGAGCTGCTCGACAGCGCCCGGCGCGAACTGGCCAGGCGCTATGTGATGGGGTCGCGCCTGTCGATGGCGCATATCGCGCAGCTACTGGGGTATTCCGAGTCCGCCGCCTTCACCCGCTCCTACCAGCGCTGGCACCAGGTGCCGCCGCGGCGGCACCGGCAGAAAACGTAAGGCGACCATAGCGCCGGCAGTCGACGCGGCTTGCCGACAGGCTACTCTTGCGCGTTCACACCAAATCGGGACTGCAACTCGCGCCGGCCTGCCCGCGTCACGCCCAGCGCACGGCTGTCCAGGTCCTTCTCCACCCATTTGCGTTGCAGGGCGACTTTCAGTAGGGCCGCGCCGATGGCGCCGCCGATATGCGGGCGGCGTTCACTCCAGTCGACGCAGGCGTAGGCGAAGTGGCGGCGCTGGGCACGTAGTGCTTCGACGTCGATGCCGAGGCCGGTGAGCGCACGCTCGCCCGGCCGGGTGAGTTCGTAGGCGCCCTCGTCTGCGTCGGCGGAGAGCCAACCCAGTTCCAGCAGGCGGTCGTGCAGCGATACCGCCAGGGCGCCGGCCATGTGGTCGTAGCAGGTGCGGGCGGCGCGCAGGCGCGTGGGGGTATTGGGGACGAAGCGGTCGCGCGGGTTGCCGGCCACGCCCATCAGGGATTCGAGCAGGGCGGCGACGCGGCCGTTGTCCAGGCTGTAGTAGCGGTGCTTGCCCTGGGCCAGGACTTTCACCAGGCGCTGCTGCTTGAGTTTGGCCAGGTGCACGCTGGCGGTGGAGGGGCTGACCTCGGCGACGATGGCCAGCTCGGTGCTGGTGCGGGCGTGGCCGTCCATCAGGCAGCACAGCATGCGGGTGCGGGCCGGCTCGGCGATGGCGGCGGCGAGCGCGGAAACGCTGACTTCGACCGGGTCTGCATTCATGCTTTGATGGTAAGCGAAGTGTTGCCGCCGCTCAACGCCGAGACTGCGGCGCATGAAGCCGAATGGAGCAGGCGGAGAAGATGCAGGCGACGGGGATGGAACGCCGCCGCTACTGACGCGTCGCGCCTTTCTCGCGCAGGGCCTGATAGCCGGCGTGGTGGCGACAGCCACCCTGGACGCCTCCGCCTTGCGCGCCGATGTGCCGGTGACCCCGGCTTCCCTCCTCCAGCCAGACAGGACCGCCAGCATGACCATCACCTGCTTCATCCGCTACGAGATCGACCCGTTCCAGCGCGAGGCCTTCAAGGAATACGCGGAGAACTGGGGCCGCATCATTCCGCGCTGCGGCGGCCATCTCGTCGGCTACTTCCTGCCCTACGAGGGCACCAACAACATCGCCTGGGGCCTGATCGCCTTCGACAGCCTCGCCGCCTACGAGGCTTACCGGGCGCGTCTGAAGACCGATACCGAGGGACGCAAGAACTTTGCCTTCTCGCAGGAGAAGCGCTTCATCCTGAAGGAGGAACGCAACTTCGTGGAGGTGGTTGACGGGACGTTCGGCATTCCCGCGCTGAAGGGCTGAGCCAGCTTGCGAAGAAGCAACCGCTTGGCCAGGGGCCTGCCGGGGATTAGGATGCCGTTCGCTCCGGAGTCTCCCGATGAATCGCCTAGCTTCCCTCTGCCAGAATCACCGCCGCCTTGCGTCAACCATGCTGCCGATGTGCATCGGCGCGCTCCTGCTGCTGGCGCAGCCGGCCTTCGCTCAAGGTGCGGATACCGGCAACATGGGGAAGGCGATTTACGACAAGTCCTGCGCCAGTTGCCACAGTTCAGGCTTCGGCGCCTTCTTTACCGGGGCGCCGAAGCTCGGCGCCGCCGACTGGAAGGCGCGGCTGGAGAAGGCGGGATCGGTCGATGCGCTGACCGCTTCGGCCATCAAGGGCAAGGGCGACATGCCGCCGCGCGGTGGGGCCGGTGCCAGCCTGTCGGACGATGAGTTGAAGCTCACCGTCGAATACATCCTTGGTCAGAGCGGACAGCACTGAGACTGCTCCAGCTTCAAACCTTCACCGCCGCTCCCCCATCCAAGCCGGTACAAGCAGCCGGCGGGGAGCATGGCTTGCGGGCGTTCGCCTCAAGACCACACCACCTCCCTGCCCTGCAACATTCAATACCGGGGAGGTTTGCCATGCTTCGTGCACGCCGCATCATTTCTGTTGCCGCACTCGCCACCATGACGGGCGCCTGCTGGTCCGCGTCGGCGGCACAATCCGCGGCCTCGGTGGAAGCGCTGATCAAGCGGCAGTCGCAGGAGTTTTCCGATGCGTCGGCCAGTGGCGATGCCAAGGTGCTGGAGCGGTATCTTGACGACCGCGTGGTCTTCATCAACGAGGGCGGCGACATGCCCAGCAAGAAGGACATCGTCGGCAGCGCGGGGGCCTCACCCACCGGGGTGTCCAGCAAGCTGGTGCAGACGGACTGGGGCTTCCAGCTGCACGGGCCGGTGGCGGTGACCTCCTTCACCGATGTGCTGACGCAGGACTTCCACGGCCAGGCCGTGCATGCCAGCTTCCGCTCCACCGAGGTGTGGTTCAACGAGCAGGGCAAATGGCGGATGATCTCCAGCCAGACCGTCGCCCTGCAGGACGATCCGGCCGCGGTGGCGCTGCCTTCGAAGGCGCTGGACGAATACGTCGGCACCTACCAGGCCGGCCCGGATCTGAGCTACCGCATCACCCGCGACGGCGACAGCCTCAGCGGCGCCATCGGCGACGGCCAGCCGCGCGAGATGAAGGCGGAGGTGCTGGACGTACTATTCACGCCGGGTGTGCCGCGCTACCGCAAGATCTTCCAGCGCGATGCCGCCGGCAAGGTCATCGGCTTCGTCAGCCGCCACGAGGGGCATGACGTGGTGTTTCAGCGGGCGGGGTGAGCCGGGCGGCTGGAGTACGGTCATTCATTGAATGACCGTACTCCAGGATTTGCTAAAGTCGGAATCATGCCGGGGCCGTGGGGGCAAGACGGTGCTGAGAATGAACCCGAAAATCCAGATGCGAAGGTCAAAAGCCACCCTATGCTGTGCGGCGGGGGCATGGACGTTTGCCCTTCTGGTCGGCGCCTGCGCGGAACAGCCTTCGCTTCCCCGTCCCGGTGACGACGATTACCCGGGCGTGAGATATCCGTCGGAGGCATTTCGCCTGCACGAAGAAGGAACGGCGATTGTCAGGGTCAGAATACGTCGTGACGGCACAGTGGAAAGCGCGAAATTACTGAAGTCGTCCGGCTTCCAGGATCTCGACGATGAGGCGGTCGCGGTGTTCTACCGCATCAAGAAATTCCCCTTGGCTGCCGACGATGTAAAGCCCGGCATAGCCGTATTCGAGCAGGACATGCCGATCACCTTCAGCCTGAAGTAGCGTGACGCGGCAAGCGGAATACCCGCCCCGAGTACGCCCTGCTTCCGTCAGGCAACCTAGCAGCCGCTGCTTGTGACGCGCCGGCCCGGCTCGGGATTGAATACCGGGGGCGCGCCCTTTTCGCCGGCTTCGATCCAGGCGACTTTCTTCAGGAAGTAGCGGCGCATGCCGCGCAGCTTTTCGATCTGCAGGTCGAGCACGGTGACGCGCTCGCGCATCAGCTGCGCCTTGCGCGCGCGGCTCATGCCGTGGAAGTTGTATTCCGCGTCGATGGCCGCGATTTCCTTCAGCGTCAGTCCCAGCGCCTGGGCGTTGCGGATGAGGATGGCGCGCTCGACCTGGTCGGCGTCGAAGGACTGGTAGCGGTTGGCGCCGATCACCGGCGCCAACAAGCCGCGCTTGACGTAGAAGCGGATGGTGTCGCGGCTGAGGCCGGTGGCGCGGGCGAATTCGGCGATGAGCATGGCGGGGCTTGACTGTGGTCTATAGTCCACACTTTAGACTAAGTCCCCCATGCAAGGAACATCCGAACAATGAACAAGGTGGCTTTGGTAACCGGCGCGTCCTCCGGCATCGGCGAGGCGACGGTGCGCCGCCTGCTGGTGGACGGCTACAAGGTCTATGCCGGCGCGCGCCGGGTGGAGCGGATGCAGTCGCTGCAGCAGGCCGGCGCGCTGCTGTTGGCGCTGGACGTGACGGAGGATGCGTCGATGGTCGCCGCCATCGACACCATCCGCAAGGACCACGGCCGCCTCGATGCGCTGGTCAACAACGCCGGCTATGGCTCCTACGGCGCACTGGAAGACGTGCCGATGGACGAGGCGCGGCGCCAGTTCGAAGTGAACGTGTTCGGCCTGGCGCGGCTGAGCCAGCTCGCCACGCCGATGATGCGTGCCCAGCGCGGCGGCGCCATCGTCAACATCACCTCCATCGGCGGCAAGATGCACGAGCCGCTGGGCGCCTGGTACCACGCCACCAAGTTCGCGGTGGAAGGCCTGAGCGACTGCCTGCGGATGGAGCTGGCGCCGTTCGGCATCCACGTCATCGTCATCGAGCCGGGCGCGATCAAGACCGAGTGGGGCGGCATCGCGCGGGAGAGCATGCTGAAGTACTCGGGTGACACCGCCTACCGCGAGCAGGCGCAAATGCACGCGCGCATGTTCGAGGGTGCCGACAAGTCGAACATGGCTTCGCCGCCGGAAGTGGTGGCGGAGACCATCGCCGGGGCCCTGCGCGCCGGGCGTCCGCGTACGCGCTATGCAACCGGTGGCGGGGCGAAGATGATTCTGGCGTTGCGGCGGTTTACTTCTGACCGCGGGTTTGACTGGTTGATGCGGACGATGGAGCGGCGGATGGCGGGATCGGGGGCCTAGGGTTCTTGTTGCGCTAATTCGCCCTGCTTGCTGGTATAAAAAGTGGCGTTTTTCTCCATGCGTGCCATGCGTGCCAAGGGTTTTTGTTGGCACGCATGCGGCGAACGATGTTCCTTTTCCTCCGAAAAGGGGCCGGGGAAAACTGGATCCCCGCCTGCGCGGGGATGACGAAAAAGGCTGAGGAACGCTCAAGAGCGACACTTCGGCTTTTGATGTTGCTTTGTGCTTTTGACGTTGCTTTTGATTTGGCTTTTGACGTACCTCCCCGTCTGGCTGCGCCGAGATTCTATGCCTCAGGTCAAGGCGCGAAGCCTTGCAGGATCGAAGGTGGTCTGGTGATGGAAGACCGACCAGGCGGTGCGGGCAATCTTACGGGCCAGGACGATCAGCGCTTCGGTCGAAGCAAGGCCACGCTGACGGTGGTGCTGGTAGAAGGATTTCCATGCTTTGGTGCAGCTGGCGGCCATGGCGGCGTTGAAGAGCAATCGACGCAGCTCCGAGGGGCCACGTTTGGACAGGCGGCGCCGGCCGACTTTCTTGCCGGAGTCGCATGGTCGTGGATCCAGTCCGGTGAAGGCGACGAAGGCGTCGGCGCTCTTGAAAGGCAGTCGCTGCAAAGCCACGCTCAGGCCGGCACCGACGATCAGGCCCACCCCAGGAATGCTTTGCAGCCGGAGTTGGGCTTGGCGAGAAGTCTCGGAGTGTTTGAGCAGTTGCTTGAGCTGGGCCTCCAAGGCGGCGACTAGAGCATCCAGTTGCAGCATCACCGCCTTGGATTGGGTGCGGCAGCAGCTCAGTTCAGCCATTGTGGCCTGCAGGGCGACGCGCAAGCTCACCAGCCGGGCGCGACGGCGCAACAATTGCTCCATCAGTCGCTGTTCCGGGCTGGGCGGCACGTAGGCGTGCAGCTTCTGGTGCTCGTGGGCGACGTAGCGGGCAATCACTTCAGCATCCACCCGGTCGGTTTTGGCACGCCGCCCTACGCCTTTGGCGTAGTGATGCAAGTCCTTGGGATTGAGTACAAACACCGCAAAGCCCATGGCATGGGCTAGATCAGCCAGGCATTGGTGGTAGACGTTGGTGGCCTCCAGGCCAATATGGCTACCCGCGGGGAGCCGTCGCAGCCAGGCCGACAACGCCGTCCTGCAATTGCGAATCGAACGGGGCGTAAACGTGGAGTCGTCGCAGGCGACTACTACTTGGTCCTTGGCGACATCGACGCCGATATTCAATGGGGTTTGCATGGTCACACCTCCAGGAGTACGGTAAAAACCGCTGGGGTGGCCCGCACTGGCGTGAGCTTGCGACAAATCGGCGGTCCAGAGCCGCTAGATTCCTCATCGACGCTCAAGTGCGGGGCGGGGAAACTCTCGGGCAGTCTGTCCAGGCAGATGCATCGCAGCGTCCCTCCACCCCGGCGCCTATAGCTTCCAACAGCGCACCCAAACCATACAAGCCTCGCAGGCCA
>JAQGNS010000152.1 GCA_028291705.1 Nevskia sp.
CTCAAGCCGATCCTGGAAGACCCGCGCAAGCCCAAGCTCGGCCAGCACATCAAGTACGACCTCAACGTGCTCTTCCGCCACGGCATCGACGTGAAGGGCATCGCGTTCGACACCATGCTGGAAAGCTACGTGCTCGACGCCGCCGGCAACCGCCACGACATGGACACCCTGGCGGACAAGTACCTCAACCACACCACCATCCATTTCTCCGACGTCGCCGGCAAGGGCAAGTCGCAGATCACCTTCAACCAGGTCTCGCTTGACGTCGCCTCCGCCTACTCGGCCGAGGACGCGGACATCACCCTGCGCCTGCACCACGCGCTGTATCCGCGCCTGAGCGAAATCCCGGCGCTGAAGAAAGTGTTCGAAGAGATCGAGATGCCGCTGGTGCCGGTGCTGGCCGGCATCGAGCGCAACGGCGTAAAAGTCGATGGGCCGCTGCTCGGCCGCATCAGCACCGAGCTGGCGCGCCGCATGGACGAGTTGCAGGCCCAGGCCTGGCAGATGGCCGAGGGCGAATTCAACCTCGGCTCGCCCAAGCAGTTGCAAGCCATCCTCTACGGCAAGTTCAACCTGCCGGTGCTGGGCAAGACGCCGAAGGGCGAACCCTCCACCGCCGAAGACGTGCTGGAAGAGCTGGCGGCGCAGCACGAGCTGCCGCGCCTGATTCTCGACTGGCGCGCCATGCAGAAGCTGCGCAGCACCTACACCGACAACCTGCCGCGCGAAATCAACCCGCAGACCGGCCGCATCCACACTTCTTATCACCAGGCCGTGGCCGCCACCGGCCGCCTGTCCTCGCAGGACCCCAACCTGCAGAACATCCCGGTGCGCACCGCCGAAGGCCGGCGCATCCGCCAGGCCTTCATCGCCGAGCCCGGCAACGCCGTGCTGTCGATCGACTATTCGCAGATCGAGCTGCGCCTGATGGCGCATTTCTCCGGCGACGCGCGCCTGCAGGACGCTTTCGCCAAGGGCCTCGACATCCACCAGGCCACCGCCGCCGAAGTCTTCGGCATCCCGCTGGAAGAAGTGGGCGAGCAGCGCCGCGCCGCCAAGGCCATCAACTTCGGCTTGATCTACGGCATGTCCGCCTTCGGTCTGGCACGGCAGCTCGGCATCGGCCGCGGCGAGGCGCAGGACTACATCGACCGCTTCTTCGCCCGCTATCCCGGCGTGAAGCAATTCATGGACAACACCCGCGAGCAGGCCAAGACTCGCGGCTACGTCGAAACCCTCTACGGCCGCCGCCTCTACCTGCCCAACATCCTGTCGCGCAACGCCGCGCAGCGGCAATACGCCGAGCGCACCGCCATCAACGCCCCCTTGCAGGGTACCGCCGCCGACCTCATCAAGCTGGCCATGATCGACGTCGCCGGCTGGATCGCCGCCGAGGCGCCGGAACTGCGCATGATCATGCAGGTCCACGACGAACTCGTCTTCGAAGGCCCCAAGGACCAGTTGCAGGTCCGCGCCCCGCAACTGGCCGACCGCATGTGCCGGATCGCCAAGCTGGCCGTCCCCCTGGTGGCCGACTGGGGCACCGGCCCCAACTGGGACGAGGCGCATACCGCCCAGGGTCACGTCAGCAGCGCCGTCCCGGTAAAATGAGCGGAGTTGTCGGCAGTTAAGCGAAAGTGATGATCGCGGCCGGTTCTTCAGCCGGCAATTGCACGCAAAATCATAAAAAGAATCGATTTATTTTCAAGCGCTTGCGCACTCCTTATTGGGCTTTTTGGCGCACTGCAATAAAAATGTTGCGTTGCGTTTGAACTAAGCCGCTCCGGCCCCCTCTAATCCTGCGAATGGTGACTCCCTTTCCCATTCTCCGTCTTCACTCCCTAGACGGATGTTTCCGGTTCCCCCAAGCCGGAGCTCGTTGCCCGGTGGGTTCCCCCGACTCACCGGGCATTTTTTATGGGCCCGCCAGAATCAGCGGCGGGAGGATATTCAGGCTTTTCAGCCACTTTCGATATCCGATGCAAAATTTCTGCAAAACCCTTGAACTTATCCGCCGCAGCCGCATCTAATCTTGCGAACGGCGACTCCCTTTCCCGTTCTCCGTCCCCATCCCTGGACGGACATTCCGGTTCCCCCAAGCCGGAGTCGTTGCCCGGTGGATTCCCCCGATCCATCGGGCAATTTTTTGCCTGCCGTTCCGGCGCAGACTCGAACGGACATGGAATGGCTGCGCTGCCGCACTGCCACAAATGCCCTTTTCCAAGAGTTTCCAGCGCCTTGCGGAAATATCCCGCCATACCCTTGAACTTCACACTCCGGGCCGCATCTAAGACTGTGAACGGTGATTCCCCTTTCCCGTTCTCCGTCTCCACTCCCTGGACGGATGTTTCCGGTTCCCCCAAGCCGGAATACCTTGCCCGGTGGATCCCCCCGATCCGCCGGGCATTTTTTTGGCCGATGGCCGGGGCGAGGTTTGAAGGGCTGGGCGGAGACTTGGCTTCAGCGCTCCGCTAAGGGCATAAATTCAAGCCTTTCCAGGCGCTTGCAATCAAAGCCTGCCCAGGCCTTGAACTTCCGCCCGCAAGCCGCATCTAAGACTGTGAACGGTGACTCCCTTTCCCGTTCTCCGTCCTCACTCCCTGGACGGATGCTTCCGGTTCCCCCAAGCCGGAACTCGTTGCCCGGTGAATTTCCCCCGATTCACCGGGCATCTTTTTTTGTGTCGCCGGTACCGCCCAGTCCAGGGTCAGCCGGAATTCAGACCGGCTGATCGCCGCTTGCCGGCGCTTCCAGCCAGGCCGTCAGGATTTCCCGCACCGTCTCCGCGCCCATCTGTGCGTGCGCCGAGAAGGTCTGCACCGTCATCGCCGGGCCCAGTTCGCGCAATTCCTTCCGCACCTTGAGCAGCACGTTCTTGCCTGCGCCGTGGCCGAGCTTGTCCGCCTTGGTCAGCAGGATGTGGGTAGCCAGGCCGCGCGCTTCGCACCAGCCCAGCATCTGCAGATCCAGGTCGGTCATCGGATGGCGGATGTCCATCACCACCACCAGGCCGCGCAGATTGATGCGCTGCTCCACGAAGCCGCCCACCAGCAGGCCCCAGTTGCGGCGGATCTCCAGCGGCACCTGGGCGAAGCCGTAACCGGGCAGATCCACCAGGCGGGCGCGGATCGAGGCCTGCGGCGCCGCCTCGGTCGCCGCCGCCGCGGTCACCGGTAGGTCGAACAGGTTGATCAGCTGCGTGCGCCCCGGCGTCTTGCTCACCCGGGCCAACTGCTTCTGCTGGCAGATCAGGTTCAGCGCGCTGGATTTGCCGGCGTTGGAGCGGCCGACGAAGGCCACCTCCGCCAGGTGGTCCTGCGGCAACTGCGTCAGCTTGGCCGCCGAAAGCAGGAAACGCGCGTGCGCGAACGGGTTGGGCGCCTGGGTGGCGGGCGGGCTGGAAGGCACTGGGGAAGTCACAAGTGTGCGGCCATGGTGTAATATTCTCGGCCGAAACTTAGCCATATATTAAGTGAGCAAGCGCGCATCTTACTCGCTTGCGCGCCAAGCCCCTTGCCAGGTTGCCATTGGAGTTTTGAATGAAGCGCGTTCTGATCGCCCTCGCTTTGTGTGCGCCCCTGTTTATCGCAGCGGCCGACGAAGCTGCCCCGGCCGCAGCGGCCAAGGATGCCTTCACCCAGGGCGATGCCGGCGCCGGCGCCGCCAAGGC
>JAQGNS010000173.1 GCA_028291705.1 Nevskia sp.
GATAATCGTCGGACTGGTAATCGACCATGTAGCTCATCAGCTGGAAATGACGCCGGCCCTCGCGGAAGTTGAGGAGCTGGTTATAGAGATAACCTTCCGGCTTGCCGGCGATACGCGGATAGAACCCGTCCGAGGCTGCACGCCCTTCGTTGCCGTGGCAGCCGGTGCAGGCCAGCAGGCGCTGTTGCAGGGTATCGGGCACCGATCCTGGTGTCGCCGCCAGCGCTACCGGAGCCACAACTGCTGGAGCCGGACTGGCCACTTGGGCCGGGGCGGCCCCAACCTTCATCGCCATCATCGCAATGCAGGCAAAACCAATCCCGCGCCATGGCATCGCCCGGAATCCCGAGGGCACTACCGCGGTGAAGGGAGCGACTCGGTCTTTGTTCTGGTTCATTCCGGGCCCTGATCGGGTGACGCCCTGTGCATCGCGTCGCTGCCAACAGTATACGGCCCACCGCCGCGCCGACAGGGACAGACGGCGCCTATCCCGGGCGAAGCAGTTGGGCGCTGCCGTCACGGCTCGCGCCGCAGCCGGGGAAGGCTGGCGCGGCAGCAATTGCGCAGTGGCGGGATTCACCCGAACCTTGGCCGCCACGGCCTCGCAGGATATTGCGACCTCGGCAAGGGAAGCCGGCGAAACGGACCGGTTCACCACTCCTTAATCAGTACAACCAGCTACGGGAACATTCATGACGCAGCAGACCATCGAAATCGTGCAGGACTTCCAGAAACCCGTGGCCGAAGTGTTCGCCTTGCTGTCCGATCACAACCAGTTGGGCAAGGTGCTCGGCGTCCCGGTGCGCCGCGTGCGTGATGGTAAAGGCGACGTCAACGGTGTCGGTTCGGTACGGCGGCTCGGTTTCGGACCGCTGGCGCTGGAAGAGACCGTCACCGCGGTCAGCCCCAACCGCTCGATCGACTACCGCATCAGCAAGGGCGGCGGTCCGGTCCGCAACCATAGCGGCCAGTTGAAATTCTCCGGCTCGAGCCGCGGCTCGCGAGTGGCCTGGACCATCCAGTTCGATTCCCCGGTGCCCCTGGTGGGGCCGATCGTCAAGGCCGTGCTGACCCAGGGCATCCGGCTGGGGCTCAAGCGTATCGCTTAGGCGTCCAGCTTCACGCGGCGCAGCCGCAACGCGTTGCCGATGACACCGACCGAGGACAGGCTCATCGCCAGGCTGGCCAGCATCGGCGACAGCAGCAGGCCCAGCCAGGGATACAGCACCCCGGCCGCGATGGGTACGCCGAGGACGTTGTAGGCAAAAGCGAAGAACAGGTTCTGGCGGATGTTGCGCACGCTGGCGCGCGACAAGCGGATACCGCGCGCGATGCCGGCCAGTTCGCCCTTGACCAGGGTCACGGCGGCGCTCTGCATCGCCACATCGGTGCCGCCGCCCATGGCGATGCCGACGTCGGCGGAAGCCAGGGCCGGGGCGTCGTTGATGCCGTCGCCGGCCATTGCCACCACCCGCCCCTGCGCCTGCAGTTCGCGTACCAGCGCCGCCTTGTCCTGCGGCAACAATCCGGCGCGGACATCGTCCAACCCGAGCGTGCGCGCCACGGCTTGCGCCGCGCCGCTGTCATCGCCGCTGGCCATGACCACGCGCAAGCCCAGCGTGTGCAGTTCGGCAAGCGCGGCAGCGGCGCCCGGTTTGATGCCATCCGCCAGTCCAAGCACGCCAGCGGCACGCCCGGCTACCGCCACCAGCACCACGGTCTGCGCTGCGGCCTGCAGTGAGTCGATGCGCGCCGAGAATAACCCCAGCTCCACACCCTCTCTTTGCATCAGCGCGGCATTGCCGACGCAGACCTTCCGCTGTCCGACCTGCGCCCAGGCGCCCAGTCCCGGATCGGCGCCGAAGTCCGTTGCCACCAGCGACGCCAGCCCGCGCGCTGTCGCTGCATCGACAATGGCGCGCGCCAGGGGATGCTCGCTCGCCGCTTCCACTGCCCCTGCAAGCTGCAACACTTCGTCTTCGCTGAAAGCCTCGGACGCCGTCACCGTTTGCAGCGCCGGCTTGCCCAGGGTCAATGTACCGGTCTTGTCGATCACCAGGGTATCAACCTGTTGCAGGCGTTCCAGCGCCGCGGCATCGCGGATCAGCACACCGGCATGGGCGCCGCGTCCGACGCCGACCATCACCGAGATGGGCGTAGCCAGACCCAGTGCGCAGGGACAGGCGATGATCAGCACCGACACCGCGGCCAGCAGGGCATGCGCGCCGGCCGGCGCCGGGCCGTAGAACCACCATGCCGCCGCGGCCAATACTGCACAGGCAACCACCGCCGGCACGAACCAGGCCGCCACCCGGTCCGCCAGGCGCTGCGCCGGCGCGCGCGAGCGGCCGGCCTGCGCGACCAGTTGCACGATCTGCGCGAGCAGGGTCTCGTCACCGACGTGCTCGGCACGCAGGGTCAGGGCGCCGTGGCCGTTGACCGTACCTGCCGTCAGCCGGGCATCGCGTGTCTTGCGCTGCGGTGCGGGCTCGCCGGTCAGCATGGCTTCGTCGACATGGCTGTCGCCTTCCAACACCACGCCATCCACCGGCACATTTTCACCCGGCCGCACGCGCAGCACATCGCCGATCGCCACCTGCTCCAGGGGCACATCGCTTTCGACCCCGTCGCGCAGGCGATGCGCGACCTTCGGCGTGAGCCGCAGCAGCGCGCGGATCGCCGCCGAGGTGCGTGAACGCGCCGCCGCTTCCAGTACCTGCCCCAGGATGACCAGGGTGGTGATCACCGCCGCCGCCTCGAAATAGAGCGGCGGCATGCCATGCGCACCGGCGAAGGCGGCGGGCAATGCGGCAGGAAAAACCAGGGCCAGCGCGCTGTAGAACCAGGCCGCACCGGTGCCGAGCGCAATCAGGGTCCACATATTGGGGCTGCGATGGCGCAGCGAGTCCACGCCGCGTACGAAAATGAAGCCGCCGAGCCACCACACCACTGGAGTCGCCAGCGCCGCCTCGCCCCAAGCCACCGTACCCATCCCGAGCAGGGCCGCAAGACCGCCGCCCGGCAGCATCTCGCTCATCGCCGCCAGGAACACCGGGACGGATAGCAGCAGGGACAGAATCAATTTGCGCCGCATCAGGGCCAGTTCCGGGTCCGGCCCCTCGTCCAGCGAGGGTGCTTCGGGCTCCAGCGCCATGCCGCATTTGGGGCAGGTGCCCGGTCCGTTCTGTCGCACCTCCGGATGCATCGGGCAGGTGTAGAGATGCGTATCAGCCACGCCATGCGCAGCGGCCGGGGCCGGCGGTGGTGCCAGATATTTCGCCGGATTGGCAGCAAAGCGGTCGCGGCAACCGTTGCAGCAGAAATACCAGGTCGTACCCGCATGCTCGAATGACGGAGCCTTGGCCGGGTCCACGCTCATGCCGCACACAGGGTCCTTCAGGGCCGCCGCCGGCATTGCGGCGCCATGCGCATGACCTGCATCGCCATGGCAGCAGGACGGCTGCGCCGAAGGGGGACGGTATTTGGTGGGCGTGCTCATGATGTTCCTCGCAATGCTGAGGGGAGCAGTCTGCACCCTGGACCAAGCTCCAGAGTCAAATCACCCCGACAGCAGCCACGCCATCCTCAACTCAGGGCCTGGAACTCGCGGTTGACCCGGCGCAGGCGGCGCGCCAGCAACTGCACCAATCCCTGGGTGAGCTTCAGCTGGATCGCCGTGGCCAGGGGCGCCGGCAGGGCCTGCAACGCGGCCAGCCTGAAACTGAGGCAACGCACCGCGGTCTCGGCGACGACATCGACGGAGCGGGTATCGTGCTCGAGCACCGCGATTTCGCCGAAAGCGCTGCCGGGCCATAACACGCTGAGGCGCATGCGCTGCCCGGCGTCGTCGCTGCCGGCTTCGCCCGGCAGGCTGACACTGACCGTGCCGGAACACAGGAAGTACAGGCTGCCACTGTTCCGCGCATTGCCCTCGCCTTCGCTGCCGAGAATCACGCTGCCGCGGGCAAATTCGACCGGTTCCAGCAGGCTTTCGAGCGCCGCCATTTCGTCGGCACTGAACTGCCGCAACAGCTCCTGCGCGGACAGCGGCACCTCGGCCAGCGGATCGCGCTTGCCGCCGTTGGCTTCGAGAATCATGCCCTCGGCCCACTCCAGCGCACTGTCGGTATCAACGAAACGGAACATCAGCTCCAGATAC
>JAQGNS010000226.1 GCA_028291705.1 Nevskia sp.
AGAAGGCCTTCAAACATCTGTTTCTCGGTAGCCGGGAATGGACAAGGCGCCCCAAAATCTAAGACTGCACCTGGGCACTGGGCCCAACAAGTATTACATTGGGGTAACGTGCCCCACCTGCGATGCAAAACACGCGGTGCCGTTGGGGGAAGACTTCCAGGTACAGTCCACTGCCGTCCGCAAGCTTGTAGGCCTTTTCCTTGGGCTTTGCACTCTTGGCCGCAATGTTCGTGAGCTTCATAAATCCTGCCCCCACGGGGTCAAACCATGCCCCCGACTCTGCCCCCAAGAAGGGGGCAGATGTCTAGGTTTTGGGCTGGAAATACTCGGACGATCCGCGCACCGGAAACCCTGTATCTATAAGGGCTTCAGGACGATTTTGGACACGTCAGGTCAGGAATTTGGTGGCCGGGGACGGAATCGAACCGCCGACACGGGGATTTTCAATCCCCTGCTCTACCGACTGAGCTACCCGGCCGCATTGCGCGGAGCGCGCAATTAGACGCGAGAGGACGCGCGCCGTCAAGGTTTGGGCGGCGGCGGCACGTAGTGGGTGGTGGCGAGTTCGCCGCCGAAAAAGAACTTTTCCATTTCCTCGGCGAGAAACTTGCGCGCCGGGGCGTCGGCCAGCACGAGCCGGTATTCGTTGATCAGGCGCGTCTGATGGGCGAGCCAGTCCTGCCAGGCCTGCTTGGAGACCTGTTCGAAAATGCGCTGACCGAGCGCGCCGGGGATGGGCGGCTTGGGCAGGCCTTCGGCTTCTTTGCCGAGCTTGATGCATTGAACGGTACGGGTCATGGCTACCTGGGGAAATTAAGGGGTGGATGCCCGCTGTTTCCGGGACTTGGGGGGCTTGACGCGGCCCGATGCCGTTGGACCTTCTTCGGCAAGCAACAGACTGCCCTGCGGATCGATCGGCACCGGCCGGTTCAGCGCCCGGAGCAGCTTGCTGACCGGCGCGGGCAAGCCGGGCAGGTCATCGGCGGCAATGTTAATCCAGCGCAGCTCGCTGCGCTCGCCCAGCATGTTGCCGGCCGGCTGGGCGCGCAGGCGCAGCGGACTCATTTCCAGTTCGAAATGGGTGAAGGCGTGGCTGAGGGACGGCAGCGTGGCCAGGGACTGCACGCGCAGGCCGTGCCGCTGAAGCACCCAGGCGACGGGATCTTCGCCCTCATCAGCCTCGCCTTCGACCACCGGCAGGCACCACAGGCCACCCCAGATTCCGGCAGGCGGGCGGCGCTCGAACAGCAGCTCGCCCGCCGCATTCTCGATCAGCAGCAGGCGCGCATGGCGCAGCGGTCGCTCGCGCTTCGGCCGCGACGAGGGGAACTCGCCGACGCGATCGCTGAGGAAGGCCTTGCAGTCGGCGCTCACCGGGCAGCGCGCACAGGCTGGCTTGCGCGCGGTGCAGAGCGTGGCGCCCAGATCCATGATGGCCTGGGTGTAATCGGTCAGGCGCTGCTTCGGCAGCAATGCTTCCGACAACGCCCAGAGCTGCTTGCCCACCTTAGGCTCACCCGGCCAGCCGGCGATGGCGCCATGGCGCGCCAGCACGCGCTTGACGTTGCCGTCGAGGATGGCATGGCGCTGGCCATAGGCCTGGGCCAGGACGGCGCCCGCCGTGGAGCGGCCAATACCGGGCAGCGCGGTCACCGCCTCGATGTCGCGTGGAAACTCGCCGCCGTGCTCGCCGACGATGAGCTGCGCCGCGCGTTGCAGATTGCGTGCGCGGGCGTAGTAGCCCAGGCCCGCCCAGTGCTGCAGCACATCGTCGGCCGACGCCGACGCCAGCGAAGCGAGATCGGGAAAGCGCGCAACGAAGCGCTGGAAATAGGGAATGACGGCCGCGACCTGCGTCTGCTGCAGCATGATCTCCGCCAGCCACACGCGGTAGGGCGTGCGCGGCTCCTGCCAGGGCAGGTCATGCCGGCCATGCGCGTCGAACCACTTGAGCAGGCGCTGGCTGAAAGGAGCCATGCTCATGGCGCCGCCCCGCTTGCGGCCGGCTGGCCGGCGAGCTGCTCGATACCGGCGGAGGTGCGCTGCGCTTCCTCGCGCAGCGAGCGTTCGACCAGCCAGGGGCCGATCACCGGCGGCACCCAGAAGGCCGGCTCCAGCTCAGCGCTGAAATGCAGATGGGTGGCGGCACCATCGGGACGGAAGCGCCAGTCGGCGCGGCCGTAAGTGAAATCGCTCTGCGCGGGCAGCACCTCGGCATGCAGGTCGCCGCCGTCCGGGCGCGGGGCATAGCGCATGTCCTGCACCTGGTGCAGCAGCTTGCAGTAAAACAAGGCGCAGACCCGCACCTCGGTATAGATGCGCGCCTGCCCGTCGCCCGGATGCTCGATGACCCGCACCTGCCGCACCGCCGGATTGATCTTCGGCAGCTCGCCGGGCGTGGCGAATACCGAGTAGGACGCGGCGGACGGGGCTTGCAGCTTCACTTCCATTTCGACGTGATAGCGGGCGCCGTCGTGCGTGACGCGGAGGGACTGGATTTCCGCAGCGGCTGAGTTTGTGCAAACGAGCAAGGCCGGCGCAAGGCAAAGCCATGCACCGGCTCGTGTCGCATCCACCGGCTTCGCAGGAAATGACATCAAGGCTTCGGCGCGGGCTGCGGCTCCTGCTTCTTCTTGCCGAACAGGCCCTGCAGGGTGTTCATGATGTCGTTGCCCTTCTGGCCGCCCAGCTTCTGCGTCAGCTTCTGCACCGCCTGCTGCTGCAGGGCGGCGGCGACGTCGATCTGATATTTGGGCGCACTGAAGGGACCAGACACGCGCACCGGGATGACCACGCCCTGCAGGCTGGCCAGTTCCTTGCCGCCCTGGCCGGTGGCGGTGTTCACCACGGTCGGCTTGGCGGTGTAGTCCAGGGTGCTGTTGACCAGGTCGACCTGGCCGGCGCCGCTGAGGCGCAGCAACGGGCTGGCGGCACTGAGATCGTCGGAATGCAACACGCCGTTGCTGATCTTGCCGCTGGCGCTCATGGTAGTGAAGTCGGTCTGCTGCGAGGAGCCGCCCTGCTCGGGCTGCTGGCCGCCGTACATGGCCTGGGCCTGGCGCATGATCTGCGCGAGGTTGAAGCCTTTCACGGCGCCGTTCTGCAGGGCGAAGGAGACGTTGCCGTTGAGCGCGCGCTTCAGCTCGCTAACAGTATTGCCGGCGCTGGTGACATCGAGCGCGAAGTTGCCGGTGCCGCTGACGTAGTCCTTGCCCATGAAGTCCAGCAGCAGCGGACCGGCGCTGATCGAAGCCAGCTTGAGGGTCTGCGCCAGGGTCGGACGCGCGCCGGGGCCGATGCGCGTGGCGGAAGCGAGCGAGCCACCGTAGAGGCTGGCGCCGAGGTTGATGTTCTTCTGTGCGCCCTTGGTCATGGCCACCTTCAGCTGCGCGTTGGCGAGGTTGAGGTTCTTCAGCTTGAGTTTGCCGATGTCGAGGGTGCCGTTGGCGCTGATGCCGTCGAGCTTGTTCAACGGCAGCGGCGTGTTGTCGCCCTCACCCGGCTTGGCGGTGCCCTTGGACGCGACCGGATTGCGTGAGGCCGGGGCCATGTAGCGGTCGGCGTCGATCTGGTCGAGCTTGAAGGCGAACTGGATGCCGTTGCTGTCCGGGCTGACCAGGCCCGCGGAACCGGTCAGGGTGCTTTGATCGAGCTTGAGGGTCAGGTTGTTGAGACGCGCATTGCCTTTCACCGCGTCGAAGGTGGCGTTGAGGCTGGCCTGTTGCAGCGCGGTGCTGTCCGCCGTCGCCGGCGCCTCGATACCCAGGGCCTTGAAGGTGTCGCGCGGATTGAAGGAGGCGATGCTGAGCGGGCCGGTGACATGCCCGCTGTCGCCGTCGAAGCCGCTGCCGTCGAGCGTGATGGCGGCGACGATATTGGCCAGGGACAGTTTGCCGTCGGCCAGCTTGAAAGTACCCTTGTCGCCGTCGAAATGGAAACTGCCGGAGAGCTTCAGGTTCTGCTTGCCGCCGGGGACGGCATTGCCCGTTGCGGCGACGCTGGCTTCAAGATCCTGCGCGTCGAACAGCTTGTTCGTCTCGTCGAACATGAATTTGGTGGAGGCTTCCACGTCCGCGTTCACCGCCGGGTCGGCCAGGACGGCGCTGAAGGCCAGCTTGAAGTCGAACGGCTTGCCGCGGCCGACTGCGCCGGTCTTGAGCTTGAACTTGCTCAGGGCATAGGACTTCTTCGCCTGCTGGTCGACATAGCTGATGTTGGCGTTGTCGATATCGATGCCGCCGATGCGCAATTCGCCACCGCCCTGCTTCTGCG
>JAQGNS010000230.1 GCA_028291705.1 Nevskia sp.
TGCTGGACGAATGCGACCTGCTGATCTGCATCGGCGCGCGCTTCGACGACCGCGCCACCGGGCGCGCCGACCTGTTCTGCCCCAAGGCGCGGGTGATCCACATCGACGCCGACCCGCGCGAGCTGGGCAAATTGCGCCGGCCGCAGCTGGCGATCCTGGCCGACGCCGGCGCCGCCTTGCGCGCATTGGCGCAGGCGGTGAAGCCGGCGCTGCGGGTGGATTGGCTGTCGCGCGTGGGCGCGCTGCGCCGCGACTATCCGCTGCACCTGCCCGGCATCGACGACGCGCGCCAGCCCTACGGCCTGATCCGCGCCGTGTCGCGGCTGGCGCACCCGGACGCGGCCATCACCACCGACGTGGGCCAGCACCAGATGTGGGTGGCGCAGAGCTATCCCTTCACCCGCCCCGAACGCTGGCTCACCTCCGGCGGCCTCGGCACCATGGGCTTCGGTCTGCCGGCGGCTATCGGCGCGGCGCTGGCCCTGCCGGAAGCGGGCGCGGTGTGCTTCAGCGGCGACGGCAGCCTGCTGATGAACATCCAGGAATTCGCCACCCTGGCCGAGCTGGGCCTCAACGTGAAAACGGTGGTGATGGACAACGCCGCCCTGGGCATGGTGCGGCAGCAGCAGGAGCTGTTCTACCACCGCAAGCACGTCGCATCGCTGTATGCGCGGCCGACCTCGCTATGCGCGGTGGCCGAGGCCTTCGGTGTGCCGGCCTACGACCTGGGCGCGGCGGAAGATGCGGAGGCGATGCTGCGCGAAGCCTTCGCCCGTCCCGGCCCGGCGCTGATCCGCGCCCCGGTAGCGGTGGAGGAAATGGTGCTGCCGATGGTGGCGCCGGGCAAGGCGAATACCGAGGTGATCGGCTGAGGTCTCGTGCCCTGATGAACCTTGCGGTTCATCAGGGCAGCGGCCAATCGATCCTTGGTCTCAGCCCTTGGACTTTGCCGCCGCGGCAGCGGCGGCCTTGTCGTCGGCATCGCTCTTGGCCAGGATGGCAGCCAGTTCATCCGGCGGCGCATAGCCGCCATAGAGGGTGCCGTCCGGCAGGATGATGCCCGGAGTGCCGGTGATGGCGAGATCGACGGCCAGCTTGTATTCCTGGTCCACCGGGTTTTCACACTTCTTGGCCGGCGTATTGTTACCGAGCTTGGCCTGCGTCAGCGCCTGCTGCCGGTTGGAGGAGCACCACACCGAAATCGCCTGAAAGTAGGTCGGCGAACCGATGCCGTGGCGGGGGAAGAAGACATAGCGCACGGCGATGCCCCTGGCGTTGTACTGGGCGATCTGGCTGTGCAGCTTGCGGCAGTAGGGGCAGTCGAGATCGGTGAACACGGTCACCGTGTACTTGGCGGCGATCGGCGGCTGCGGCGCGAACTCGATCATGTTGTCGCTGCCCAGCTTGTTCAGCGCAGCCAGGCGATCGGCGCGACGGCGATTCTCGGTCAGGCGCTCGCCGGTATCGATATTGACCAAGTCGCCCTGCAGCAGGTACTTGCCGTCGCTGGAAACATAGCCGAAGTCGTGATCGTGCTGCACCTCGTACCAGCCGCTGACCGGCGCCGGCCGGATCTGGCTGCGGTCGATGCCGAGCAGCTTGGCGATCTTGTCCTTGACCGCGTCGGCGGAGGGTTCGTCGGCTGCGAAAACCCCCAGCGAAAAGGCGAGGCCCAGCCCCAGGATGGCGGTAAGGATGCGTTTCATGCGGGGTTCCGGACGCAGCGGGCGGCTGCCTGACAGTAGGGGTGGTTAGTATGACAAAAAGCAGGGCCGCCAGTTCCTTTGTAAAGTGCGCCGGCCGCCACCGTTGCCGAGGGCGGTTTCGGAGAGGAAAACGCATGTTCGACCACAGTGTCCTGGCCTTTGCCTTGATCGCGCTGGCGCTGACCATCGCCCCTGGCCCGGATACCTTCCTGGTCATCGCCAACACCGGCGCGGGCGGCTTCCGGCGCGGCTTCGCGACGGTACTGGGCATCGTCAGCGGCGGCTTCTTCTACGTGCTGCTGGTGGCCTGCGGGCTGATCCGGGTACTGGTCTATTCTCCCGCCCTGTTCCACGCCGTGAAACTGGCCGGCGCCTGCTATCTGCTCTATCTCGGCTGGGGCGCCCTGCGCGGGGCCTTCCGCCAGGCCCCGCCGGCCGCCGTCGATGCGCCACCGGCCCCGGCCCGGTCGATCCGCGCCAGCTACCTGCAAGGCCTGCTGACCAACGCCCTCAACCCCAAGATCGCCGTCTTCTATTTGGCCTTCCTGCCGCAATTCCTCAATCCCGGCGACCCGGTAGTGCTGAAGTCCGCCCTGCTCATCGGCATCCACTATTTCGAAGGGCTGCTCTGGCTCAGCCTGCTCGCCTTCGGCGTCGGCCGCCTCGGTCGCTTCCTGGCCCGCCCGCGGGTAAAACGAACCATGGACGCCGTGCTCGGCACCACCATGATGGGTTTCGGCGTGAAGTTGGCGGTCGATCAGACGTAAGCCGCCCGCACGAACTGCCGGGCTACGCCCGACGGTCAGGCCCGCGGATGATGCTGCGCATGCAACTGCTTCAACCGCGCCCGCGCCACATGCGTATAGATCTGCGTGGTGGAAAGATCGGCATGCCCCAACAAGGTCTGCACCGCGCGCAGGTCCGCGCCGCGCTCCAGCAAATGCGTGGCGAAGGCATGCCGCAAGGTATGCGGCGACAGCTTCGCCGGAATGCCGACCGCCAGCGCGTGGCGCTTGATCAGCAGCCAGAAATTCTGCCGTGTCATCACCTCGCCGCGCCGGCCGAGGAACACCGCGTCGCCGGATTTCTCCCCGGCGAATGCAGGGCGCCCCTGGCGCAGCCAGGTCTTCACCGCCTCCATCGCCATCTCGCCCATCGGCACCATGCGCTCGCGCCCGCCCTTGCCGACCAGGCGCACCACGCCGTGCTCCAGGTTGAGTTCGTCGCGGCGCAGCTTGACCAGCTCGGACACGCGCAGCCCGGAGGCATACATCAGCTCCAGCATGGCGCGGTCGCGCAGGCCCAGCGTGTCCTCCGCCGAAGGCGCGGCGAGCAACTGATCCACCTGTTGCAGGCTCAGCGTCTTGGGCAGGGAGCGGCCCAGCCGCGGCATTTCCAGGTGGGCGGCAGGATCGTCGCCGCGCTGCCGCTCGCGCACCAGCCAGCCGTAATAACGGCGGCAGACCGTGATGAAGCGCGCCTGCGAGCGCGCGCTGAACGGCCGGCTCTCCACCTCTTTCTTCCGTGCCTGTTCGGTGCGATGCGCCAGGTAACCCTTCAGCTCGGCCGTGCCGGCCCCGTCCAGCGCCCGTCCCTGCGCGCGCAGCCAGCGCGCCAGCAGGGCCAGGTCGGAGCGGTAGGCGGAAAGACTGTTGCGGGCCAGCCCGTGCTCCAGCCACAGCATGTCGGCGAAGCGCTCGATGCCGGCGTTGTCGGCGGGGTCGAGCGCGCCTGGCTGGGGTGTCACGGGGGCAGCGGACTTCATGCCCCTATAATACCGCCCAGAAAATACCCGCGAAGCAATGACCCGCCTACTCAGAACCTTGTTCGGCGTCTATTCCATGACGGTGCTGGTCATCGTCCTGCTGCTGATCTTCTGCCCGCTGCTGATCGTGGCGCCGACCCTGCCCCTGCGCCGCGCCATCGGCCGCTTCGGCGTGCGCGTC
>JAQGNS010000275.1 GCA_028291705.1 Nevskia sp.
CAGAACTTCGGCAAGATCACCAGGATCAGCGAAAGCGAGATTTCCCTGGACGAAATCGTTCCGGACGGATTCGGTGGATTCAAAGAGCAGCCAGCCAGTCTCGCTGCCGACCAGAAATAAGGGAGCAGTACTATGTTCAGCCAGATTCTCGGACAACCCGCTCCGGCCCGCGCCGAACGAACGTCTTTCAAACGCTACGCTGTACGTGGCCTGGCAGTGCTCGCATTGCTGGCCTGCGGCACCTTGCCGGCGCAGGCGCAGGCAACGCGTGAACTGAAGGCGGTGGATTTCGCCGCGCTCGACGGTGACCGGGTGCAGATCACCCTGACCCTGTCCGATGCCGCACCGCAGCCGGCGGTATTCGCCATCGACAAGCCGGCACGCCTGTCGGTGGACCTGCCGGACACCCATCTGGCCCTGGCCGAACGCTACCGCAAGGTCAGCGTCGGGCAGGTGCGCTCGATCGCCGCGGTGGAAGCGCAAGGCCGCACCCGCCTGGTGGTCGAACTGGTGCAGCCCACCGCCTACAACATCACCGTTGACGGCAATCGCATCGTGGTGGACCTCGCCGGTCCTGCCGCCGGCAGCTCGGCGCGGTCCGCCGCTCCGACGCAGCAGGCTTCCGCGGCGCTGATCAACAAGATCGATTTCCGCCGCGGCGAGAAAGGCGAGGGCCGCGTGCTGGTGTCGCTGTCCGATCCGCGCGCCGTGGTCGACGTGCACGAGGAAAGCGGCAAGATCGTCGCCCGCTTCAAGAACACCGCACTGCCGGACCGCCTGAGCAAGCGGCTCGATGTGCTCGACTTCGCCACGCCGGTGAAATTCATCGACGCACAGCGCGACGGCGTCGATACCCGCATCGTGGTGACGCCGGGCGCCGGCGGTGAATTCGAACAGGTGGCCTACCAGGCCGGCGACCAGTTCGTGCTCGAACTGCAGCCGCTGTCGCAGGAAAAGCTGGCGGAAAAGCAGCGCGAGCAGCCGACCTTCACCGGCGAGCGCATCAGCCTGTCGTTCCAGAGCGTCGATATCCGTTCGCTGCTGCAGATCATCGCCGACGTCGCCGGCACCAACATGATCGTCAGCGACAGCGTCAGCGGCCAGATCGCCATGCGCCTGCAGAACGTGCCCTGGGACCAGGCGCTGGACATCATCCTGCGCACCAAGGGGCTGGGCATGCGCCGTCAGGGCAATGTCATGCTGGTGGCGCCGGTAGAGGAAATCGCTTCGCGTGAGCGCGCCGAGGCCGAGGCGGAAAAGCAGAAGACGCAATTGTCGCCGTTGCGTTCCGAGATCATCCAGATCAATTACGCCAAGGCCTCCGACCTGGGCAATATCGTCAAGAACAAGACCAATTCGATTCTGTCGGAGCGCGGCAGCGTCACGGTCGATGACCGCACCAACAGTCTGCTGGTGCTGGAAACCCGCGACAAGATCGCCGAAATCCGCGCGCTGGTGCAGCGGCTGGACATCCCGGTGCGGCAGGTGCTGATCGAATCGCGCATCGTCGTTGCCAACGACAACTTCGAGAAGGACCTGGGTACGCAGTTCGGCGTCAGCTTCGTCGGCAACTTGGGCCAGAACTTCCTCACCACCGGCGGCAGCAATACGGCGACGGACTCCACCGTCACCAGCTATACCACCACGACCAACGGCAAGTTCACGGTACCCGCTCCTAGCGGCAGCAACTACAAC
Source organism: Nevskia sp. (assembly GCA_028291705.1). GTDB lineage: Bacteria > Pseudomonadota > Gammaproteobacteria > Nevskiales > Nevskiaceae > Nevskia. Next base: position 1,696 of record JAQGNS010000275.1, read on the forward strand.
GTCAACCTGCCGGCGCCGGCGTCTTCCGGCACGCCGGGCAGTATCGCCCTGTCGCTGCTGGCGAAGAACACCCTGGTCGACCTGGAATTGTCCGCGCTGCAGTCGGAAGGCAAGGGCGAAGTGGTGTCCAGCCCGCGCGTCATCACCGCCAATGCCAAGCCGGCGGTGATCAAGCAGGGCGTGGAGATTCCCTACCAGCAGTCCACCAGCAGCGGCGCTACCTCCGTGTCGTTCAAGGACGCCGTGCTGTCGCTCAACGTTACGCCGCAGATCACTCCGGACGGCCGCGTCATCATGGACCTTGCGGTGCACGACGACAGCGTCGGCACCAATGTCAGCACCGGCACCGGCGGCAGCACCCCCTCGATCGACACCCGCGAAGTCGATACCCAGGTGCTGGTCGACAACGGCCAGACCGTGGTGCTCGGCGGCATCTACCAGCAGACCACCAGCCTCACCGTGACCAAGATTCCGATGCTGGGCGATATCCCGATCCTGGGCTACCTGTTCCGCAACAACCAGGTCATCAACAACAAGACCGAATTGCTGGTGTTCATCACGCCGAAGATCCTGACCGAGGGACTCAAGGTCGATTGAGGAGCGGGCCTGGCGGGCTGCCGTTGCTATACTGCCGACGGGAGCCCGATCCGACAGCGGTATGAGTGCAAGTCCCGTGTCACTTTCGAACCGTCACACCCGGCCGCCAGGTTCTGGCCCGGCCGGCTGTTGAAGCCGCCGCCGCAATGCTCAAATCCGCCAATATCTTCCTGATCGGCCCGATGGGCGCCGGCAAGACCACCATCGGCCGCCGCCTGGCCGAGGCGCGGGGCCTGGATTTCGTCGACAGCGACCAGGAAGTGGAAGCGCGCACCGGGGTCAATATCGCCTTCATCTTCGAAAAGGAAGGCGAGGCCGGGTTTCGCCGCCGCGAGCGCCAGGCGATCTGCGATCTGACCCAGCGCCATAGCCTGGTGCTGGCCACCGGCGGCGGCGCCATCCTCGATCCGGACAGCCGGCAGTGGCTGTCGGCGCGCGGTTTCGTGGTCTACCTGCACGCCAGCATCGAGCAGCAGATGGCCCGTACCGAGCGCACCGACACCCGCCCGCTATTGCAGGGCGGCAACCGGCGTGAGACGCTGGAACGGCTATTCCTGACTCGCGACCCGCTCTACCGTGAAATCGCCGACCTCGTCCTCCACACCGACGGACGCAACGCCCGCACGCTCGCGCGCGAAATCGAAGACCACTTCTCCCGCCCGGCGACCGCGCTCTGAAGCCGCCGCGCGCGAACTGCGCGTGGAACTGGGCGAGCGCGGCTACGACATCCGCATCGGCCCGCATCTGCTGGCCGAGCCGGACAGCTACAAGCTGCTGCGCAGCCGCGTGGTGCGCATCGTCACCGATGCCAACGTCGCCGCGCTCTACCTGGCACCCTTGCTCAAGGCCCTCGGCTTGAGCCCGGCCGAGGCGCTGGTGCTGCCAGCGGGCGAAACGCAGAAGACCTGGGCCAACGCCGAAGTCGTGCTGGACTGGCTGTTGCAGGCCCGCCTGCCGCGCGACGGCGTGCTGGTGGCCCTGGGCGGCGGCGTCATCGGCGATCTCACCGGTTTCTGCGCCGCCCTGTACCAGCGCGGCATCGACTTCGTGCAGATTCCCACCACCCTGCTGGCCCAGGTCGATTCCAGCGTCGGCGGCAAGACCGGCGTCAATCACGCCCGCGGCAAGAACATGATCGGCGCCTTCCACCAGCCGCGCGCGGTGATCGCCGACACCGACACCCTGCGCACCCTGCCGCCGCGCGAGCTGGCCGCGGGCCTGTCCGAAGTGATCAAGTGCGGCCTGCTCGGCGACGCCTCGCTGTTCGCCCGGCTGGAGCGCGACCTCGACCGCCTGCTGGCGCTGGATGCCGAGACCCTGGCTGACGCCATCGAGCGCTGCTGCGCCCTCAAGGCGCGCATCGTCGCCGCCGACGAGCGCGAATCGCTGCACGGCGGCGCGGGTCCGCGCGCCATGCTCAACCTCGGCCATACCTTCGGTCACGCCGTCGAGACCTACACCAAATACCAGTCCTGGCTGCATGGCGAAGCGGTCGGGCTGGGTCTGTGCATGGCGGCGGTGATGTCGGCGCGGCTGGGCTGGATCGCCGCGGCGGACGCCGAGCGCGTTTCCGCCCTGGTCAAGCGCGCCGGCCTGCCGGTGCGGCCGCCGCAGGGCATGACCCCGGAGGATTTCCGCCGGCTGATGGCGCTGGACAAGAAAGTGGCCGGCGGCCGCGTGCGGCTGGTGCTGCTGCGCGCCATCGGCGAAGCCGTGGTCACCGCCGACTTCGACCCTGATGCGCTGGAGCAGACCCTCGCGGATTTCTGTGGCTGAACCTCGAAACAAACGGACGACCACGATGAAGCCGCTCGCCGCCTACGCCGCGCATGATGAAAATTCGCGCGGCCGGCGCTTTCCCGAAGCACCGCCGGCCCACCGCAGCGAATACCAGCGCGACCGCGACCGCATCGTGCATTCCGCCGCCTTCCGCCGCCT
>JAQGNS010000298.1 GCA_028291705.1 Nevskia sp.
GCGCGCTCGGAAAGCGCAAGGCATGGGAAGGCCCGTGCCAGCGCGCCAAGCTGATCCGCGCGGCCGACACCGCGCTGGTGCGCGGCTTTTTCGAAGACGAGGTCACGCTCAATCAGATCCAGAACAAGAACCGCACTCCGGCCGGCGCGATCACCGGCTACTACGAACCGCTGCTGACGGGCAGCCGCAACTACGGCCATCCGTACACGATTCCCGTCTACGCGCGGCCAGACGACATGCTGTACCTCGATTCGCGCCTCCTGCCGCCAGATGGCAGCGAGTCCTTCGCGCGCGTCAGCGGCAGGCGGGTGATCCCGATTCCCGGAATGGCCGGACTGGACGAGAAGAACTACCTGTTCGACCTTGGCCAGGCCAAGCCCGACATCCGCTCTAAGCAATTCCGACTGCGGATCGACGGCGACCGGATGGTGCCGTACTATTCGCGCGGGGAAATAGTGCGCGACGGCCTGCCGCGCGCCAAAATCATCGCCTGGGTCAGCAGCGCGGCGGATTTCTATTCGATGCAGATCCAGGGATCGGGAAAGGTGCGCCTGCCCAACGGCGCCATCGTCCGTCTCGCGTACGACGAGCAGAATGGGCATCCGTTCTTGCCGTCGCTGCGCGCGCTGCCTCGCGACGATAGCGGCAATCTGAACCGCCTGATGCTGGCGCAGGATACTGGCGGAGCGATTCGCGGTGCGGTGCGGGCCGACTTCATTTGGGGCTTTGGCGCCAGCGCCTTCAGCCAGGCGATCCGGATGAACGAAGCGGGCAAGATGTGGTTGTTGCTGCCGAAGCAGCAGGAACTGCCGGGCCGCGCGGGGGACACTACGCTTCGCGGCCGTAGCATCGCACTTGGCGCCGACAGCGCCGAGTGCGTGGTGCCCGACCCGGAATTGTGCATCGAGTAGTCGAGGGGGAGATGGAGACGCCGAGTCCCGGGTCTTTCAGTCACGGGTCTTCCCCCGGGAGAGGCCAACGCAACCCGGGGCGCAGGCTCCTTAAAAAATAGCCGGCTCTGAACCCGATTTTGAAAGTTTTGACAGCAGAGGAGATGACGTGGGTGCACGCTCGATCATGTTGACATTGCTGCTCGCCGTCGCCGGCTGCGCGGGCGCGCCGCCCGCTCAGCCTCCTCCACCGCTACCGCCGCCGGCAGTGCTCCAGGCCGCCATCGTCGGCGCGCAGGATCTCAACCCTGACCTCAAGGGCCGCCCCTCGCCAGTCGTACTGCGCGTCTTCGAACTGAAGGCGCCCGCTGGCTTCCAGGCCGCCGATTTCTTTTCGCTGTTCGGCCGCGCCGGCGACGTGCTGGGCAACGATCTGGTCGCGACCCACGACCTGACGATCACGCCAAACGACCATCGTCCGCTCGAACGCCAGCTCAGTCCGGACACGCGCTTCATCGGCCTGGTGGCCGGCTACCGCGAATACGAGGTGGCGACTTGGCGCACGCTCATCCCGGTTTCCCCGAACGCCACTACGCGCTTGCCCATCGTACTGAGGGCGCGCGCCATCCAGGCAGGGGAAAAATGAACCGCCGCCGCTTCGCCGTGGCGGAACAAGCATAAGGACAACGCTATGTCGTGGGAAAACAAGGTAATCTGGTCGGAGGGGATGTTCCTGCAGCAGCAGCACTTCCAGCAGCACGAGCGCTACATCGAAAAGCTGGTGGAGGCGCGCAGCCGGCCGATTGCGCCGTACCGCTGGGGCTTCTCCAGTGTGGCGCTGGACGAGGCGGCGCTGGCGATCGGGAAGTTTGCGCTGCTGTCGGCGCAGGGCGTGCTGCCGGACGGGACGCCGTTCGATTTCCCCGGCACCCACGCCGCCCCGCTGCCGCTCGACATTCCGGCCGATGCGCGCAACCAGCAGGTGATGCTGGCCCTGCCCCTGCGTCGCGTAGGCACGCGCGAGGCCGAATACGACGGTTCGGACGAGGACAGCCTGGCCCGCTACCGGATCGAGGAGCACGATGTGGCCGACACCGCAGGCGACGGCAGCGCGCCGATCCAGGTCGGGCAGATCCGCCTGCGATTCATGCTGGCACGCGAGCGCACCGACGCTTACTCCTGCCTCGGCGTGGCACGCCTGATTGAGCGTCGCGCCGACAACCAGCTGGTGCTCGACCAGCGCCATATTGCGCCGACCCTGCAGCTGCGCGCCGCTTCCGAGCTGCTCAAGTACGCGCGCGAGGTCTACGGCCTGCTGCACCAGCGCGGCGAGGAACTGGCCATCCAGCTGGGCCAGCCCGGCCCGGGCGGGGTGGCAGAGATCGCCGACTTCCTGCTGCTACAGACGATCAACCGTTACGAGCCGGAGTTCGCCCACTACCAGCAGGCGGCGCTGCACCACCCGGAGGCGCTGTACATCGCGTTCCTGCGCCTGGCCGGCGACCTGTGCATCTTCAGCCGCGAGAACCGCCGCGCGCCGGACTACGCCGAGTACCGCCACGACGACCTGGAGGGAACCTTCACGCCGCTGGTAGCGGACCTGCGCCGCTCACTCAGCATGGCGCTGCACCGCAGCGTGGTGCCGATCGAACTGCAGGATAAGAAGTACGGCGTTCGGGTGGCCGTGATCAACGACCGCGAACTGCTAAAGAGCGCCACCTTCGTGCTGGCGGTGAAGGCACAGATGATGCCCGACACGCTGCGCGCGCGCTTCGCCGGCCAGGTCAAGATGGGGCCGGTCGAGCGCATTCGCGACCTGGTCAACCTGCAGCTGCCAGGCATCCCGCTGCATCCGATGGCGGTGGCGCCGCGCCAGCTGCCGTACCACGCCGGCTTCACGTATTTCGAGCTCGAACGCGGCGGCGAGCTGTGGGGCCAGCTGGAACGCTCGGGCGGCCTGGCGATGCATATCGCGGGCGATTTCCCCGGTCTCGAACTTGAATTCTGGGGCCTGAAGGGGGCGGCATGAACGACGATCCGTTCTCGGCGCCGGACCAGAACCGCACGGTGATCCTGCCCACGCCGGGCGGCCGCGGACGCGACGACGGCGCGATACGGCGGCCCGCCGCTCCCGACCAAACCGACTACGGCGCCGATCTGCAGGTCGCGCCGTCGGGCCTGAACCCGCTGCTGGCGGCCGCAAATCCGCTGCTGAACCTCGCGCCGCAGATCCGCGCCACGCTGCACCACCCCAATCCGGGAGCGTTGCGCGATTCGCTGGTGCGCAGCATCCGCGAGTTCGATCAGCGCGCCAAGGCGGCCGGCGTACCGGGCGAGCAAATCATCGCAGCGCGCTATGCGCTGTGTACCCTGCTCGACGAAGCGGCCGCCTCCACGCCATGGGGTTCGGGCGCCTGGTCGGGCGCCAGCCTGCTGGTGCTTGTGCATAACGAGGCGTGGGGCGGCGAGAAGTTCTTCGTGCTGCTCTCGAAGCTGGCCGAACAACCGGAGGTCCACCGCGACCTGCTCGAACTGATGTACGTGTGTCTGTGTCTGGGCCTTGAAGGCCGCTATCGCGTGCTAGACAACGGCCGCGCCCAGCTCGAGAGCCTGCGCGACCGCCTGGCGCAGCTGTTGCGGCGCAAGGCAGGCGACGCCGGGCGCGAACTCTCGCCGCACTGGCAAGGTGCAGCGGTACAGGCGCGCCGCCTGTTCGATGCATTGCCGCTGTGGGTGGCGCTGTGCGTTCTGGCGCTGCTGACGCTGGGCACCTACCTGGCGTTCAACTACTCGCTGAACGCGGCATCGGACCCAGTATACGCCAGCATTGGCAACCTGCGCGCCAAGGGCGCCAACGCGGCGCCACGGCCCCTGCCCGCCGCCGCGCCGCTGGCCGACAAGCCGCGCCTGGCCGGCCTGCTCGCCGGCGAAATCGCCCAAGGCCAGCTGGCGGTGCGCGACGAACGCGGGCGCAGCGTGGTGACAATCCGCGGCGACGGCCTGTTCGCGCCCGGCAGCGCCACGCTCGCGTCGGAGTACGTCGGCGTGCTGCGCCAGATCGGTGCCGCGCTCAAGGCGGTGCCGGGCAAAGTGGAAATCGTCGGCCATACCGACAACCAGCCAATCCGCTCGACCCGCTTTCCGTCAAACTGGCACCTGTCGCAGGAACGCGCGCGGACCGTGCTGGCACAGCTGCAGGAGACCATTCCGGATGCGGGCCGGATGCGCGCCGACGGCAGGGCCGACAGCGAACCGATCGCGTCTAACGCCAGCGCCGAAGGGCGCGCGCGCAACCGCCGGGTCGACATCATCCTGACGCCCGCCCCGAACGTTCCCTGAACCGCAGCCAGATTGGCCCCCATAGGTACGACGACGATGAAAACGCTAGCTTCACTGATATTTAACCGCTGGGTCATGACGGCGCTAGGACTGGCCGCTGCCTGCCTGCTGGTATGGTGGGTCGGGCCGCTGATCGCGATCGCCAGATACCGACCGCTGGAATCGGAGACTGTGCGCTGGATCGTCATGGCCGTCATTCTGCTCGGGTGGGCCGCCAATCTGACGCTTGGCCTGTGGCGCAAGCGCCAGGACAATGCGCGCATGATGGAGGGCCTGCTGCCGTCGGCCAAGGCGGTCGCGCCGGACGACGGCAGCGCGGCCGAGGAAGTGGCGGTACTGGGCAAGCGCTTCGAGGATGCGGTCGAGGTGCTGAAGAAGGCGCGCATGGGCGCGAAGTCGGCGTCGGCCGCGCGCTGGTTCGGCGGCCTGTCGCGCCAATGGGTGTACGAGCTACCTTGGTATATGTTCATCGGCGCGCCCGGTTCCGGCAAGACCACCGCGCTGGTCAACTCGGGTCTGCAGTTTCCGCTGCGCGAAAAATTCGGCGAGCGCGCCATCCGCGGCGTCAGCGGCACCCGCAACTGCGACTGGTGGTTCACCGACCAGGCGGTGCTGCTCGACACCGCCGGCCGCTACACCACGCAGGAAAGCAACCGCAAAGCCGACAGCGCGGCCTGGATCGGCTTCCTGCAGATCCTCAAAAAGTACCGCGCCCGGCGCGCAATCAACGGCGTACTGCTGACGCTTTCCGTGCCCGACCTGCTCGATGCCGACCCGGCCCGGCGCGACGCGCACATGGACGCGCTGCGGGCCCGGCTGTCGGAACTGCGCCAGGAACTCGACCTGCGCTTCCCAGTGTACGTGATCATCACCAAGCTCGACCTGCTGCCCGGCTTCATGGAGTTCTTCGGCGAGTTCAGCAAGGAAGAACGCGCCCAGGTATGGGGCACTTCGCTGCCGTACGCCGCCACGCATGACGACAGCAACCAGGCGCTGGCGCTGCGCGCGGAATTCGACCTGCTCGAGCAGCGCATCAACGCGCGCCTGGTCGAGCGGCTGCAGCAGGAACGCGACCTGCAAAAGCGCGCGCACCTGTACCGGTTCCCGCAGCAACTGGCCGGCTTCAAGGCGGCCGCCTGCGGGTTCATCGAAGAGCTCTTTGCGCCGTCGCGCTTCGACGCGGCTCCGCTGCTGCGCGGCGTGTACATGACCAGCGGTACCCAGGAAGGCAGTCCGATCGACCGCATGATGGGCGGCCTCGGACGGGCGTTGCGCCTGGAGCGCCAGGTGTTGGCGCCCAGCCAGGGCAGCGCCAAGAGCTTTTTCCTCACCCGCTTGCTCGACGAGGTGATCTTCCGCGAGGCCGGGCTGGCCGGCGTAAACCTGCGCGCGGAGCGCCGCCGCATGCTGCTGCAGGCCGCAGCGCTGGTGCTGGCGGCGCTGGCGTGCGCCTTGCTGCTGGCCGGCTGGGCGGTCAGCAACGCGCGCAACAAGGCCTACCTGGCGGAAGTGCACGCCAGACAGCAGGCGGCGAGCGCCGACATGGCGCAGTTGCCAGGCCAGCGCGGCGACGACCTGGTGGCGCTGCTGCCGGCGCTCGCTTCGGTGCGCGGCCTGGCGCGCCCGCCGGCCGGCGCCGTCAGCACGCCCCTGCTGATGCACCTGGGCCTGTACCAAGGCGACAAGCTCGAGTCGGCCGCCGCTAACGCCTACCGCGGCATGCTACGCGACGCGTTCCTGCCGCGTTTGGTAACGCGCACCGAGCAGCTGCTGCGCAGCGCCAGACGCGAGAACCCGGAGCTTCTGTACGAGGCCCTCAAGGCCTATCTGATGCTGCATGACGGCGAGCGCCTCGAGAAGCCGGCGCTGACCGCCTTCATGCGCGCCGAATGGGCCGACAGCCTGCCGCGCGAGGTGGGCAACGATGAGCGCGCGGCGCTCGAGCAGCACCTGGCCGCGCTGCTCGACGGCGGCGCGCTAATGCCGCAGCGCCCGGCCGACACCACGCTGATCGCCGATGCGCGCCGCGCGATCGCCCAGACCCCGTTGGCGCGGCGCGTCTACAACCGTCTTAGGCGCCAGGGGATCGGCGACAAGCTGCCGCCGTTCACGGTGGCGGCCGCGGCTGGGCCGGCCGCCGCGCTGGTGTTCACCCGCGCCAGCGGTGAGCCGCTCACCAGTGGCGTGCCGGGGCTGTTCAGCTACGCCGGCTACCACCAGCAGTTCGTCGCCGAGTCTGCGCGCGTCACGCGCCAGCTGGCCGATGAGGAGGACTGGGTGCTGGGCCTGCAGCCGGGCCAGCGCAGGCCGGAGGACGCGGCGTCGACGCCCGCACTGGTGGAGGAAGTGCGCCAGCTGTACCTGCTCGAGTACGCGCGCACTTGGGACCGCTTCATCGACGACATCAAGCTGGTGCGGGCGGCCAACCTGGCGCAAAGCATCCAGCTGGCGCGCATCCTGTCGGCGCCCGATTCGCCGCTGCCACCGCTGCTGCGCGCGATCGTCAAGGAAGTGACGCTGGCACCGCCGGCGGGACCCGATAAAGGTATGATCGAAAAGGCCGGCGAAAAGGTCAAGGACACCCGCGACGACCTGCTCAAACTGTGGGGCGGGCGCAGCGGCGACGGCGCCTCCGTGCCCGCCGCCAGCCGGCCGGAAGCCGTGGTCGACGCCCACTTCGAACCGCTGCGCCGGATGGTGAGCGGCACAGCGCCTGGCCAGCCGGCGCCGGTCGACGGCGTCACGGCGCTGATCAACGAACTCTATGCGCAACTAAATGCGACCGAGGCGGCGCTCAAGGGCGGCAACCAGCCGCCGGCCAGCGAAGTGCCGGCGCGCGTCAAGGCCGAGGGCAGCCACCTGCCCGAGCCGTTGCGCTCGATGCTGCAGGGCCTGGCGGCCGGCAGCAGCAGCAATGCGGTCGGCGTGGCGCGCGGGAACCTCTCCAGCGCGATCGACTCGGCGCTGGGCGAGTTTTGCAGGAAGGCGATCAACGGGCGCTACCCGTTCACCCTGGCCAGCACGCGCGACGTCACCCAGGACGACTTCGCGCGGCTGTTCGCGCCGGGAGGCCTGATCGACGACTTCTTCCAAAAAAACCTGGCGGTGCTGGTCAACACGTCGAGCCGGCCATGGAAGTTCCGCGATCAGGGTGACGCCACCTTCAGCGACCCGGCCGGCACGCTGCTGCAGTTCCAGCGCGCGCAGACCATCCGCGACGTGTTCTTCCGCGGCGCGCAGACCGCCGCAGTCCGCTTAGACGTCAAGCCGGTGGCGATGGACGCCACCATCACCCAGTTCGTGCTGGACGTCGACGGCCAGAGCGTCAAGTACAGCCACGGCCCGCAGGTAGCCGCGCCAATTAAGTGGCCTGGGCCGAATGGCGGCACCGGGGTGCGCTACCAACTGGCGCCGCCGATTGCCGGCGCCCCGTCGGGCAAGAGCTTCGAGGGTGCGTGGGCGCTGTTCCGCATGTTCGACCAGGCCCAGGTCGACCCGACTGCGCAGCCGGAAAAATTTCTCGTCACCTTTAACCCGGACGGCCGCAAGGCCCAGTTCGAAGTGACCACCAGCAGCGTGCGCAATCCGTTCCGGCTGCGCGAACTGGAGCAGTTCCAGTGTCCTGGGCGGCTGTGATGGAGCGCGCTGGCTGGTACGGCAAGATCCCCGCGCTGGGCGACTTCGCCTCGCGCCGGCTGCCGCGCGAATTCGTCGACGTCTGGGACGGCTGGCTGCAGCGCTGTATCGAGACGTCGCGCGAGCAGCTGCGCGAAGACTGGTTGGCGCTGTACCTGAACGCGCCGCTGTGGCGCTTTGCGCTGTTCCCCGGCGTGTGCGGCCCGGACGCCTGGCTCGGCGTGATGATGCCGAGCGTCGACAGCGTCGGCCGCTACTTCCCGTTGACGCTCGCGCTGGAAATCGAAGCGGGGCCGCAGCTGGCCAGTGCGCTGGCGGCACCGGCCTGGTTCGCGGCGATGGAGCACGCCGCGCTGTCGACGCTGGACCTGGACTTCGCGCTGGACGCGCTGGAGCAGCTGCTCGCGGCCGCGCCGGCCGGCCCCGGTGCGGGCGGCGCCGATCGGCAGCGGGCCGCGGCCTATTCGCTCGACGGCTGGTGGAGCCAGCCCGACCATCCGCACTTGGCCACCGTGCTGCCGGCGGGCGCCTGCGTCGACGGGGTGCTGGACGCCGCCGGCCACATCGCGCTGGCGCGCCGCGCGGCGCGCACCAGCATGTGGTGGAGCGCCCTGCCTGACGGTCGCCAGCGGCTCGAACTGTTCGCCGGCCTGCCGCCCGCGCGCTGTTTCGCGCGCCTCTTGGCCGCCGGCGAACCGGAGGACGGCGCGTGAACCTGCCGCCAGAAGACGAGCGCACCGTGATGCCTTTCGGCCGCGCCGGCGCCGGCGCCACCGTCAGCACAGCAGGCTGACGACAGCGGCAATAACGCTTTACCGAAGGGCACCAGGCTGGGCGAATTCGAAATCGCCGGCCTGCTCGGCGAAGGTGGGTTCGGCATCGTCTATCTCGCCTGCGACAGCTCGAGCGCAATGTCGCGCTCAAGGAGTACATGCACTGGCGTCGGTGGTGCATTTCGCGATCGACGGCCAGCCGCCGCCGCAGGCGGTCGCACGCATCATCTCCGATCCGTATGTGCCACTGGCGAGCCGGTTCGCCGATCGTTACATTCTACAATTCCTGCAAGCGATCGACCGCGCGCTGGCGGTCAAACCGGAAGACCGGCCGCAGGACGTGGCCGCGATGCGCGCGCTGCTGGAACTCGATGAGGCCCCCGCGAGGCGCACCGCGCCGCCGCTGCCGCCAAGCCCCGAACAGATGGTGCCGCTGCCGGAACCGGAACCGCCCGAGCGCGGCGGGCGGCGCTATCTCGCGATCGGCGGGATTGCCGCGGGCATACTGGCGGCGGCGGGTCTGGGTTACGCGCTGCTTGGCACCGGCAAGGCGCCGGCGCCGCCCACGACAGCGGCGAGCGCGCCGGCCAGGTCCGTTCCGGGCGCATCACGCGCAGGCTGCGGGTGCGCGGCGCCTGGTCGGGCGTGAGCGCGTCGATCAGGGCGTTCTCGGTGATCTGCCCTTCCTTCATCGCCGGCGGCGGCGCCTGCTGGGCGAAGACCGGCAATGCCAGGGCCAGGATGCAGATCGAAACCAGCGTGCATGCGTTCAAACCAGCGTGCGTGCGTTCATTTCAGGCTCCTTCGGTAAGACAATCGTTGAAAACCAAAACGGCAAAGCTTACATCCGTTGCGTCACGCAGGGGTCGGAGCAGGCGACGACCAGTGCGGAATAATTGTCCTGGCCAGGCCGGCCGCGTTGCACCACCATCTGTTCGAGCCGCTGCAGCCAGGCCTCGGGGGCCTGCGCCACCTGCAAGCCCTGCTCCATGTCGGCCTCTTCGACGTACTCCCAGAAGCCGTCGGTACACAGCAGGAACAAGTCGCCGTCGCGCAGTGGCAGCGGCGCCGCTTCGATGCGCGGGTCGAACTGTCTGGCGTCGCCCAGCGCGGCCAGCAGCGCGTTGCGGTTGGGCGAACTGCGCACGTCGCCCGGCGCCAGGTAGCCGGCATCGACCATGCTCTGCACGACGCTGTGGTCGCGCGTCTGCGACAGGATCGCCTTGCCGCGGAAGCAGTACAAGCGGGTGTCGCCGATGTGTCCCCAGATCGCGGTGGCGCGCCTGGTGTCGAGCGCCAGCACCAGGATCGTGGCGCGCATGTCGGCCAGTTCCGGGCAACGGCGCTGCTCCGCGACCAGCGCGGCGTTGGCCGCGCGCAGGGCCGCGGCGATGTTGTCGCCGCTCGCGTCGGGCTGGCGGTAGAACCACGCCATGATCTGCTGCACCACCAGTTTGGAGGCGACGTCGCCGCCGGCATGCCCCCCGACTCCGTCCGACAGCGCGCAGAACCAGCAGTCCGGCCCGGCCCAGAAGCCGTAGGCGTCCTCGTTCACGGCGCGCCCGCCGGGCTTGGAAAGCACTGAGATTTTCAGCTCCATCGAAACGCCCCGCTTTCTGGACTGCGTTACCGCGTGTCGGCGCGCCCGGCTTGCTCGAGCTGGGCCAGCTGGGCCTCGTACGCGCGCAGGAAGGCCTTGCCGAACAAGGCGTGGAAATCGTCGCCCGCTTCCTTGCCGATCTCGGTGTACAGCTCGGAGAAGCGATCCCACAGCTTGGCCTTGCGGCTGGCCGGCAGCAGCGAGTCGAACACCGATTTTTCGGTCAGGCGCAGCTCCAGCTGGGCCGGATCGAAGCGCTCCAGCACGCCCTCGAGCGCGGCGCGCATGCCGGCCATGAACCCGAACTGGTGCGCGCGCAGATCGTCGAAAGCATCTTTCATGGCCGGCACCGGCGCCATGAAGCCGCCGCCGCGCGGCGCCAGCAAGTGCGCCAGCGCCACTTCCACGCTGGGCGAAAACTTGAGCGGATTGTTTTCGCGCGGACGGATGATGGTGACGTCCGCGCGCACTTCCTGCTTGACCAGCGCGCGCGACAGCAGCAGGTCGAGCGTGCCGCGCGCCGCTTCGCGCAGCAATTGGCCGAATTGGTTCATCATCTCCGGGGTCAGCTCGGCGGGCATAGCGAGGTCCGGCACGCCGGCGCCCTGCAGAAAGGCACGCAGCAGTTCGCTGTCAGCGCCCGGGGCGCGGTCCGGCGCGGCGGGCAGTTTGGGCGGCAGGGGCGCAATCGCCGCCGGCGCCTCAGGAGGCGGCAACGCCACATCGGCATCCCCGCCACGCTGCGCGGGGACCACCACGGCGCGAATCGGCCCGTCGGCGGCCGCGCCATCGCGCCGGTCCCACGAAAACACCATCTCCTGCTCGGCGGCCTTGCTGATCGACGGTGCCGGGGTGGCGCCGCACGACGGCGCCGCCGCTGCGTCGGGCCGCGCTTGCTCGCGCGCGCCGAACGTGGCGGTGGGCGGGATGAATGCGGCGCGGATCTGCGGCGTGTCGTCGCGCGCGGTGTCCGGATAGCGCGGCTGGGGGGCGCCTCCCAAGGCTACCAGTGGATCGCGCTCGTCGCGCGCGTCGGGGCGCTGGCCGGGATCGGACAATGGATTACCGTTCGGGAAAAGCTCGGGCGCGGCGCCGCCGCCCAGCCCGAACAACTGGTCCAGGCTCTGGCCCGAGGTGTCGCCGGTGCCCAGGCGCAGTTCGGCCGGCGGCGCCGCGCCGGCGTGCGGCGCCTTGCGCGTCTCCGGGGCGAACATGTCGGCGAACGGATCGTAGTCGGCGGGGATGCCACCCTGCCCGGCCGGCGCCGGCGCGGCGCCAAAGATCTCCAGCGGGTCGTCGCGCGGCGCCATGGCGGTGGGCGGGGCGCGCAGCGGCGTCTGGGTCTGTTCGGCCATTG
>JAQGNS010000317.1 GCA_028291705.1 Nevskia sp.
TCCGCTGGGCGCACATCCTGCACCACCGCTTCGCCAGCGGCGAGCGCGATCCGGACAAGGTGCTGCACGGCGCCTGGTGGACCCTGCCCTTCCGCTGGATGGCGATCGACGCGATCTACTTCGTCTACGCCCTGCGCCACGGCGACAAGGTATCGAAGCCCTACCTGCGCACCGCCCTGATGATGGCCGCCGTGGTGGCGGTCGTGGTGGCGACGCTCATCGCCAAGGGCTACGGCCTGCAGGTGCTGATGTTGTGGTTCCTGCCGTCGCGCCTGATCCTGCTGGTGCTGGGGTTCAGCTTCTTCTGGCTGCCCCATGTACCGCACGACACCGAGCAGGAGCAGAATTTCACCCGCGCCACCACCGTGCGCCAGGGTTACGAATGGCTGCTGGGCCCGGTGCTGCAATACCAGAACTACCACCTGATCCATCACCTGTTCCCGATGACGCCGTTCTACAACAACTACAAGGTGTGGCAGCTGATCGAGCCGGAACTACGCAAACGCGACCTCGCCATCCAGCACGATTTCCGGATCGTGCCGGTGGTGTACCCCGCGCGCAGCGCCTGAGACCCGGCCGCACACCACAACACGAGGAGATTCACCGCGCATGCGCCGCTACCAATGCCGCTACTGCTCGCACGTATACGACGAGAAGCTGGGCGACCCGGACAGCGGCATCGCACCGGGGACCCGCTTCGAGGACATTCCCGACGACTGGCAGTGCCCGGAATGCGGCGCCGCGAAGAGCGATTACGAGCTGATCGAAGACTAGCCTTCGCAGTTTCGTCGCTTCCGACGATTGAGACATCGGCATTAGATTCTAGATTCATCGGCAGTCCGCAATCCGGCCTGCAACAGGGCCGCGGCGGTTCCTCTCCCGCCATTCCAGGAATGCCCGATGGCCGATGCCTTTATCTACGATCACGTGCGTACGCCCCGCGGCAAGGGCCGTCCGGACGGCGCCCTGCACGAGATCACCCCGATCCAGCTGGCGACCCAGACCCTTGCGGAAATCCGCGACCGCAACCAGCTCGACACCCGGCTGATCGACGACGTCATCTTCGGCACCGCCATGCCCTTCGGCGAGCAGGGCTCGAACCTGGGCCGCACCGCGGCGGTGAATGCCGATTACGCCCAGGAAGTACCCGGGCTCCAGCTCAACCGCTTCTGCGCCTCCGGCCTGGAGGCGGTCAATCTCGCGGCCTCGCAGGCGGCAGGCGGCTTCATCGACGCCGCCATCGCCGGCGGCGTCGAATCCATGTCGCGCCTGCCGATGGTCATCGACGGCCCCTGGGTCGGCGATCCGCAGGTGAGCTGGAAAAGCTACTACACCCCGCAAGGCATCTCCGCCGACCTCATCGCCACGCTCGACGGTTACAGCCGCGGCGATGTCGATGCCTATGCGGTGCAGAGCCAGGAGCGCGCCGCCGCTGCCTGGGACCAGGGCTACTTCGGCAAGTCGGTGTTCGGCGTGCGCGACGTCATCGGCGAAGTGCTGCTGGACCGCGATGAGCACCTGCGCCGCGGCACCACGGTGGAGACGCTGGGCGCGCTCAAGCCCTCCTTCAGCCAGATGGGCGAGAAGGGCGGCTTCAATGCCGTCGCCATCCAGCGTTATCCGCAGGTCGAGCGGATCAATCACGTCCACACCGGCGGCAATTCCAGCGGCATCGTCGACGGCTCCGCCGCGGTGCTGGTGGGCAACGCCGGCTTCGGCCGCTCCGCCGGCCTCAAGCCGCGTGCCCGCGTGCGCGCCTACGCCTCGATCGGCAGCGAGCCGACCATCATGCTCACCGGCCCCGCCGCCGCCGCCGAAAAAGCGTTGAAGCGCGCCGGCATGCGGCGCGAGGACATCGACCTGTGGGAGATCAACGAGGCCTTCGCCTCGGTGGTGCTGCGCTTCCAGCGCGACCTGGACCTTTCCCCGGAAATCGTCAACGTCAACGGCGGCGCCATCGCCATGGGCCATCCGCTGTCCGCCACCGGCGCCATGCTGGTCGGCACCGTGCTGGACGAGCTGGAACGCCGCAACCTCAATACCGCGGTGATCACCCTCTGTGCCGCCATCGGCATGGCCACCGCCACCATCATCGAGCGCGTCTGAACCCATACGCATGAAGACCCTGACCTACACGGTGGATGCGGACGGCATCGCCACCATCGCCATCGACGTCCCCGGCCGGCCGATGAACGTGCTCACCCCCGAGTTCCAGAACGACCTCGCCGCTGCGGTGGAATCCCTGGCCGGCGATGCCGCCGTCAAGGGCGCCATCATCACCTCGGGCAAGCCCGGCGCCTTCATTGCCGGCGCCGACATCAAGGACATGGTGAACAGCTTCGCCGCCGGCATCAGCGCCAAGCAGGGCGCCGAGCTGAGCCAGAAGCTGAGCCGCCTGCTGCGCCGGCTGGAAACCTGCGGCAAACCGGTGGCCTGCGCCATCAACGGCCTGGCCCTGGGAGGCGGCTTCGAAGTGGCGCTGGCCTGCCACTACCGTGTGCTGGCGCAGGACGCCAGCGTCGGTCTGCCCGAGGTGAACCTCGGCCTGCTGCCCGGCGCCGGCGGCACGCAGCGCCTGCCGCGCCTGGTCGGCATCGAGAAGGCCGGTCCCATCCTGCTCGGCGGCCAGCCACTGAAGGCGGCGGAGGCGCTGAAGCTCGGCCTGGTGCACGCCGTGGCGCCCGCCGCCGAACTCGTCGGCCTCGCGCGCAAGTGGCTGCTCGAAACACCCAGGGCCGTGCAACCCTGGGACGAGAAGGGCTATCGCATTCCCGGCGGCGCCGGCCCGGCGGCCAGCCACGCTGCCATCAGCTTCACCATGGGCACGGCGGTGGCGGCGAAGAACACGCAGCGCAACCTCCCCGCCCCGCTGGCCATCCTGTCCTGCCTGTACGAGGGCACCCTGCTGCCGATCGACACCGCACTCAAGGTGGAGTCGAAATATTTCGGCCAGCTCCTGTCCGGCCCGGTGGCGCGCAACCTGATGCGCACGATGTTCATCAACAAGAACGCCGCCGACAAGCTGGCGCGGCGCCCGGACGGCGTACCCGCCAGCAAGGTGAAGAAGCTCGGCATCCTCGGCGCCGGCATGATGGGCGCGGGCATCGCCCACGTGTCGGCGGCGGCCGGCATCGAAGTGGTGCTGCTCGACAGCACGCGGGAGATGGCGGAGAAGGGCAAGCAACTGTCGGCCACGCTGTTGCAGAAGGCGCTGGAACGCGGCAAGACCACACAGGCCAAGGTCGATGCGCAACTGGAGCGCATCAAGCCGACGACCGACTACGCCGATCTGACGGGCTGCGACCTGGTGATCGAAGCGGTGTTCGAATCCCGGGCGATCAAGGCCGAGGTCACGCAAAAGACCGATGCGGTGATTCCGCAGACCGCCATCTTCGCCAGCAACACCTCGACCCTGCCGATCACCGGCTTGGCCGCGATGTTCTCGCGCCCGGCCGACTTCATCGGTCTGCACTTCTTCTCGCCGGTGGACAAAATGCCGCTGGTGGAAGTGATCATGGGCCGCGACACCAGCCCGGCCACCCTGGCCAAAGCTCTGGACTACGTCGCGCAGATCCGCAAGACGCCCATCGTGGTCAACGACAGCCCCGGTTTCTATACCAGCCGCGTCTTCGCCACTTACTTCCAGGAAGGCATCCTGATGCTGGAGGAAGGCGTCGCGCCGGCACTGGTGGAAAACGCCGCGCGCATGGTCGGCATGTCGGTCGGACCGCTCGCGGTCAGCGATGAAGTGACGCTGGAACTGCAATTGAAGGTGATCGAACAGAACCTCGCCGACGGCCAGGCGCCGACCGCACACCTGCCGCGCATCGTCGAGGTGTTGAGAACCATGGTGTGTGACCTCAAGCGCAGCGGCCGGCGCGGCGGCGGCGGCTTCTACGATTACCCGGCCGAAGGCAAAACCCTGTGGCCGGCGCTGTCGCAGCATTTCCCTCTCGCGGCGCAGCAGCCGGACGTGGAGGAAGCGAAGAAACGCCTGCTCTACATCCAGGCGCTGGAGACGGCGCGCTGCGTCGAGGCTGGCGTGGTGATGGAGCCGGCGGATGCTGACCTAGGCTCGATTCTCGGCATCGGCTTCCCCGCCTGGACCGGCGGCACCCTCTCCTTCATCGACACCCTGGGCCTGCCGGCCTTCGTGGCCGAATGCGAACGGCTTGCCGCGCAGTACGGGCCGCGCTTCCAGCCTTCCGAGTGGCTCAAGGCCAAGGCGCGCAAGGGCGAGACCTTTCACCCGCCGCTGTCGGCCGCGGCCTGAGCCCGGCAGCCGCCATGACCACAGAACTCTACAGCGGCGATTGCCTGCAGGCGCTCGCGCTCGACCACGGCATCGTCGAAATCCGGCTCGACCGCAACAACGAGCCGGTAAACAAGCTCGACGCACGCCTGCTGCGGGAACTGGACCTGGTGCTGGAACAGCTGCGCACCCATCCTGGCCTGCGCGGCGTACTGCTCGGTTCGGCCAAGGATGCCTTCCTCGCCGGTGCCGATATCGCCGTGCTCTGGTCCATGCTGGAATGGCCGCGGCAACAATTGCTGGAATTCTGCGGCGGCATGCAGCGTTCGCTCACCGCCATCGGCGAACTACCGGTGCCGGTCGCCTGCATTATCAACGGCTACGCCCTGGGCGGCGGCCTGGAAGTAGCCTTATGCGCGGACTACCGCGTGCTGGCGGCGGACGGACAGGTCGGCTTTCCCGAAGTCGGCCTGG
Organism: Nevskia sp.; assembly: GCA_028291705.1. GTDB lineage: Bacteria > Pseudomonadota > Gammaproteobacteria > Nevskiales > Nevskiaceae > Nevskia. Next base: position 4,727 of record JAQGNS010000317.1, read on the forward strand.
GCATCCTGCCCGGCGCCGGCGGCACCGTGCGCACGCCGCGTCTCGCCAACGGCACCACGGCACTGGAATGGATCGCCGGCGCCCATACCTACAAGGCTGCCGCGGCCCTCAAGGCGGGGATGGTCGACGCGGTCGGCGAGCCCCCGCAACTCCGCTCCCTGGCGCTGGACTGGCTCGGCCGCGCTATCGCCGGCGAGCACGACTGGAAGGGCATGCGCGAACAGCGCACATCCGGCTTCGCGACGGACGAAGCAGCCTTCACCGCCGCACGCGAACAGGCGCGCAAGGCTTCCCGCAATCAGCCCGCCGCACTGGCGGTGATCGATCTGCTGCAGGACTGCTCCTCGCTGTCGCGCGACGCGGCCCTCGCCCGGGAGGTGCAGGCCTTCGCCGGGCTGATCCAGACGCCGGCCGCGCGGGCCCTGGTTGGCACCTTCCTCGCCAGCCAGCAGCTCAAGAAGAAGAACAGGAACCAGGCCGCATCTTCGCGCCGCGTGCAGCGCGTCGGCGTGCTCGGCGCCGGCATCATGGGTGGCGGCATCGCCTACGCCAGCGCGGTGAAGGGCATGCCGGTGCTGCTCAAGGACGTGGCGCAGAAGGCGCTCGACCTCGGCACCGGCGAAGCCCGCAAGCTGCTGGGCAAGCAGGTCGACAGCGGCCGCCTGCAACCCGAGCGTGCCGAGGCCATCCTGGCTTCGATCTCGCCGCAGCTCGATTTCAGATCCTTCGAGACCGTCGACGTGGTGGTCGAAGCCGTGGTGGAAGACCTGCGCGTCAAACAGGCAGTATTCGCCGAACTCGAAGCGCAGGTCCTGCCCGGCACGGTGCTCGCTTCCAATACCTCCTCGTTGCTGATCCGCGACATCGCCGCCAAGGTGCAGCGGCCAGAAGACGTGGTCGGCATGCACTTCTTCAACCCGGTGCCGCTGATGCCGCTGGTGGAGATCGTGCGCGGTGAGAAAACGCGCGAGGAAGCCGTGGCCACCGCCGTCTCCTACGCCATCGCCATGGGCAAGACGCCGCTGGTGGTGAAGGACTGCGCCGGCTTCCTCATCAACCGCCTGCTCGGCGCCTACTTCACCGCCTTCATCCTGCTGATCCGCGACGGCGCCGACTTCGTCGAGATCGACCGCGTGATGGAGAGCTGGGGCTGGCCGATGGGCCCGTCCTACCTGCTCGACGTCGCCGGCCTCGACACCCTGGACAAGGCCCTGGTGATACTCGGCAAGGCCTACCCCGAAGTCATGGGCACCGCGTTCGAGACCGCCATCCAGAAGCTCGCCGGGCAAAAGCGTTATGGCCAGAAGACGGGTGCCGGCTTCTTCCGCTACGAGGCCGACGCCAAGGGCAGGCCGCGCCGCTCCGGCGATCCGCAGACCTACGAGTTGCTCGCCACGGTGCAGCCGCAAGGCCCGCGCGCCATCGGCGACGAGGAAATTCTCGACCGCATGATGCTGGCCATGATTCTCGAAGCCGGCCGCTGCCTCGACGAGCAAGTGGCGGACAGCGCGCTGGAAATCGACGCCGGCATGCGCCTCGGTACCGGCTTCCCGGTCCATCACGGCGGCCCGCTGTGGTATGCCGACGCGGTCGGCGCCACCATGCTGCTGCAACGCTGCGAGCGCTACCGCGCGCTGGGCGGCCTCTATACCGCCGGCCTGGGCTTGCACAACCTGGCCGCGCGCAACGGCAAATTCTACGGTTCGTTCGCTCCTTAGACATCGATTCCAATGACCAACAAAGTGCTGTTCATCACCGGCGCCGGCAGCGGCATGGGTCTGCTCGCCGCGAAGCGCGCATTGGACGCGGGCTGGCATGTCGCCGCCGTCGACGTGCAGCAGGCCGGGCTCGACCAGCTGGGCAGCTCGTCGCGCCTGCTCAAGCTGACGGCGGATGTCACCGACTATGCCGCGGTCGAGCGAGCGGTGCAGCGCGCCGAAAGCGAACTGGGCCCGATCGACCGCCTGGTCAACGCCGCCGCCATCATGCCGCTGGGCCTGCTGATGGAGCAGCCGCGCGAGATGATCCAGAAGATCATGGCTATCAACTACGGCGGCCTGGTCAATGTCACCAAAGCCGCCCTGCCCGACATGCTGCGCCGCGGCCGCGGCGAATTCGTCAGCTTCGCCTCGATGGCCGGCCAGTGGCCGGTGATGTACATGGGGGCCTACAACGCCGCCAAGCATGCGGTGGTGGCTTTCACCGAGGTGTTGCACCACGAGAACCGCGACAGCGGCGTGCGCATCATCTGCGTCTGCCCGCCGACCGTGGCTACGCCCCTGCTGAAGCAGGCCAAGGACACCGTCTGGCCCAAGCTGCTCGACGTATTTCCTCCCATCAAGTCCGAGCAGGTGCTCGACCACATCGACCGCACCCTCGCCGGGCGTGGCTTCTGGGTCTTCACCGGTCCGTTCACCGCCATGTCCTGGCGCATGCGGCGCTGGTTTCCGGGTTTCATGTGGTGGGGCGATCACTTCATCGAGAAGCGTTGAGCGGCAGCCAGCAATCGGTGGCTGCACTCCCTCAAACTCGTCATTCCGGCGAAAGCCGGAATCCAGGCTTCGGTGAACTTGGACTTCGGATGAAGTTGCCTTGGCTGCTGAACCAAGGTTTTACCGCTTGCTCTGAAACCTTGGTGTACGCGCTTGCACGCGGGTCATTGACCGCGCTTGTTGAAAGTGCGGTTCCGCCCTGAAGGCGGGTTACTTTTCTTTGGGTTTCGCCCAAAGAAAAGTAACCAAAAGAAATGCGACCCGATGTCTGC
>JAQGNS010000336.1 GCA_028291705.1 Nevskia sp.
AGCAGCCAGCGGCAGAGCTGCTGCTCGATGGAGTGGAAGCGGTTGCAGGCGGCGGTCTGGAAGATGTGGGTGGACAGGGCCTGGGTGTAGCGCAGCAGCAGGCGCCGCACCATGCCGCCGCGGTCGAATTCTTCCTTGATCTGCCTGGCCTGTAAGCGGTAGCCGTGGCCCGCGGTGCGCACCACGGCGGTGATGGGCGTGGTCTCGCCGCCCATGAAGGTGGAGATGCCGAGGATGCCCTCGTTGCCGACGCTGGCGATCTCGGCAGAAATGCCGGACTCCAGGATGTAGAGCATGGAGACGATGGCGGTGGTGGGAAAGTGGACATGGCGCACGCGCACGCCCGGCTCGTGCAGCATCTCGCCGAGCAGCATCGGCACCAGTTCCAGATGCGGCAGCAGGCGCCCGAATTCCTCCGGCGGCAGGGCGGCGAGCAGATGATTCTGGTTGGGGCTGTGGAGCTGGGGCATGGCGGCCTCTTCTTTAGTCGTGCTTGCTAGTGCTTGGCGGTGATTTCCACGCCGATGCCGCGGTAGCCGATGAAGCGGCAGGACTGGCTGAACATGGGCTCGCCGCTGACGCGGAACTTGTGCTGCGTGCCGTCTGCACTGGCGCGGTTGACCATGAAGTCCAGGAAGGGCTGGCGCGCGGCGATCATGGCCAGCAGGGCTTCGCGCTCCGCTTCGTTCCAGCCGCTCATGGCGGCGCCCCGCTTGCCGCCCTCGGCACCCGACAGGGCATCGACCTGGATGCCGAGCATGTCCAGCACCGGGCCGGAGACCTTGGTGAAGGCGCCGCTCTCGTCCTGCTCCCAGTACCAGTCGGAGGCCAGTTCGGTAAGGCTGCGGTAGCGCGCTTCGCTCTCGCGCAGCTCGGCGGTGCGTTCGCGCACGGCCAGCTCCAGCGTCTTGCTGTAGTCCTCGAGCTTGCGGTAGAGCAGGCGCACTTCGAGCATGTTGTGGATGCGCGTCTTGACCTCCACCAGGTCGAAGGGCTTGCTGATGAAGTCCTTGGCGCCGGCCTCGAGCGCGCGCAGCTTGTGGCCGGGCTGGGCGGTGAGGACGATCACCGGCAGGTAGCCGTCGGCATCGTTGGTCCGCAAGCCGGCCATGACCTGGAAGCCGTCCATCAGGGGCATCTGCAGATCGAGCAGGATCAGGTCGTAGGCGTTCCTGCGATGCAGGGCGCAGACTTCGGTGGGATCCATGGTGGAGCTGACGCGGGTATAGCCGGCATTGCCCAGCAGTTGTTCGAGCAGGGCGACATTGGACTCCTGATCGTCGACGATGAGGATGCGGGCGTCGAGAATTTCTGCTGCGTTGATCATGCCTTTCCTTCGTCCTTGATCGCGTCCTTGATGGGAGCCGCTCCGGCTTTGGCGAATTTCAGCGCCAGATCCAGCGTATCCATGAATTCGTTGACCTTGATCGGCTTGGTCAGGTAACGGAAGAAGCCGGCGTCCAGGCCTTTTTCGATATCGCGGGGAATGGCGTTGGCGCTGACCGCCACCACCGGGATGTGCGCCGTCACCGGATCATCGGCGAGGATGCGCAGCGCCCGGATGCCGCTGATGCCGGGCAGGTTGATGTCCATCAGGATCACGTCGGGCAGTGACGCGCGCGCGATCTCGATGCCGCTGATGCCGTCGCGCGCGCTGAGCAGGCGGAGATCCGACCGGCGCGCGATGAGGTCTTCGACCAGCATCAGGTTGGCGGGGTTGTCCTCGACATAGAGGACGGTGCTCAACTTCACCTCGGCCTGCGCCTGGGGTAATGCGGCCGGCTCGACCGCTTCGACCGCTTCGATGCGCTCATCGGTGAGATTCAGCTCGAGCCAGAACACGCTGCCCTCGCCGACGGTGCTTTCCACGCCAATGGCGCCGCCCATCAGTTCGATCAGGCGCTTGCACACCACCAGGCCGATGCCGGTGCCCTCCTCGACACTGCTTTCCTGGCCGAGGCGGTTGAACGGCTGGAACAGCTGCGACAGTTGCTCCGCGGTGAGGCCCTGGCCGCTGTCGCGGACGGAGATGCGTATGCGCTGCGGCGCGCCGGCGGCATAGTCCACCACGACCGCCCCGCCCGCCGTGTTGTACTTGATGGCATTGGACAGCAGGTTGATCAGCACCTGCTTGACGCGGGTGCGGTCGGCCTTGACGAAGCAGGGCATTTCGAAGCGGGGAAAGGTGATGCCGATGCCGCGCTTCTGCGCCTGCGGCTCGATCATGGCGCGGCATTCCTGCATCACCTCGGCCAGGGAGATGGGCTCGAGCGAGAGGGACAGCTTGCCGGATTCGATCACGGCGAGGTCGAGGATTTCGTTGATCAGGTCGAGCAGGTACCAGCCGCCCTTGAGGATCTGCTCGATGCTGCGCTTCTGCGAAACGGTGGGCGGCGGCGTGCCGGACTCCATCAGCTGGGCGAAGCCGAGGATGGCGCTGAGCGGGGTGCGCAGTTCGTGGCTCATGCTGGAGAGGAAATCCGATTTGGCCAGGTTGGCCTTTTCGGCGACGGCCATGGCGTTCTGCAGTTCCAGTTCGACCTGCTTGCGGATGGAGTTGTCGGCGCCGATCAGCAGGTAGCCGATGATGTCGCCGTAGTCGTCGCGCAGGGCGGTGATGGAGACGATGGCGGGGAAGCGGCTGCCGTCCTTGCAGATGTAGGTCAGCTCGTAGCTGTCCTCGATGCCGCGCGAGGCCTTGAAGGCCAGGGCCTGGAACCCGGGGGTGATGGTGGTGGCCAGTTCCAGGCTCAGGGCCTGGGCGCGCTCGATCACTTCCTGCGGGTCGTGGATGTCGCTGGGGCTGATCTTGTTGACGACTTCGGCGGCCTGGTAGCCGAGCATGCGCTCGGCGCCGACATTGAACAGCTGGATGATGCCTTTCTCGTCGGTGGCGATGATGGAGAAGTTGGCGCTGGTGAGGATGGCGTTCTGCAGGGCGCCGGTCTTGAGCAGCGCCTCCTGCCGGCGTACCTCGGTGATGACCTCGGTCTTGCCAGCCTCTTCGGGAATGAGGGGGTTGCTTGCTTGATCTGACATGGCCGGTCCTGGTGAAACACACACAGCGCCTATGACGGCGGGGATTCCGCGAACTGGCTTGCGGGATACGCACGCGGGCGGTGACCCGACCGGGCAGCGGAAGGGACTATCCCGCGCTTCGGGGGCGGCGTCGGTACGGCAGGACACATAGGACGGCGGAATGTGGCGGATTTACATGAATACGCCCGGGGCTACCGGGTAGTAGTTACAGGGAGGCGCGCGTAGCGCCTGGCCCACCATGGCATCGATCCCGCAAGCCATTGAAATCAGGGTGATTGACGCCGAGGAGGCGCGAGCCGCGGCGGCGGCATGGTCCCTGCGCCATTGTTGGCGGGACCGTACATGCCAGGTTCCTGATCGCCCTCTCATGGAAGAAGCAGGAGACCGCCATGTCGCGCCATATCACCCCCAATCCGATCACCGCCCCGACCGCCACCAGCGCCGCGGCGAACGTGCCCGCGCAAAGTTCGCGGGACCTGCGGCTGTTCATGCCGGCCAGAATCCGCAGGCTTGCCTTCGCGGCGGCGCTGCTGGCGCTGCCGCTGACTTCCTTCGCGCAGATCAATGTCTCGATCACGGTGGCGCCGCCGGCCTTGCCGGTATACGAGCAGCCGCCGATACCGGATGACGGCTATCTGTGGACGCCGGGCTACTGGGCCTACAGCGACGACGGTTATTACTGGGTGCCAGGCGCCTGGGTGCAGCCGCCCTCCCCCGGCCTGCTGTGGACGCCGGGCTACTGGGGCTGGTCCAACGGCGGCTATGGCTGGAATCCCGGCTACTGGGGGCCGCATGTGGGGTTCTACGGCGGCATCAATTACGGCTACGGCTATACCGGCAACGGTTACGCGGGCGGGCGCTGGGACAACGGCCACTTCGCCTACAACCGCGCGGTGAACAACATCCACATCACCAATATCCACAACACCTATAACGAGACGGTGGTCAACAACGTCACGGTGAACCGGGTCAGCTTCAACGGCGGCAACGGCGGCGTGCAGGCGCGGGCCTCCGCCGAGCAGGAAGCCGCGGCGCGCGAGCGGCATGTGGAGGCGACTTCCGCGCAGTCGCAGCGCGAGCAGGAGGCCCGCGCCCATCCGGAGAAGCGGGTGCCGGTGAACAATCATGGTGAGAACAAGGGTGGTGAGAACAGGGGTGGTGAGAACAGGGGCGGCGACAACAACGCCGCCGAACACCGCGAGGGCGACAACCGCGCGGTGGAGCAGAACAAGGCGGCGGACGAGCATCGGGCTGATGCGCAGCATGAGCAGACCGAGCGTGCGCAGCAGGCGGAGCATGCCCAGCAGGCTCAACAGGCTCAGAAGGAACATGCCGCGGCGGCGCAGCAGCAACATAACCAGGCGGCGAGCCATCCGCATCCCGCTGCACCGGCACCGACACCGCGTCCGCAGCAGCCCCGGCCACAACCGGCGCCGCATCCGCAACAGCCTCAACCGCAGGCGGCGCCGCGTCCGCAGGCTCCGCATCCACAAGCGGCGCCCCACCCTCAGGCCGCACCGCATCCCCAGGCACCGGAACATCACGAGGAGCCGCACCACTGAGGGCGCGAGGTCAGGGTTGATGGAGCAACAGGGGCGCGAAGGGATTCGCGCCCTTTTTTATCGACTCCGGCTCAGCGATCCCAGGGCGCCT
>JAQGNS010000364.1 GCA_028291705.1 Nevskia sp.
ACCGGGTCCACCACCGGATTGACCAGTGCGCCGGTGCGCGCATCGGCGGCGTTGGCATCGCTCCAGTGGATCGGCAGGAACAGGTTGCCACGCCGCTGCTCGCGGCTGCTGACGACCCGCGCCACCGCCGCGCCCCAGCGCGTCGAGATGCGCGCCAGTTCGCCGTCACGCAAGCCATAGGTCAGCAAGTCCTGTGGATGCACCTCGACGAAAGGCTCGGGGCGATGCGCCGTCAGCCGCGGCGCCCGCCCGGTGCGCGTCATGGTGTGCCACTGGTCGCGGATGCGGCCGGTGTTGAGCACCAGCGGATATTCCGCGTCCGTCGCATGCGTCGGCAGGCGCGGGAGCGTCGGCACGAAGCGCGCACGGCCGTCCGGCGTGGTGAAGCGCATCTTCGGAAACAAGCCGCCGGAGACCTGCCGCTCCGGCGCCAACGGCCAGCGCACCGGTTGCAGCTCGTCGTACTCCAAATCGCTCAGGGTCTCCAGCCCGGAGAGATTGAACACCCGCGCATCGCCCTGCGTCACATCGTTCTCGTACGCCGACAGGCGTGCGTGCTCGAGGAAGATCTCGTGCGCCGAGCGGAAGCTGAAACCCTCGGCATAACCCAAGCGCTTCGCCATCTCGCAGATCGCCCACCAGTCCGGCCGAGCCTCGCCCGGCAGCGGCAGGAAGGCGCGCTGGCGGGAAACGCAGCGCTCGGAATTGGTGACGGTGCCGCTCTTCTCGCCCCAGGCCGCTGCCGGCAGCAACACATGCGCCAGCTTGGCGGTATCGGTATCGGCCACGCAGTCGGACACCACTACCAGCTCGCAGCGCTGCAGCGCCTCTCGCACGCGGTCGGCGTCCGGCAGGCTCACCAGCGGATTAGTGGCCATGATCCACACCGCCTTGACCTTGCCCTCACCGATCGCCTCGAACAGGTCGACCGCTTTCAGTCCCGGCTTGTCGGCAATGCGCGGACTATTCCAGAAGGTGCGCACCCGCTCGCGGTGCCGCGCATTGTCCAGGTCCATGTGCGCGGCCAGCATATTGGCCAGGCCGCCGACCTCGCGCCCACCCATGGCATTGGGCTGGCCGGTGATGGAGAACGGTCCCGCGCCGGGCTTGCCGACGCGCCCGGTGTAGAGATGGCAGTTGATGATGCTGTTGACCTTGTCGGTGCCGCTGCCCGACTGGTTCACGCCCATCGAGAACATCGTCACCGTTCGCGGCGTGGCGGCGAACAGCGCATAGAATTCGCCCAGCAGTCCGGCATCGACACCGCAGGCCTGCGCCACGGTGGCGACGTCGCCGCCGTCGACGGCGGCACGCAGCGCCGCATCCAGGCCCTGCGTATGAGCGGCGATGAAGTCCTGATCGGCCTTTCCCTGTGCATGCAGGTAGGCCAGCAAGCCGTTGAACAGCGGAACATCCGAACCGGAACGCAGCGGCAGGTGCAGGTCAGCAATGTCGCAGGTCGGCGTGCGCCGCGGATCGATCACCACCAGCTTCAGCTCGGGCCGGCGTTCGCGCGCCGCGACGATGCGCTGGTACACCACCGGATGACACCAAGCGGTGTTCGAGCCCACCAGCACGATCAGGTCGGCCGTCTCCAGGTCCTCATAGCTGCACGGCACCACGTCCTCGCCGAAGGCGCGCTTGTAGCCCGCCACCGCCGAGGACATGCACAGCCGCGAGTTGGTGTCGATATTGGCGGTGCCCCACCAGCCCTTCACCAACTTGTTGGCGACGTAGTAATCCTCGGTCAGCAACTGGCCGGAGACATACAGCGCCACGCTGTCCGGACCATGCCGCTCGATGATGCGCCCGAACTTCTCGGCGACGTAATCCAGCGCCTCGTCCCAGCTCACCTGCTCGTCGCGGAAAGCGGCGTCGCGACCGCCGATACGGCTGCGGATATGCGGATGCAGCAGCCGCCCGTGCAGAGACACCGTTTCACCCAGCGCCGAACCCTTGGAGCAGAGCCGGCCGAAGTTGGCCGGGTGCGCCGGATCGCCGGCAATGCCGGCGCTGCCGTCCGCGCGCGGCGTGGCCAGCACGCCGCAACCGACGCCGCAGTACGGACAGGTGGTGCGGATCGCCGGCACCGGCTCGGTCATGGTCACGGAGAATGGTGCGGCCGGCTACGCCGCGGCCTGCACATCGGCGTAGGCGCGTCCGAACAACAGCCGGTCGCGTAGCGGGCCGACGTCGCGCTTCTCGTTCATCAACTCCAGGTACCAGGAACCGTCGCGGGCATCGCCGTAGAGCAGCACGCCGCAGACGCGATTGTCCTTCAGCACCACGCGTTTGTAGATACCGGCTTCCGGATCGCGCAAGATCAGCACCTCGCAACCCTCGCCGCCGGTGAAATTTCCGCCCGAGAACAACTCGATGCCGGTGACCTTGAGCGAGGTCGATGTCACCGAACCGCCATAACGCAGGTGACCGAACCCGGCCAGGTGGGCCGCGCAAACCCGCGCCTGCTCCCACAGTGGCGCCACCAGGCCATAGGTGGCATTGCGATGCTGCACGCACTCGCCCACCGCATAGACGCGCGGATCGTAGGTCTGCAAGGTGTCGTCGACCAGGATGCCGCGGCCGCATTGCAGCCCTGCCTCCTTGGCCAGCGCCGCGTTGGGCGTCACACCGGCGGTCATCACCACCAGGTCGGCCGGAACACTGCTGCCGTCGGCAAAGCGCAGCGCCGTGGCCCGCGCCTCGCCTTCCACCGCCGCGGTGGTGGTACCGAGCACGAACTTGATGCCACGGCTTTCCAGCGAACGTCGCAGCAAGGATGCCGCGTAGGCATCGAGCTGCCGCTCCATCAGTGTTTCGGTCTTGTGCACTACGGTGACGTCCATGCCCTGCTGTAGCAGGCCGTTGGCCGCCTCCAGCCCGAGCAGTCCACCGCCGATCACCACCGCATGCCGCTGCGCGCGCGAGGCGTCCATCATCAGGCCAACATCCGCCACATCGCGGAAGGTAATCACCCCCGGCAGATCCTTGCCCGGAATTTGTAGGCGGTTCGGTGTCGAACCGGTCGCCATCAGCAGGCGGTCGTAGCCAGCCTCGATGCCGCTGCGCGTGCGCACCACCCGCTTGGTGCGGTTGATCGAGACCACCGGGTCGCCGGTATGCAGGGTGATGCCTTGCCGCGCATACCAGGCCAGGTCGTGCAGCACGATATCCTCGAAGCGTTTCTCACCGGCCAGCACCGGCGACAGCAGGATGCGATTGTAATTGCCGTGCGGCTCGGCGCCGAAGATAGTGATGTCGTAGAGCTCCGGCGCGATGCGCAGCAGGTCCTCGATCACCCGCATGCCGGCCATGCCGTTGCCGACCATCACCAGACGCTGCCGCTTCTCGCTCGGCGCGGCCGCCACGGTCACGCCCAGCTGCACCGCGCCGTTGTAGACCCGCACCGGGTAGATCGGCACTGACACCGCCGCGTCCTCGACGCAGACACCGTCACGCAGGCGGAAGTGTTGCTTGTACACCGGCGAAGCCACCACCGGCTCGCCACCGAGGTCGCCGGTGATGCCGCGGGCCAGCACATTGGCCTCGCTGAACGGATCGTGATTGCCCAGCGCATATACATCCTCGGATTCGCCGAGGCGGAAGATCGCCACCTGCTCGGTGCCGATCAGGGCGGCGACACCGGAGTCCGGCCAAATCTCGTCCAGCGCACAAATCGTGCGCCATAAGATACGACCGCCAGTCATGCCGCTTCCTTTTCGAGTGCATTGCGGGCGAGGCTGCGCTCGTCCTCGGTGGCCGGCCGGATCTGCCCGCGCTCCTCGACGAACACCACGTTGTTGTCGCCAGCGTCGCTGTTGACGAAGGTACGGAAGCGTCGCAGTGTCGCCGGGTCGTTCACCGCCTTCTTCCACTCGCACTCGTAGGTATCGACCAGGTGCTGCATCTCCGCTTCCAGTTCCGCGGCGATGCCGAGCTTGTCCTCGCACACCACCTGCTTCAGGTAATCCAGGCCGCCTTCCAGGTTTTCCATCCACACCGCGGTGCGCTGCAGGCGGTCGGCGGTCCGCACGTAGAACATCAGGAAGCGATCGACGTAACGGACCAGGGTTTCCTTGTCGAGGTCGGATGCCAGCAGCTCGGCATGGCGCGGCTTCATGCCACCGTTGCCGCAGACGTAGAGGTTCCAGCCCTTTTCGGTGGCGATGATGCCGACATCCTTGCTCTGCGCCTCGGCGCATTCGCGGGTGCAGCCGGACACGGCGAACTTGAGCTTGTGCGGCGAACGCATGCCGCGGTAGCGGTTCTCGATCTCGATGGAGAAGCCCACGCTGTCCTGCACGCCGAAGCGGCACCAGGTGCTGCCGACGCAGGACTTCACCGTGCGCACCGCCTTGCCGTAGGCGTGGCCCGACTCGAAACCGGCGGCGATCAGTTCCCGCCAGATCGCCGGCAACTGGTGTACCTGGGCCCCGAACAGGTCGATGCGCTGGCCGCCGGTGATCTTGGTGTAGAGGCCGTACTTTTTCGCCACCGCGCCAATGGCGATCAGCTTGTCCGGCGTGATCTCGCCGCCGGGCACGCGCGGCACCACTGAGTAGCTGCCGTCCTTCTGGATGTTGGCGAGGTAGTAGTCGTTACTGTCCTGCAGCTTGGCGTGACGCGGCTGCAGCACATGCTCGTTCCAGCACGAGGCCAGGATCGAGCCCACCGTCGGCTTGCAGATGTCGCAGCCGCGGCCCTTGCCGTGCTTGCTCAACAGTTCATCGAAAGTGCGGATCTTCTCCACCCGCACCAGGTGATACAACTCCTGGCGCGAATGCGGGAAATGCTCGCAGATATGGTTGCTGACGGCGACGCCGCGGGCCGTCAACTCATACTTGAGGATCTGCGTCACCAGCGGCCCACAGCCGCCGCAGGAGGTTGCCGCCTTGGTGCATTTCTTCAGCGCGCCCAGCGTGGTGGCGCCCTCGTCGATGGCGGCGCAGATCGCCGCCTTGCTGACGTTGTTGCAGGAGCAGATTTGCGCCGCGGCCGGCAGCGCGCCCACACCCAGCCCGGGCTTGGCCGCGCCGTCCAGCGCCGGCAGGATCAGCGACTCCGGCCGCTCCGGCAGCGGCATGCGGTTGAGCATGTACTGCAGCAGGGTACCGTAGTCCTCGGCCTCGCCTACCAGTACGCCGCCGAGCAGGAATTTGCCGCAGTCGCTCACCACCAGCTTCTTGTAAACCTGCTGGCGCTCGTCGATGAAGCTGTAGGCCAGCGAGCCCTTGGTGGCGCCATGGGCATCGCCCAGGCTGGCCACGTCCACGCCCATCAGCTTGAGTTTGGTGCTCATGTCGGCGCCGGTGAAGCCCGCGCCTTCCTTGCCCAGAAGCTGGTCCGCCACCACCTGCGCCATCTGGTAGCCGGGCGCCACCAGGCCGTAGATGCGGCCCTGGTACAGGGCGCATTCGCCGATGGCGTAGACATCCGGATCACTGGTGCGGCAAGCGTCATCGACGACGATACCGCCGCGCTCGCCCATCGCCAGACCCGCCTGTTTCGCCAGTTCGTCGCGCGGACGGATGCCGGCGGAGAACAGGATCAGGTCGGTCTCCAGGAAGCTGCCGTCGGCGAACTTCATCCGATGACGGCAGGTCTCGCCATCCACGATCTCCAGCGTGTTCTTGCCGGTATGTACAGTGACGCCGAGCTGCTCGATCTTGCGACGCAGGATGCGCCCGCCGCCGTCGTCCACCTGCACCGCCATCAGGCGCGGCGCGAACTCGACCACGTGCGTGGTCAGGTTCATGTCCTTCAGCGCCTTGGCCGCTTCCAGCCCGAGTAATCCGCCGCCGACCACGACACCCACTTTCGACTCGCGGCCGGCGGCGGCGATCGCCTCCAGATCCTCGATCGTGCGGTAGACCAGACAGGCCGGCCGGTCCTTGCCCGGCAGCGGAGGAACGAAAGGATAGGAGCCGGTGGCCAGCACCAGCTTGTCGTAGGCCAGGGTCTCGCCGGCGCTGGTCGTCACAGTCCTGGCGGCGCGATCGATCTGCACCGCCTTGGCGTTGAGCTTGAGCAGCAGGTTGCCGTGCTCCTCGAAGAAGCCCGGCGTCACCAGCGACAGCTCATCGGCGCTCTTGCCAGCGAAGAATTCCGACAGGTGCACGCGGTCGTAAGCCGGCCGCGGCTCCTCGCACAGCACCGTGACTTCGACCGCGGCATCGGTCTGCGCCACCAGCTGCTCCAGCAGCTTGTGGCCGACCATGCCGTTACCGACGACAACTACTTTTTTCCGTTCCATTTCCATCCGGCGATTTGAATTGAAGAGTTCGGCGGCAGGCTTACTCGGCGTGAACCGCGCCCTGCATGCCGTCGTCGCTGGTTTCGGCGCTGTGATCGACCACTGCCCAGGTCAGCCACTCCTGGCGCAGCAGTATCACCAGCACCAGCGCCGCGGCGGAGATCGCGCCAAAGGTGGCGAAGCCCATCTGGTAGCTGCCGGTGCTCTCCTTGGCGATGCCCATGATCACCGGCAGGTAGAAGCCGCCGATACCGCCGGCGGCGCCGATGATGCCGGTCATCACACCGGTCTTGCCTTTCCAGCGCTGCGGCACCAGCTGGAAGGTGCTGCCGTTGCCGAGGCCGAAGCACAGGTACAGGCCGAACAGCAGCACCACACCGCCCGCGAGCGGGGGCATCACCACGGCGAAGGTGAAGTCGAGCAGGGAGATGGCGGTCAGCAACACCAGCAGGGCGCGTACGCCGGTCACGCGATCGGCCACCCAGCCGCCGAACGGGCGCACGATGGCGCCGGTGAAGGCGAAACCCGCCATCATCAGGCCGGCATCGACCTTGGACATGCCCCACAGGCTGGTCACCAGCGTGCTGACATAGGAGGACATGCCGACGAAGCCGCCGAAGGTGATGCTGTAGACCAGCATCATCACCCAGGTGTCGCGCTCCGCCAGCACCACGCGGTAACGCTGCGGCAGCACCGCGATGGCCAGCGCCGCGCCGATCGGCGGCAGCAACAGCAGGCCGGTCTTGCCCTGTCCCAGGTAGCCGGCATGCACCAGCAACACCAGCCCGATCAAGCCAACCAGGGTCACGGCGAAACCGGCGAAGGCCGGTGCACCCTTGCCGCTCTTCGCGCTCAGGTCGCTGGCCCAGAAGATCACCGCGGCGGCGGTCAGCGCCAGCAGCGGCAGCGCCGCGGCGGTGGCGTGTTGCCAGCCATAGGCCTGCGCCAGGCCGGGGAACATGAAGCCGTCGAGCACCGCGCCGATGTTGCCGGCGGCGGCGAGGCCGAGCACCAGGCCCTGCACCTTCGGTGGGTAGTTGCTGCCCGCCATCGGCAGGGCCACGGCGAAGCTGGCGCCGCCGACACCGAGGAACACGCCCAGCACCAGCAGCGTGGTGTAGGACGGCGCGCCCGGGAACAGCAGGAACACCGAGGGGATCGCCGACAGCAGGATCCCCATCAGTGCCAGCCGCTTGCCATTCTGCGACTGGAACAGATTGCCCAGCGTCACGCGCAGGATCGCCGCCGACAGCACCGGCACCGCCACCAGGAAGCCCTGTGCGGCCGGCGTCATGGTGATGTCCTTGCCGATGAAGGGCGCCAGCGGGCCCAGCATCACCCACACCGTGAAACCGGTATCGAAGTAGAGGAAGCACGCCAGGAGTGCTTTCCAGTTGCCGCTTTTCAATGAGGCTATGACCTGTTTCATCTGTACTCCTAGTTGTTGACCATCCACCCGACACGCGGCAGCGAGCTGCCGTGTGTTTGCCGAGGGCCGGTGAGGCGTGCCGGCCGAGCGGCCAAAAAAAAAGACGTCTCGCCGCGCTTGCGCGCAGACGGACGCCTTTGTCCAAGACTCCCTAGAATTTCGCGTCCCGAACCCGCCGTTGGGCTCCCGCGCCTTTGCGCGGAAATGGAACACGGGAGTTAATGAGCAAGCAGCGTGCCACTTTGATCCGGCCGGGGCACGCTCCTTGCTGCACCATTGCGGCGCTTCCCCTCCCCCGGCGCCAGGTTAGTGCATGGCTGCCAGAGTCCTGATTATCGACGCGCAATCCGAGCGCACGGAACAACTCGCCCAGGCGCTGGCGACCGCGGGCTTTGAAGTGGCGGGCATCGTGGCGGAATCCGACGACGTGCATGGCGCGGTGAAGACCCTCAAACCGGACGCCATTCTGATCGATGCCGACTCCCCTTCCCGCGACACCCTGGAAGGGCTGGCGATCCTCGGCAAGCGCTTCCCGCGCCCCATCTTGATGCTCAGCGAGTCGGCGGACACCGATTTGGTGCGTGATGCCGCAAGGCTGGGCATCAGCACCTATGCCGTGGACGGTATCTCACCGGTGCTGCTGCGTTCCCTGGTCGAGGTCACCATGGCCCATTTCCAGAATCAGCGCAGCCTGGCCAGCGAGCTGCAGGAGGCGCAGCAGGCGCTGCAGGACCGCCGCCTCATCGACAAGGCCAAGTACCGGCTGGTGCAGGAGATGCACATGACCGAAGAAGAGGCCTATCACCAGCTGCGCCGCATGGCGATGGAACGCGGCATGAAGATCGCGGAACTGGCCAGGCTGCTGGCCGAGCGCGGGACGGCGGGCAAAGATGAATGACAGGGAGCAAGCAATGAACCCGAATCAGCCGGCCGCAGCCGGTACCGGCGAAGCGCCGGAAAAGAACAAGGTGACGATCGGCTTCATCGCCCTTACCGACTGCGCCAGCGTGGTGATGGCGCAAGAGCTCGGCCTGTTCGAAAAATACGGCCTGGACGTGACCCTGTCGAAGCAGCCGAGCTGGGCCGCGATCCGCGACCGCGTTACCCTGGGAGAGCTCGATGCCGCTCACATGCTCTATGGCCTGGTCTACGGCGTGCACCTCGGCATTGGCGGCCCGCGGCAGGAGATGGCGGCGCTGATGGGACTCAACCACAACGGCCAGGCCATCGTCCTTTCCAACCAATTGCGCGAACAAGGCGCGGTGGATGGTCCTTCGTTGAAGAAATTGCTCGACCGCAAGGAGCGCAGCTACACCTTCGCCCAGACTTTCCCCACCGGCACTCATGCCATGTGGCTGTTCTACTGGCTCGCCGCGGCCGGCATCGATCCGCTGCGCGACGTGAAGATCATCACCGTGCCGCCACCGCAGATGGTGGCGAACATGCGCGCCGGCAATATGGACGGCTATTGCGTCGGCGAGCCCTGGGGCGGCGCCCGCGCCATCCAGGAAGGCATCGGCTTCGCCGCGACGACGACGCAGGCGATCTGGCGTAACCACCCGGAAAAAGTGCTGGGCACGACGCGGGCGTTCGTCGAGAAATATCCGAATACCGCACGGGCGATGATCCGCGCCGTGCTGGAAGCCTCGCGCTATATCGACACCATGACCAACCGCGATCACGTCGCCCGGGTGATCAGCGACGCGGCTTACGT
Source organism: Nevskia sp. (assembly GCA_028291705.1). GTDB lineage: Bacteria > Pseudomonadota > Gammaproteobacteria > Nevskiales > Nevskiaceae > Nevskia. Next base: position 9,397 of record JAQGNS010000364.1, read on the forward strand.
CGACGCGCCAACCGAGGTCATCGCCGGGCGCCTGCGCGGCGAATACGAGAATGGCCTGGGCCGCAAATGGCAGGAGACTGACCACATGAAGTTCTTCAACGGCGGTGAGGTCAACTATCCCTACCTGTCCCACGGCATGTGGTTCCTGACGCAGCAGCGGCGCTGGGGCCTGCTGGGGCACGAGGTGGATTATCTGGCGGTGGCGAAGCAGGTGAACCAGGTCGAGCTATACAGTGACGTCGCCCGCTCCATGGATATCGCCGTGCCGGCCAGTCCCTTGAAGGCCGAGACGCTGTTCGACGGTGTGGTTTGGGACCCGACACGGCCAGAAGCTTACTTGGACAACTTTGCCATCAAGGCATGATGCGAGACTCACTATCCCCTTTGTCATCCTGAGCGCAGCGAAGGATCTGGCTGTGCACCGAGGCCAGATCCTTCGCTGCGCTCAGGATGACAAGCCCAAACTATTGCCAATTTCTTTCCCTATCTCATCGAACGGAGCACCCGCATGGACCGCAACGACGTCACCCGCAAGATCATCAATGCCAAGGTCAGCAAGGGCATCAAATGGGCCGAGGTCGCGAAGAAGGTGGGTCTGAGCAAGGAGTGGGTGACGGCTGCCTGCCTCGGCCAGATGACACTCGATGCGAAACAGGCCAAGGTCGTCGGCAAGATTTTCGGTCTGAACGAAGACGAGATCGCCTGGCTGCAAGTGGTGCCCTATAAGGGCTCGTTGCCCACAGCGGTGCCGACCGATCCACTGATCTATCGCTTCTACGAACTGGTCAGCGTCTATGGCACCACGTTCAAGGAACTGATCCACGAGGAATTCGGCGACGGCATCATGAGCGCCATCGACTTCAAGATGGACCTGACCCGCGAGGCCGATCCAAAGGGTGATCGGGTCAACATCGTGATGAGCGGGAAATTCCTGTCTTACAAGACTTATTAAATCCTGCGTTCCCGCCCAGGCACCCCTCGCCGCCCGCTACGGGATTTCGCCATCGAGGGCTTCCATCGAACCCAGGGCCAGCCAGGCGCGCGGCACGCCGCGCTCATGATCGAGCAGCCAGCGCTTGCGCGGCAAGCCGCCGCCGTAGCCGGTGAGCTTGCCGTTGCTGCCCACCACGCGGTGGCATGGCACGACGATGGATATCGGGTTGCGGCCGTTGGCCAGGCCCACCGCGCGCGAGGCGCTGGGCTGGCCGATGCGTCGTGCCAATTCGCCGTAGCTGATGGTTTCGCCGAAAGGAATGTTCAGCAACTCGTTCCACACCCGCACCTGGAAGTCGGTGCCCTGGAGGTTCAGCGGCAGATCGAACAACTTCAGCTCATCGGCGAAATAGGAACGCAGCTGCGCCCGCGCATGGCGCAGGCAGGCATCGTCGCGGCGCCAGTGCGGCTGCATGCCGTCCCAGTGCGCTTGCTTCTGCATGTACAGGCCGGTGATGCCGTCGCCATCGGAGAGCAGCAGCAACTCGCCCACCGGGCTGGCCATGCTGCTGAAGTAGCGGGTTGCGGTCTTCGTTGTATCAGCCTTCATGTCGCCGTCCATTACTGGCTCACCCTCCTCCATAGCCCAGCCACAAATGCAACACCGCATAAGCACGCCAGGGCCGCCACGACTCCGACGCCGCCAGCGCGTCGCGCGGCTTGGACACGCCGAGCGAGCGGTAAATTCCCAGATCCGACGCCGGAAAGGCATCCGGATCACGCAGGGCGCGCATCGCCACGTACTGCGCGGTCCAGTCGCCGATACCCGGCAGTTCCTTCAATGCCGCCGTGGCCTGCTCCGGGTCCACTCCCGGTTCCAGCCGCACCGTACCGTCGCATACCGCCCGCGCCAGCGCACTGACCGTGATCGCGCGGGCCCGCATCAGGCCCAACGCCGCAAGCTCCTCCAGGCTGGCTTCGGCGATCAAAGCCGCACGGGGCCCGGTATGCAGCAGTGCCGGAAACGGCGTCTGCACCGGTTCACCATAGGCCTTGGCGAAGCGCCCGAACACCGTGGTCGCCGCCTTGACGCTGATCTGCTGCCCCAGCACCGCGCGCAACGCCAGTTCGAACCCATCGAAGGCGCCCGGCACACGCAGGCCCGGCCGGCGCGACAGCGATGGACGCAGGCGAACATCACGGTTTAGATGCTCGTAGATGGCCTGCGGGTTTGCATCGAGGTCAAACAGGCGGCGCAGCCGCGCCAGCAGCGGCGTCAACACCGGCAGCAGGCTCACCGCCACATCGACGCGCAGGGCGGCCTCGTTCCTGATTGGCGCCGCGGCGATCCAGCCGGCGCACTCGCCGATGCGCACCGCCCGCAGGTAGCGCTCTCCTTCGATGGCTTCGACGCCAGCGGCGCCGCGGCCGACCAGGAAGCCCATCAAGGCCTCCCAGTCCAGCGGCGGCCGGTAGGCCAGGCGCAAGGTCACCGTATCGCCGCCGGCGACGACCGGCTTGCCGCGGCGCAAGTCCGTGGGGCTGAGCCGGTAACGGGTGCGGAACAGGTGGTTGAAGCGGCGCAGGCTGGAGAAGCCGCTGGCGAAGGCCACATCGGTGATACGGATCTGCGTCTCGGTCAGCAGTTGCTTGGCCAGCAGCAGGCGGCGGGTCTGCGCCAGCTCCACCGGCGTCACGCCGTATTCGCGTTCGATCGAGCGGCGCAGTTGGCGCCCGCTGAGGCCCATCTCCGCCGCGAGTGCGTCAAGGCCGGCATCGTTCAGCGCCCCGGCCTCGATACGCGCCACCGCCGCTGCCGCGACCCGGCCGACGTTGTCCATCGGCGCCTTGCCGGGGGCCAGTTCGGGACGGCAACGCAGGCAGGGCCGGAAGCCCTGCTGCTCCGCCGAGGCGGCATTGGCGAAGAAGCGGCAGTTGTCGCGCCGGGGCACGCGCGTCGGGCAGATCGGACGGCAGTAGATACCGGTACTGGTTACGCCGACGTAGAACTGGCCGTCGAAGCGCGAATCGCGCGCATTGAGACTGTGGTAGCAAAGGTCGGAATCGAGGTGCATGGGCGGCAGTCTATGCCTGTCGGGGAGGCAGGTCTCGCCGTTTTCGGACATGTGACGGGCGGATCCGGACATGCTGTTGCACACCCAACGAGTTGCGAGGCCAGATCCTTCGCTGCGCTCAGGATGACAAAGGTTGAGCGGCCGCTGCGGCTCTAAACAGTTGTCTGCGTATTGAGTAACCGCGCGCGCAGACGCCGCATCTGGTCCGCATTCAGCTCGTCGCCGACCAGCACGCGAGTACGCTTGCCGCCCTGTTTGAGACGGAAGTTCAGCACCATGATCCAGGACTGCACCACGCTGCCGTCGAGCAGTTCCGCGTCGTCGCGGCCGCGAGCACTCTCGACGGTCCAACCGCCTTCGGCGTGCCAGATCAGATGGATCAGCGCGCGTGGTCCGTAGCCGAAGACCGGATGGCGGCGCAGGCTGAACCAGGACACCATGAATAGCAGGGACAGGCCCAGGCCGACCCACTTGGGGGGAGCGGACAGCACCACCAGCACGATGGCCGCCATGTGCAGCGCGGACAACCAGGCCACCGCCCGCACCGAGGGGCGCGGACTCAGGTCAAGACTTGTGCTGAAGCCGGAGGATGACATCGGCAAGCTCCGCAGGCGGCTGTGCGTAGCCGATCAGCCAGGCCCAGATATCCGGATCTTCGCTATCCAGCAAGGCCAGGAAGGCCTGCTGAAATTGCGGTTCCTGGTCGAAATGCCGGTCGAAATAGCCTTCGAGCAGCATGTCCAGTTCGCGCATGCCGCGACGGCAACGCCAGCGGATGCGGCCCCGGTCGATGGATCCCGCTGTGGCTGAATATTCGCTCATGGGAACAAGCTGCGGCAGCGTTGCACACACCGCTGCCGCAAGGCTGGAAAGGTTTTAACCTCTGCGCTCCACCAGCATCTTCTTGGTTTCCGCAATCGCCTGGGCCGGGTTGAGACCCTTGGGGCAGGTGCGCGAGCAGTTGAGAATGGTGTGGCAGCGGTACAGCTTGAACGGATCTTCCAGCTGGTCCAAGCGCTCGCCGGTGGCTTCGTCACGCGAGTCGACCAGCCAGCGGTAGGCGGCCATCAGGACGGCCGGGCCGAGGTAGCGGTCGCCGTTCCACCAGTAGCTCGGGCAGCTGGTCGAGCAGCAGGCGCAGAGGATGCACTCGTAGAGGCCGTCGAGCTTGGCGCGGTCTTCTTCCGACTGCAGGCGCTCACGCGTCGGCGGAGGGGTGTCGGTCTTGAGCCAGGGCTCGATCGAGGCGTACTGGGCGTAGAAGTGGGTCAGGTCCGGAACCAGGTCTTTCACCACCGGCATGTGCGGCAGCGGATATATCTTGACGTCGCCCTTGACGTCGCCGCAGGCGTGCAGGCAGGCCAGGGTGTTGGTGCCGTCGATGTTCATGGCGCAGGAACCACAGATGCCTTCGCGGCAGGAGCGGCGGAAAGTCAGCGTGCTGTCGATCTCGTTCTTGATCTTGATCAGCGCGTCCAGGACCATCGGGCCGCAGGCATCCATGTCGACTTCATACGTATCGACGCGCGGATTGGCCTGGGTGTCCGGATCGTAGCGGTAGATCTTGAACGCCCGCACGTTCTTCGCGCCGGCCGGCGCCTTGAAGGTCTTGCCGGCGGCTTTGTCGATCTT
>JAQGNS010000384.1 GCA_028291705.1 Nevskia sp.
CGGCGGCGCCGCGCCGGCGTGCGGCGCCTTGCGCGTCTCCGGGGCGAACATGTCGGCGAACGGATCGTAGTCGGCGGGGATGCCACCCTGCCCGGCCGGCGCCGGCGCGGCGCCAAATATCTCCAGCGGGTCGTCGCGCGGCGCCATGGCGGTGGGCGGGGCGCGCAGCGGCGTCTGGGTCTGTTCGGCCATTGCCTGCGGCGCCTGCGCGGCGTTGACCTTGAGCGTGTAGTCGCCGACGCGGATCACATCAGCATGGCGCAGGCGTGCCTCGTTGCCGTTGCCTATCGGCTGGTCGTTGAGGTACACCGGCGACAAGCTGCCGGTGTCGCGCAGCACGAACTCGCCGCGCACGCAGGCCACCGAAGCGTGCCGGCGCGAGACGTGGCGCTCGGGGTCGGGCAGCACCAGCGTATTGTCGTCGCCACGCCCGAGCGACCCGCCCGCCTCGTCGAACCGGGCGGACAGCGGCGTCGCCAGCGGCGCTCCCTGAAACGAAACAGCTGTGATGGTTATCATATGGTTTCCACCGTCTCGGTGTAGCAAAAACAGGCCAGCAGCGCTTAAGGCGCGACGCACGCGCATGAAGGCGAGCTTATCCTAATCATACGTCAGCGCGGGCCAGCCACGCACTGAGCAGCGAAAAAATTACCCGACTAGCAACCAGGCGTGGCTGGCCGGGAAAGCGTTCAGCACTACCATCTTCCAACGTCGGTGCCGAGCAGAGATTGAATGGCGGAGGCGCGACGGCCGGCGCGCTCCGAGGCGGCGTAGAGCCAGTTCTTTTCCCGATGGCGATTGGACGGATCGAATTCTCGACCAGGTTATGCCGACTCCCGGATTATGCCGCGTCAGGACTGGCGTGAGCCCTGCCTTGATCATAATCATGAGCGGTCACACCATCTCTCTGCACGGGCCCAACATCGGTCATGCGAAAAACATCGGAAACGTCCCTGATCAGCAAACAAATTTCATCAGTACTCAGGGGCAAAAAGACCACAGTGGATTGCCAAATAAGACATTCAAACATCACTTAAACCAAAGCCAGCCGCTGACCGCAGCGAATATGCCGCCGACCAGCAGCCAGGTCTTGCTGGCGGGCTTGATCTGACCACCGTCCCGCGCGAGGCGCAGCGCCGCCGCGACCAGGAAAACCAGCGCCAATATCGCGAGTATCGTCCGGGCGTGCATCGCCTATCCCATCTGTTTGAGCCAGCGTTCCTGCCGCCAGGCTGGGGCACTGGTTGGGAACAATTTGGTGCCGGACTGGAGCAGGCAAAGGTACTCGGCGGCCGCTATCCGTTGCCGCTGGTAGCCCTCGCGCAGGATCTTTTTGCAATGTTCCACCGTCGGCGGCTGGCCCATGAAATAGCGGGCGCCGGGCTGGAAGTTATGCTGGTTGGCGTCCCACCAGACTTTGACTTTTACGGGGTCCGGCCATGGCAGGCCGTCGTCTTCGTCCATGGCAATGTGGTCGTCATCCGGATCTCCGTTCGGGCCAGCCCCGCCACCTTCAGGGGGCGCACACTCAAGGTCCTGCCAGGCCAGGTCCACGCCGGTGATCGTCGAGAATGCCTCGCCGGCAAGCCGTGTGAGCTTCTTGTCTGCCATCTGTTTGATTAGCCACGGAATGTAGTACGAATCGCCGCTGATGCCGGCACCCTCAACCAGCAGGCGCACGTTCGCCGGCTCTTTCGCCAGTGCTTTCAACCATTCGTGGGCTTGCGGCAGCTCGACCAGCCGGATACCAGTGCGCAACGCGCGGGCCTGGAATAGCCCAGCACGCAATGCTTCGCCCTTCAGCGCGGCAGTCGTCCTGGTGCGCTCCCCGAGCAGCGCAGTCGACCGGGCAGCCCAGTAACGACATTCGCTGTCGGCATCGCCGAGCGCTTTCACACAAGCGTCTTCCAGGTCAAGCCGCGCGCATTCCCCTGCGACGCGCAGCGCCCGGGCGCGTAGCAGTGCGTCCCTGCTGTCCAGCGACGCGTACAGCGCTGCACCCGGGTCGACCTGATGCATGCCGCAGGTGGCGATACCGACGCAGCGATGGAAAGCCACATCCGAAGTAAGCAGGTTCCTGACCGTGCTTTGCAGGTGCTGGGCCGATGCCCAGCCGAATGCAAAAGTCAGGCCGGGCTGCGTTGCCGGCATGGCTTCGGCCAGGGCAAGCAGCTTGCCTATACGCGCCGGGTTTTTGTCCTCGATCGCCCGCGACGTGGCGGAGAATAGCTCGCCGATTCCTGCATTGGCCAACGCCGCCTCACACATCGCCCAACCGACGTCCCCCGCCACCGCAAGGCCGTCAAGGTGCGCCGCCAGTCGGTCATCGATGCGGCGCAGATGTTTCAGCTTCACGTGGGCAGCGTGCACGAGGAAGTTGCGCTGGTTGCATAACAGCGCTGATTCCTCAGCATGCCGCATCACGATGATTGGGATGGCGGAATGCGGGGCCGGAGTGACGGTGGCGCTCATCTGCAGGCCCTAGCCTTAGGTGTGCTTCTTCCATTTCTTGCCGTCGAACGATGCCACGTCAGACTGCCCGATCGACCACAGCACATCCTCAGCTGTGGTCAGGCTGTAGAACGAGTGCGGCGCATTCTTGCCGAAGACCGCCGGCACCAACGTATTCTTATTCAGAGTGAATAGCGCAAGCATGGTGGCCACGTATAGCTTCTCGCGGTACCAGCAAAGGTCCCAAAGGTCGGCGTTGACTTCATCTTCCCACTTGATGATTTCCCACGCATCGTGACGGCCCTTGAGCAGGACACCGCCACGGCCGGCAATGTAGACAGTACCATCGCCAGCGCAGCAGACCGCAGTTAGGATGACGTTGGTCGGACTTGGGCGCTCGGTCCATGCCTTGCCGTCGTATTGCCAGATCTCGCCAGCCCATCCTGCAGCGTAGATTTCATCCTCAGTGAAGCCGTCGATCGCTTCAAAGCCCGCCGACTCTTTGGCACCCGCCCTTCGCGCGCTGATGTCAACCCACTGCCGTTCGGCGACGCGCTTGTATACCTGGCGTTTCATGCCACAGGCATAGACGTAGCCACCAATTTCACGCGCGTTTCGGATCATCACCGGCGCGGGGCTGATCTGCTCCTTGGTGGACTTGCCTTCCAAGTAGGCCGCAGCCTCTCCATCCTCCCCAACGAGCACGACTTTCCCCTTCGGTTTTTGCGCCACTGCGATTGCGGTAGAGTTCCAGTTTGTGTCAACCGCGTCACCCCAATCATTCTGGTCAATTGCAATTAGGCTCGAATGTGCGATATCTTTGCTTACCAGTTTCTTGTCTCTGCTAATCACATACATCAAATCATGAAATTTTGCGGCCCCCCTGATAAACTCACGTGACTCAATAAATTCGTCGCCCATCAAAGCCTCCTTTGTTGGTTACCTGACCGTTTTTCCCTTCTTAATAATCGCCGCCAACTCCTCGAATTCTGTCAGATCCTTTTTTCCCGTTGGCGAATACTTCACGTCTGCCTTCAGGTCACCCATCCCTTTGTGCCCTTCCTTCAACTGGGCCTCGATACACTTGGCAGAACATTGCGGCGCGATGGCCTCGGCGCTTTTCGCGCAGAACGCCGCCTCCTCCTTGAACGACCGCTTGGTGCCGCCGGCAATACCGGAGTTGCACTTATGGAAGGCGTGCCGCAGCCCATGCGTTCCCGTGTTGCTGCCACCTTCGCTGCACATGCACGGGGCCGCATCCGGATCGTAACCAGACCAACCACTCAGCGTGCGTCCATTCGAAACGCTTTTCACAAAGAACGAGCTTTTCGGGATGATGTGGTCTGGTGTTTGCGCGGGGCAGCACCCGTTGATGCCGTCCTTCGGCGCCTTGTATGGCGACATACGACACCGGCGTGCGGCAGCGCATGGGTTCTCGCTTGCCTGCTTCGCCCGCCTGGTGTTCGCGCTCTTGGAATAGGAGAATTTGCTCCCCAACCCGGCCTCATCGCACACATCCTTGCCTTTTTTTTTGTAGGGTGTGTAACCCTTGCACGCCTTCTTCTCACGCCCCTTTTCGGCATTACATGCAGTTTTGATCGCCTTTGTTGATGCCTTGTCGATGAACAGCCATGGGATGGACTCGTTGGAAGTCGGGCTGCCGTGGTTATTGGTGGTCTTATCCAGGTGCCGCACGGCGTTCTCGCCTTCTACCTTGACGTTCATCGACCAGTCGATGAAATACACCTTGCCCTTGTTGGTGCTTGAAACAACCCCTTTCTTGCTCGCGCAGCCGGCTTCGTCGCCTGTAGAAGTCTTGAAGTAGGACTTGTTCTTCATCATGACTTCCTGGCCCGAAATCTGTACTGTGCGGCTGCCGTCGGTTGTATCCGATGCCAGGCCAGTATTCGGGTAAGGGACCGGGACGCCTGGCGGTGTCGCCGGGCATTCGGGCGGCGTCATGCAAACGTCGGGAAAAGAGCATATCGTCTTGCCGGCGCCCGATTTGCAGGACAGTTCCCTGCCGTTTGCATACACGCTGTTGCTCATTGCCGCGCTCCGATCCAAGAGAAGATCATCGAAGCCCGCCTGCCATCGTCATTACCCAGGTGAAGCAGCACATTGTTCCCCTTTGAGTAGGCCTTCTCGCATGCCGCCTTCAGCACGGCGATCATCACCAGACCAATCGACGCGCCTACCTCGCCGATGCAATCGGCGGGATGCCAGACGTCGAACTCCTGCCGCTTGGTACGGTCGATGCGCCCGAATGCAAGTGTCGCCTCCTTGAAGGCATACTGACCGCCGGAGGCGTCGATGATCTTGAAACCCAGGATGCTCTCGCCACACCCGGCATCGGCCAGCGACTGCTTGATGGCGGCGGTGAGACCGTCAGCCCGCAGCGGTTCCTCGGAATCGATGTGGGCCTTTTCATGGGCGAAGCCAAGGCCAGTGCAGGTGAGCTGAGGCCCGCCCCGAGCGTCCGCACCCTCGACGAGCAGCGCTGCCGCGCCTTCACCGGCAATGAAGCCATCGGAGTACTGGCTGGTCATGATGCGGTCATGTCGCTCCAAGTCTGCGAGCGTCGCTCCGACCAAAAGGCTGTCGCAAGCAGCAATCAGCACATGCTTCGCGCCGCCGTCGCGGATCAGCTCACGCGCACGGCGAAGGGCGGCAGCCGCTGATACATGCCCTTCCGCAATCACAGTGGACTGTGGCGCGAATTTCAAGCCAAGTTCCAACTCCAGCTCAACGAAAAATCGCCCATCGTCGCGCACAATCCTCCCGCAGCGCTCAGGTTCGGCCAGGCACAGCACGCAGGGAAGGGACTGCACTGCTGCACAATCAAATCCATCTAAGCATTCCGTGATAGCACGTGCCGCCATTTTAATCAGTCGCGCCTCGCCTCGCCAAGGCTCCGGCAGCGGCACTTCGCATCCCATCAACCATTCACCATGCCCGTCCTGAAAGCGGGTCTCTTGAAAATTATCGATGGCGCCACGGATCGCTGCGCAGGTTGCAGGTGCATCCAGGCCGACACCAGTGACCAAGCCAGTCCGGCTAATAACGATCGGTGTCGCGCTCATGCGTCCTCCTCTTCACGTTCCTGCCGCCGTGCGCGGACAGCATGGTCCAGCGAGGGATGCCATTCCTTGCCAAGTTCTCGCGCTCGCCACCAGCCGCGAGGCATATGGCCCACCACGGCCTGCGGAATCTCGAATAGGTTCTTCTTCAAGGGAAGGCTGGAGCGCCAAGTTAGGGTCACCAGTCTGCGATCAGGTAGAAGGACGATCGTGTCCAGCGCTCCAGCCGATTCGTGCTTGTCGCCATTCTTGTGGAAGAAAACGACAGGCACCTCCGCGACGGGCAGCTTGAAGGAAGTGCGCCCTTCCGGTGTCAGATTGACCAGTACGACTTCCTCACCGCCACGCGGGTAGGGAATCTGTTGATCCAGGGGCGCCGCCTGATAGTAGGCGTCATTGAAGTCCGCAGGCAAAAATGGGTGCACATTGTCTAGCCAGGCTTGGTCGTAGGTGCCCGCGTACCCCAAGCGCGGCGTCCAGCTGCGTCCCAGTGGTCCAAGGGACAGAGGGGCATATTCGCCGTCAGGCTTGGCTACAGGCATATCCAACCCTTCTGTAAGGGGTAACGGCGTACCGTCGACATACTCGCCCTTCACATGCTTATGCCAGCCCCGCCCGATTGGGTTTCGCATGAACGCAGCATGCAGCGCGGTATCCGCCGGGTGCCTGTCAACGCCGCCAAAGGCTACATCATACGTGATGGCCTGCGTGAGGAACGGCTCTGGTGGCGAGGCGCTGATGCCGAAAGCACCCGTCTTCCAGTAGCGTTCTCCCACCACTGCAAAGGTCTTGGACCAGCCACCAATACGCACGCCGACCGGGACGCGCACGGCTGGCTGGCCATTTGGGGCATAGGCCTGCCCTTGCAGCAAGACATCACACTGGCGCTTGCGCGGTGCGAACTCGGATTCATCCAGCGGGGACGAAAAGCCCGGCTCATCACTGAAGGTATCGGCCATGACCAAGGGTAGCTGCGTGACATCCAGCGATGCCACCTGCCCTGCCGCCGGAATGCGGAACGTGCCCTTGACCACGACGACTACCGATTCGCGTCCCGAGGGTTCGGTGCCCATTGTGTAAGCTGCAAGCATACCTGTCGCATTGATCAATTCCATGTTCTACCCGGCTCAGTTCAAGTCAATCGAGCCGCCCTTGATGCTGTTGGCGCCCGTGGATCGGCTAAGGATGTAGCTGCCCCTGATTACCACTTTCCCGGCACGGGTCAGCGTGATGCTGGCCTTGCCGCAGCTCAATACAAGCTGCTCACGTGCCGCGACAGTCATCCTTTCGCCATCGGCATCGACCGTCACCTGCCTTGGCGGCGCTACTAGCGCGTTGCCGCCAGGTTCGCGCAGCACGCCCATGACAATCGGCTTGTGCGGGTCGCCACCATCGAACTCCAGTACTACCCTGCGCCCGATATGCGCGCCGTACAGGTCGACCACGGAACCAGCCGCAATGGCGGCAGTTCCGGGCTGCCCGGGATAGATGACGAAAGGCGCCTGGTCCTCCCCGATGCCGAGGAGTTCGCCGATCACAACCCCGACACCTGCCGCAGCCAGCGGCTGCAGCAAGCCTGCGTCTTTAACAATCCGATCCCTGCCACTCATTTCGTCCTCCGATTGACTTCAATTCTGCAGAATCTTCGAACCCTTCATCACGATGTCGCTGCTGGCCTTGACATTGATCTTGCCCGAGCCTTCGACTGTGATGTCCTTGCCCTTGATATGAATCGTTCCATCCTTCTGCATCGTGATGCTGGCACTGCCGGTCTTGATCGTTACCGAGTCACCGGCGTCGATGACGAGATTCTTGCCGACTTTGAGCGAGTCATCCTCGCCAACTGACGTCGTTCGCGCTTTGGCGATCGAGTTCGATTGCGCCCCGCCGATGTCTTCGCTCATGTCGGCGCCCACGCTGACCGACTGTGTGGCGCCCACGTTCACGATCTGCGCCGCGCCAACGGTTATCGCCTGCGCCGCGCCCACCGTAATTTCTTGCGCCGCGCCGACCGTAATGGTTTCATTCACGCCAACGGTATGGGTGCGTTGTAGTGCAACTGTCGCAGTTTCGCTGGCACCGACCGTTATCGTGCGGTTGGCGGCGATCGTAATCGCTTCGTTGGCGCCCACATTTTCCGTCCGGTTTGCGCCTATCATGATCGACTCGTTTGCGCCCACCGACTCAGTCCGGTTTACCCCGACCGTGATCGTCTCATTATTGCCGACCGTCTCGATACGGTCATGCTTGACGTGGGTAGTCTCATCATGATCAATCGTCTTTTTCCGATCATGGCCCACCCAATGGCTTTCGTCCTTTTCGACTTCAATGTCCTGGTTCTTTTCGGCGTGCAAATACACTTGCTCCTCGCCTTTCTTGTCTTCGAAGCGCAGTTCGTTGGCGTTGGCCCCGGTCCCGGTTTTTGACGAACGGCTGAGCATCCCACTCTGTGTCATGTTGGCTGGCAAGGCGTAGGGGGGCATCTGTTCGGCGTTATATACCCGCCCGGTGATGATGGGCCGGTCCGGGTCGCCTTCGAGAAAGTCGACAATCACTTCCTGGCCCATGCGGGGAATGGCAACCATGCCCCAGTTCTTGCCGGCCCACGGATGCGAAGGCCGGATCCAGCACGAGCTGTTCTCGTTCTTCTTGCCGTAGCGGTCCCAGTGGAACTGCACTTTCACGCGGCCGTACTTGTCTGTGAAGATCTCGTCGCCGGCCGGCCCCACCACCACCGCGGTCTGAGGACCCTGCACGGTCGGCTTGGGTGTTTCGCGGCGCGGCCGGAACTGCTGCTTGCTCGACAGCGCGGTAAAGCTGCACCGGCAGGTCGCTCCGCCTGCCTCGCTGGTTTCGTAGGTGTTCAAGGCTAGCGCATGGACCGCGGCGGTGACGAGGTATTCCCGGTTCTGGTCTTCGCGCGGCTGGTCCGTCATCTTCAGCAAGTGGCCGACCGCGACGCCGCGCGCGTTGGTCTCCGCGCGCGCCAGCTCGAAGCGGCTGTGCAGCTCATCGATGCGCGCCTGTACATAGTGCAGGCCATCGCCCGCCTGAAGGTACTCGCCCGGATAATCGTAGATCTCGTAGTCGGCCAGCGCGTGGCCGCGCTTCTGCGTTGTCTTCTGGGTCAGGTCGACCGATGGCCGTTCAAAATCGTAGTCGTCGATCTCGAAGCGGCCCGGGTGGATCTCGCGCCCGTACTGCCACTGGCTGATGTACTCGAAGCCCGGGCGCACCATGCGCTGGCTGGCGTTGAACGGCAGCGTCGCGTAGCCCTCGAACGGCTCATGGGCACTGTAGCCGTCGGCCAGCACCATCGTATGGCGCCCTACGGCGTGGATGAAGTAATAGTAGATGCCTTCCTGCTCCATCAGCCGGCTGACGAAATTGAAATCGGTTTCGCGGTACTGCACGCAGTAGACAAGCTTGGCGTAGGTGTCGGTCAGGCGCACCTCGAAGTCGGCGATGTCATGGTCCTGGAACACCAGCTTGATGATGTCCGGTACCGTCATCTCCTGGAATATGCGGCAGTCGGCGGTCCGCGTCAGGAACCACAGCCATGGACGCACGGTCGCTGAATAGCTGTAATAGCGGCCCACCATGCCGCCCTGGGAAAAGCGCGTGACATAACCGTTGAAATAGCGCTTGCCCTCGTCCTGCGTCTCCAGCGTGACGGTGACGTTCTTGCCGAGGATGTCGTCGAGGACGATGGCGCCGTCCTCGCTCAGCATCTCGAGCTCGAACTCGTCCAGCCGCGACAGTTCCTCGCGCGCGTCCATGCGGTAGAACAGGAGGACGTCCTGGCCCAGGGGCGTGGACAGCTCCATCACCCTACGCATAAGGGCCTCCGCCAGCGTCCGGCCGGACCAAGGTGACCAGCAGCCCGGCCACCGGCACGCCGCTTTCCATACGCAGCGTCTCGGCGCTGATGTGCGCCACCTCGAATCCGGCGCCCAGCGCGGCCTGGCGCACGTAGTTCTCGCCGTGGCTGTAGCGCCCGTGCGGATTGATGCGGTAGCTGACGCCGGCGGCGCTTTGCTCGACTGTGAAGATCATCAGCCCGTCGGGCCGCAGCGCCCGCCACGCCGCGCCCAGCACCGCCTCGAGCGCGCCGAAATAGACCAGCGTGTCGGCCGACACCACCAGCTCGTACTGGCCCGGGTGCTGGGCGAGGTAGGCGGTAAGCTCGGCCTTGGCCAGTTCATCGTAGACGCCGAGCGCGCGGGCGCGCTCGAGCATCCCGGCCGACAAGTCGACCCCGGTCAGGCGCGCCAGCCATGGGGTGATTAGCGGGCCGCACAGGCCGGTGCCACAGCCGGCGTCCAGCCCGGACCAGCCGGGGCGCGGCTCCGGGCAGGCCGTCGCCAGCGCCTGCGCCACCAGGTGCGGCGCGCGGTAGCCCAGCCGTTCGAGCTTGCCGTCGAAGCTCGAGGCAAAGGCGTCGAAAGTATATTCGACATACTCGTCGGAGGCGCGCTCGGGCACCTGTTCACCGGAACAGGCGGCGTGCATGTGGCGCGCCACCGAGTTGTCCGGTTCGTCCTGCAGCCATTTGCGGAACACCTCCGCCGCGGCATCCACCTGGCCGATGGTGTAGTAGGCGATACCGAGCAGCTTGCGCGTTTCCGGGTGGTTGGGCATCAGGGTGATCGCGGTGCAGTAATACGCCACCGCCTCCTTTACCCGGCCGAGCGAGGACAGCAGGTTGCCCATGTTGTTGTGCGCGTCGACATGCGCTGGGTCGCAGGCGATGGCGGTACGGTAGGCCTCCTCCGCTTCGGACCTGCGTCCCTGCAGCCTCAGTACCGCGGCGAGATTATTGTGGGCGTCCGCATGGCGTGCGTCGAGGGCGATGGCGCGCCGGTAGGCTTCGGCGGCTTCGTCGAGGCGATCGACTTCCTTGAGCACATTGCCCAGGTTGTTCTGGATGTCGGCACGCCCCGGATCGAGCGTTGTCGACTCACGCAACCATTGCAGGGCGCGGTCGCTGTCACCGCGCTGGTGCGCCAGCACGCCGAGAAACTGCACCGCGTCCGGATTGCCGGGTGCGGCCTCGTGAATGCGCTGGTACAGCGACTGTGCATCATCGAGGTGGCCGGTGCGATGCAACGCCACCGCCAGTTCAAGTGCGTTGTCGATGCTCAGTTCAGCAAGCTCGTGTTCTTGTTGCATGTGCGGCTGACCTCACTCGTAAACAAATTGCAGTCGGCGGACAATTCAGGCGACGTTGTAGTGATCGGCCTGGCGCTGTACCATGTCGTCGATCTTCTTCCGGTCCAGGAAAACGTATAGCCACGCCCCGCCCGCCGCGACCACCGCGGCGGCGAGCCGCTTGCGATCGTCGCGCGCCAGCAGGATGCATCCATCGGAGCCCGACCCAACCCGCTCCGGGTGCGCGCTCGTCCCATGGATGAAAAAGCCGCCGCGCGCGCACTCGCCGAAGATGCCCGGTTCGGGCTGGTCCAGTGCATACGGCACCAGCTTGAGCGAAAAATCGGTAGGCGCGCCGCCTTTGCCGACCAGCGACGGGCACTGGTGCCTGCTCAACACTTCGGGCAGCACGATCCACCAGCCGGGCGGAATCACGCCGCCGCGCTGGCCCGCCGCCGCACCGGTCTTTTTCTTGCTTGGCAACCAGTTCGCCAGCTTGGTTCCGTTCAGCTTGTCCTTCGAATTCAGGCCGGCGCCCGAGACCGCCGCCCAGGGCCCAAGCTGGACGGTGCCGAAGCGCGCGCCGAGCCGGCAATCCAGCGCGTCGAAGAAGACCACATTTGTCTTCGACAGCTTGCCGGCGAACGCTCGTCCTACCTCTGTTTCGCGTGCATACCCCATACATCCTCCTTGCGTGCCGTTTCAGTCGAACCCGTATGCGAAATCGCCTTGCTCCACGCCCAGCCCGATCCTGGTCACCGGCTTGCCCTCGACCATGCGGCGCAGGAACTCCTCGCTGATCTTCGGCAGCACCGTGTTGGTCAGGATCGCGTCGACCACCCGCGCGCCGCTTTCGAGTTCGTTGCAGCGGCTGGCGATCAGGCCGACCGCCGCCTCGTCGTAGTGGAACGGGATCTTGTGCTGCTCGCCGATGCGCTTGCCGATGCGGCCCAGCTGCAGCCGGATGATGCTGCTAAGCATCTCGTCCGACAGCGGATAGTAGGGAATCACCACGAGCCGGCCCAGCAGCGCGGCCGGGAACACCTTCAGCAGCGGCTCGCGCAACACCTTGGCGATGCCCTCGGCGT
Organism: Nevskia sp.; assembly: GCA_028291705.1. Taxonomy (GTDB): domain Bacteria; phylum Pseudomonadota; class Gammaproteobacteria; order Nevskiales; family Nevskiaceae; genus Nevskia. Next base: position 11,771 of record JAQGNS010000384.1, read on the forward strand.
CCGGCATCAGTTCGGGGTCCTTGCACAGGTTCATGATCAGGTCGGTGCCGACGTTCGAGGTGAGCAGGATCAGGGTGTTCTTGAAGTCGATGTAGCGCCCTTCGGCGTCCTCCATCCAGCCCTTGTCGAACACCTGGAAGAACATCTCGTGCACGTCCGGGTGGGCCTTTTCCACTTCGTCGAGCAGCACCACGCTGTACGGCTTGCGGCGCACCGCCTCGGTCAGGAT
>JAQGNS010000387.1 GCA_028291705.1 Nevskia sp.
AGGCCTCGCGGAACACCACCGAATCCCGGCTCCACTTCTCGCCGAGGAACTGCGGCACCAGCGCACCACCGCGGAACTTGCGCAGGTCCGCCGGAATGCCCCCGGCGACCACCGCTGAAACACGCGCATCTTCGGCATAGAGCCGGTCGCCCGGCCCGAGCGCGCCGAGCAGGGCGGCCAGGTGCGCGCCCGCCGAATAGCCCCAGGCGCCGATGCGCGCCGGATCGATGCGCAGGCCCGCGGCGTGGTGCCGCATCCAGCGCACTGCCTGCTGCACGTCCTGCACCTGCGCCGGAAAACGGTGTTGTGGCGCCAGCCGATAAGTCGTGTTGACCACCACGTAACCGCGCGCGGCGACACGGCGCGCCAGCGCCGCCGTCTGCCGCCTCGTGCCCGTGGCCCAGGCGCCGCCGTGAATCATCAGCACCGCCGGCAGCGTGCCGGGCAGCTCCGGCGTATAGACATCCACCAGCAGCGGCGGCACGCCCGGCGGCGTATGCACCAGGTCGTGCTGCACGCCGACGCGGGCCTTGATCCGCAGCGGCAGCGGACCATCGGGCCGGTTGATGTGGGTGGCGAGGCGGGGAAACAGCGCGGCAAACGTCATCGGCGTGATTGTCGTGGTTACGAAACGTCGGTATGAAGGTTCGGTACGAAGGGATGAGGCTAGCGCATCCGCTGTTCAGGGATAATGGCGATATGGACACGCTGGAAATCCCCATCTTCCCCCTCGGCTCCGTGCTCTACCCGGCGGGCCTGCTGTCGCTGCGCATCTTCGAGCCGCGCTATGTCGAGATGACGCGCGCCTGCATCCGCGACAACAGTGTGTTCGGCGTCACCCTGATCCGCGCCGGCTACGAGGTCGGCGCGCCGGCCGTGCCTTCCGAAATCGGCTGCACCGCCCGCATCCTGCAATGGCAGGAGCCGGAGCCCGAGCGCTACACGCTGCTGGCGCAGGGCGAATCGGTATTCCGCATCCTGCGGCGCCGCACCCTGCCCAGCGGCCTGATCGTCGCCGAGATCGGGCTGGAGGAGCCGCCGGACCCGCTGCCGGTGGCGGATCGCCATGAGCCACTGGCGGAACTGCTGGCCGACATGATCGAGCAGATCGGCGAGGTGCACTTCCCCAAGCCGCGGCGCCTCGGCGATGCCGCCTGGGTCGGCAACCGCCTGTGCGAGCTGCTGCCGGTGGAGCCCGAACGCAAGCAGAAGCTGCTCGAAACCGCCGACCCGCTGGCGGTGCTCGACGAAGTCGGGCGCCTGCTCAAGCAGCTCCGCGATGAAGGCGGCGCCGCCGACTAGCGCCGCCCGGTCTGCCGCCGCGCCGCCTCAGAACTGGTACTTCAGGAACACCTGCGCGAAATCGCGATCCGCATAGGTGTTGTAGACGCCGCCGCCCCAGTACCAGGTGTAGCCGAAGCTGAGCGAAAGCGGCTGGTGATAGCGGAACTCGTACAGCGTGGCGACCTGCTTGCGGCCCTTGACGAAATTCCCCGCTGGTCCCGGCGAGATGCCGCCCACGTCCTGCGACCAGATGATGGTCGGCGTCAGCGTCACCCCCGGCACGATCTGCTCGTACTTGAGCAGGCCGATGACACGGTAGCCCCAGGACACGGCCGTGGGATAGCCGGCATGGTCCTGCTGGTGCGGATTGAAGCGGATGCCGTCCGGCCCGTAGGAGCAGTCCGGGATATTGGAGCAGCCCATGCGCGAACCGTCCGCGCCGGAACCGTCGGCGCCGGCGGTGGGGCCGTACTGCGAATTCGGCCCCTGCAACACCAGCTGGTCGTAGGACGGCAGGAACGGCACGTACTCCGCGCCCAGCTCGTACAGCAGGATGATCTGGTCGGCGCCGATGGGGTTGTCGGTGGCGCCGTAGACGCGGGTGGCGCCGAGGTTGAACTGGAAATCCTGCATGCGCTGGTAGCCCTGGATGTAGCAGGGACTGTTGCGGTTGTAGGGGTAGTACGGGTGCTGGAACTTGTCGAAGTTGAACTGCGCGTCCTCGGCGCTGCCCGCTTGCGGATAGCAGGGCGTGTTCTGCCCCACCACGCCGCCCCGGTAGGGAATGACGAAGTTGGGGAAGTAGCGCTGCGAGCCGGCGGCGTGGCCGATGACCAGGTCGTAGGTGTCCTGCTGCGTCACGCGGCCCGAGGCGTTGACTGCGTCGCTGCTGCCGTAGAGGACGCCGGCGCCGTTGGGGCCGTTGCCGAGGCCGTTCAGGCCCAGCGCGCCCAGCGGCCCGCTGGTGCCCTCGCAATTCACGCCCTGCTGGCCGCAGGCGGTGCCGGCGTGGCCCAGGGCTGCGAAGGCCAGGTCGTGCGCGTCCACCTGCATCGGCTTGTTGGGGCGGTAGGCGATCTCGCCCTGCAGCGAGTAGCTGCCGATGGTGGTGTTGAAGCTGAAGCCGGCGAGGTGGATGTCCTCGGGATATTCCAGCACGTACTTGATGGTATCCAGGTCCAGCGCATCGGAACGCGCATGCGCCGGGTCGCCGATGGCGAGCAGTGGAATGTTGGGGCAATCCAGCACGGTCGTGACCAGGTCGGTCGCATCGCTGTGGCGCGCATTGCCCTCCTTGCGCAGGCAGCTCGGGTAGGCCGAGAAGAAGCTGACGTAAGGCAGGTGCGAATGGTAGTTCTCGTAGTACAGCGAGAAATCGGTGCCGTTGTTGATGCTGTCGCTGTAATAGTCGAGCTTGATGCCGTACTGCCCCGAGGTGCGCGGCTCCCAGTCCGGCAGGCGCGAGATGGTGGCGCAGGTCGGCGTCAGCCCGGACAGCGGGTTGTCCAGCAGCTTGCCGATGCAGTCCGGGTCCTGCGCGCTGCCGCCGAAGGTGCCGTTGAGCGTATTCGGCCCGGCGTTGCGGCTGCCGACGTTGATGTCGGAGAAATAGGTGCCCGGCGCCGGCGCCTCGGTGGGCTGCCACTCGAACTGGTAGAAGCCCTCGATGGTGCCGTTCTCGATCGGGCTGAACGAGAGGTCGATCATGTTCAGCGGCGTGAACACCTCTTCCACCTGGCCGCCGATGCGGTAGAAGTTGTTGGCGTTGATCGGGTTGGCCGAGTTGACGCTGTTGATCTGCAGCGTGGTGCTCTCACCCCAGTTGACCAACTGGCGGCCGAGCTTGAAAGTCAATTCCTTGTCGCCCCACAGCGGCAGCTTGCCGAAGAAATAGCTGTCCAGGTACTGGAAATTGGTGCCGGCCTGCTCCAGCACGCCGCTGTCGGTGCGCTTGTTGCGCACCACCCCGCCGGGGCCGAAGAAGCGGCCGGTCAGGGCGGTCCTGTTGAGCAGCGACACCGGCACGCCGAGCTGGGCCAGCCCGCCGACGACGGTATTGACCAGCGGCAACGCGAGGGTGCTGCCGACGCGCCCCACCTGGTTGATGTTCTGCGGCGTGACCTCGTTCGGGTGGTACTCGGTGAAATCGTTGTTGACCACGTCGTAGAAGAACAGGCCGCGGGCGAAGAAGCCGAAATTGCCCCAGGTCAGCGTCAGGTCCGGCGTCACCTTCAGCGGCGCCTGGAACAGGTCGTACTTGTCGCGGTAATTCAGATCACCCTGGTCGCCGTTGGTGGAGGCCGAGCCCGGCGCGGCCGCCAGGTGCTCCGCCGGGTAGGTCTGGGTGCGGAACAGGCCCTGGCAGCTCTGGAACACCCCCGAGCACACGTTCGGGTCGAGATTGCCCTTGCCGATCAGCGCCGAGCTGGGCGCCTGCATGCGGATGCCGACGCCGCCGGTGAAGGTGGTGTTGAGCACCCCCTTGATCGGCTCCTGCGTCAGCGGCGGCGTGAAATCGAAGTCGATCGCCAGGGCCGGCCCCGCCAACAGGGCACCACCCAGCA
>JAQGNS010000604.1 GCA_028291705.1 Nevskia sp.
GTCATGGGAAAATCCTCGACGAACTTCCAGTAGCGCGGAATCTTGTAAGTGGCGATCTGCCCGCGGCAGTAACAGCCGAGGCTCTCGGCGTCGAGCAACGCGCCCTGGCGCAGCCGCACCCAGGCCATCACCTCTTCGCCGTACTTCTCGCTCGGTACGCCGATCACCTGCACGTCGGAGATCTCCGGGTGGCCGTAGAGGAATTCCTCGATCTCGCGCGGATAGATGTTCTCGCCGCCGCGGATGATCATGTCCTTGATGCGGCCGACGATGCGCACATAACCTTCTTCGTCCATCGTCGCCAGGTCGCCGCTGTGCATCCAGCGGCCGGCGTCGATGGCGCGGCGGGTGGCTTCCTCGTTGTTCCAGTAGCCCAGCATCACCGAGTAGCCGCGGGTGCAGAATTCGCCCGGCGTGCCGCGCGGCACCACCGCCTCCGTTTCCGGGTCGACGATCTTGATCTCGATGTGCGGCAGCACCCGGCCCACCGTGCTCACCCGCTTCTGCAGCGAGTCCTCGGTGGTGGTCTGGGTCGATACCGGTGAAGTCTCGGTCATGCCGTAGCAGATGGTCACCTGCTCCATATTCATGCGCGTCTGCACCTTTTTCATCACCTCCACCGGGCAGGGCGCGCCGGACATGATGCCGGTGCGCAGGCTGGAGAAATCGAAGCGCTCGAACTCCGGGTGATCCAGCTCGCCGATGAACATGGTCGGCACGCCGTAGAGGGAGGTGCAGCGTTCTTCCTGCACCGTGCGCATCACCGCCAGCGGATCGTAGCTCTCGCCGGGAATCACCATGCAGGCGCCGTGCGAGGTGCAGGCCAGGTTGCCCAGCACCATGCCGAAGCAATGGTAGAACGGTACCGGGATGCACACCCGGTCGGTCTCGGTGTAATGCAGGGTCTCGCCGACAAAGTAGCCGTTGTTGAGGATGTTGTGGTGCGACAGCGTCGCGCCCTTGGGCAGCCCGGTGGTGCCCGAGGTGAACTGGATGTTGATCGGGTCGTCGAACTGCAGCGCCGCCTCGCAGCTGCTCAGGCGGTGCAGCGGCAGCTTCGCCCCCTCGCTCAACAGGCTGTGCCAGCCCTCGTCGATGACCAGGGTATCGCGCAGCTCCGGGCAGCGGCCGCGCACCTGCTCCAGCATGCCGACGTAGTCGGTGGTGCGGAAGCCGCGCGCCATGATCAGGAAGCTCAGGCCCGAAAGCTTCAGCGCGTATTCGAGTTCCGAGGCCTTGTAGGCCGGGTTGATGTTGACCAGGATCGCGCCGATGCGGGCGGTGGCGTACTGCACCACCACCCACTCATGGCAATTGGGCGACCAGATGCCGACGCGGTCGCCCTTCTTCACCCCGCGCGCGATCAGCCCGCGCGCGGCACGCCCGGTTTCGTCCCAGAACTGCGCGTAGGTGGCGCGGTAGCCCTGGAACGGCACCACCAGTGCCTCGCGGTGGCCGAATTTCTCCACCGTGCGGCGCAGGTTCTCGCCGATGGTCTCGCCCAGCAGCTGCCGGGTCTGGGAGCCGTGGGTGTAGGAAGGCGCGGAAGCGGAAGACATGACGGTAGACCTCTCAAGCTTGCGGTGTCTGCGTGCCGGCGGCTTGCAGCGCCGGGACCCGGGTATCGCGTACGGTGGCAACGTGTGCACCTCTCCAGCCATACAGCGCCACCAGCAGGAAACACCCCGCCGGCAGCAGGAAAGCGGCCGGCGTGCCGAATGCCTCGGCCACCAGCCCCATCGGATACGGCAGCAGCACGCCGCCGCCGATCGCCATCACCATCAGCGACGAGCCGCGTTTGGTGTCCGGCCCCAGGTCTTGTACACCCAGGGCGAAGATGGTGGCGAACATGATCGACATGAAGAAGAACACCGCGATCAGCGCCAGCGCCGAAATCCGCTCCAGGCCCAGCGCCACCACCAGGGTCAGCGCCGTGTTGATCACGCCGTAGGTGGTGAGTATCGTGCGCGGCCGCACCCGCGTCATCAGCGCGGTGGTGAGGAAGCGCCCGGCAAGGTAGCCGAGCATGCCCAGCGACAGCAGGAAGGCGCCGTTGCGGGCGCTCATGCCGGGCCAGGTCTCGGTCACCAGGTTGATGAAGAAGGCGCCGATGCCGACCTGGGCGCCGATATACAACGCCTGCGTCGCCACACCCAGCACGAAGTGCCTCTCCTGCCACAGCGATTGCCGTACGCGGCCATCGGCCGGAGCCTCCGGCTCGGCGATCTCCGGCAGGCGCGCGCGCAGGATCAGCACCGCATACACCAGCACCAGCGCGCCGATCACGGCATAGGTGAGTTGCACCGCGCGGTGCGACTGCGCGCTGTCGCTGCCGAAGAACAGCAGGCCGCCGATGATCGGCCCGAGGAAGGCGCCGAGGCCGTTGAAGGACTGCGCCAGGTTGAGCCGCCGCGCCGCGCCTTCGGGCGGCCCGAGCACGTTGACGTAAGTGTCCGCCGCCGTTTCCAGGCAGCACAGGCCCGAAGCCAGCACGAACATCGACAGCACGAAGAAATGGAAGCTGCCGGCGCCGGCGGCCGGGATGAACAGCAGCGCGCCGCCGGCGGTGAGGCACAGCCCGGCGAAGATGCCCACCTTGTAGCCGCGCCGGCGCAGCAGCGCGCCAGCCGGCAGGCTGATGGTCAGATAGGCACCGAAGTAGGCCATCTGCAGCCAGGTCGACTGCGCCTTGCCCACCGCCAGCGTGTCCTGCACATGCTTGTTGAGCACGTCGAGCAGGCCATAGGCCAGGCCCCAGATGAAAAAGCAGCTGATGGCGTACGCCAGCGGTACCAGCAGGCTGGGTTGCCGCGTTGCGTCTGCGGTTTGATGCGGCATCGGTGCTTCTCCTCCCTCAACTGCTCATGGTTCCGCCCCTATTTGTACTGCCTCGGGTGCGGTGCGCCGGCTCAGTCGAGCCGGTATGCCTTCATTGCTGTTTCTGCGAACAGCTGGCGGCGCTCCGCCTCGCCGAACGCGGCGACGATGTCGTCGTAAGCCTGATAGTGCCGGCCGAAATCGCCGTACAGCCGGTCCACCGGGAAATTGCTGGCGAACATGCAGCGCGCGGGGCCGAACAGCTCGATGGTGTCGAGCACGAACGGCCGGATGCTGTCCACCGTCCACTGCCGGTCGATCATCGCCAAGCCGGAAATCTTCACCAGTACGTTGGGCTGCCGCGCCAGCAGCGCCATGCCGCTGCGCCATGCGGCCAAGCCCGCCGCGTCGCGGTCGGTCGGCATGCCGGCATGGTTGAGAATGATGTGCGTATCCGGATGACGCGCCGCCAGCGCCGCCGCCGCCGGCATCTGTCCGGGATAGATCTGCAGGTCGAACGACAGCTCGTGCTTGCGCAGCAGGGCGAAGCCGCGCAGCCAGTACGGATCGCCCAGCGGATCCTGCGTGTTGTAGGTCTTCAGCGGATCGGCGTGCCAGTTGGCGATCTGGCGGATGCCGCGCACATTGCGGTGGGCGCGCTGCGCCGCCAGCTGCCGGTCGATGCGCGGATGCCGCAGGTCGGCCCAGGCGACGATGCCGTGCGGATAGCCGCGCCGGTCGGCGGTCTCCTGCAGCCAGGCGCTTTCACGCAGCGCGTCGTCGGCGACCGCCCCGGCGTCCACATGCACCGTGCGCGCGATGTTCCAGCCCGCGGTGTCGCGCAGATAATCGTCCAGGCCATAAGGCCTGGCGATGGCGCTGCAGTCGCCGGCCGGGTTGTGCGGCAGCGGCCGGTCCATCAGCCACGGGTAGCGGCAAACCTCGAAATCCCACAGGTGTTGGTGCGGATCGACGATGGGGAAATCGATCATGGCCGCCGGCTTAGAGCTTATCCGTGAATAAATCGCACCTGCGACGGCGGTCATTTTTGCGCAGTGCAAGTCGGACAGAGTGCGGCATGGTGATTCCATGCAAGCTCTGGCCGGCGCAGCAATGCGCAAAAATGGCCCCGTCCCGAAGGGTTGCGCCCAAAATCGCGTCAGGCTGCGTTGTCAGGCTGAGCCATGGAATCACCATGGCTCAGCCCTCCGCCTTGCCTGACGCGATTTTGGACTGCAACGCAGGTGCGATTTATTCACGGATAAGCTCTTAGTAAGTAGTGCGGCCGCCGGAAATATCGAAGGTCGCCCCGGTGCTGAACGAACACTCGCGGCTCGCCAGCCAGGACACCAGCGCGGCGACCTCGTCAACCTCGCCGATGCGCCCGATCGGGATGCGCGACAGCATGTAGTCGATCTGCCCCTGCGTCAGCTGCTTCAGGATCGGGCTGCGGAACGTCGCCGGGGTGACGCAGTTGACGCGGATGCCGGTCTTCGCCAGTTCCTTGCCCAGCGACTTGGTCAGGCCGATGACGCCGGCCTTCGAGGTGGAGTAGGCCGAGGCGTTGGGGTTGCCTTCCTTGCCGGCAACCGAAGAGATGTTCACGATGCGGCCGTAGTCGTTCTTCATCATGTGCGGCACCACCGAGCGGCAGCAGTAGAAGGTGCCGTTGAGGTTGATGTCGATGACGCGCCGCCACTCCGCCGTGGGGTATTCCCACACCGTGGTGGTGGGGCCGGTGATGCCGGCGCTGACCACCAGCACGTCGACCCGGCCCAGGGCCTGGGCCGAGGCATCGGCCGCCGCCTGCACCTGCGTCTCGTCCGCCACGTCGACCACCACGGTATGCGCCGCGCCGGTTTCCGCCGCCGCCTCTCGCAGCAACTCGGCGTCGTAGTCCCAGATGCTGACCCGCGCGCCTTCCTGCGTCAGCCGCGCCGCCAGACCGCGTCCAACGCCGGATGCGCCGCCGGCGATGATCGCCGTCTGTCCCGCGAAACGTCCCGCATAGGTGCCGCTCATGCCGCGTCCTCCACCTGCGCGTGCCAGGCCACCACGCGCTGCCGCTGCCGGCCCAGCTTGGCGATGCCCAGTTCCATTACGTCGCCCGGCTTGAGGTAAAGCGGCGTCGGCTTCTGGCCCAGCCCTACGCCCGGCGGCGTGCCGGTGGTGAGGATGTCGCCCGGCTTCAGGGTGATGAAGCGGCTGACGTAGGCAATCAGCTCGGCCACGCCGAAAATCATGGTGCGGGTGTTGCCGGTCTGCATGCGCTTGCCGTTCAGATCCAGCCACAGGTCGAGTTCCTGCGGATTGCCCACCTCGTCGGCGGTGACCAGCCAGGGACCGACCGGGCCGAAGGTGTCGCAGCCCTTGCCCATGTCCCACTGCGAGCCGTGCTCGAGCTGGAAGCCGCGCTCGCTGACATCGTTGACTACCACGTAGCCGGCGATGTATTGCAGGGCCTGCGCCTGTGCGACGTAGCGTGCGGTACGCCCGATCACCACGCCCAGTTCCACTTCCCAGTCGCCCTTGATCGCGCCCTGCGGCAGCATCACCTCGTCATCGGGGCCGCCGAGGCAGCTGATCGCCTTGGTGAAGATCACCGGCTCCTTCGGAATCGCCATATTGGATTCCTCGGCGTGATCGCGGTAGTTGAGGCCGATGGCGATGAACTTGCCGGTGCCGCTGAACGGAATGCCCAGCCGCGGCGAGCCCGCCACCGCCGGCAGGCTGGCGGTATCGAGGGCGGCAAGCCGCGCCAGCGCGGCGGGGCTCAGCGTTTCCGGCGTGATGTCGGCCAGCTGTCCCGACAGGTCGCGCAGCACGCCGTCGGCGTCGAGCAGTCCCGGCTTTTCCTGGCCCGGCGGGCCGTAGCGCAGCAGTTTCATGGTGGGTCTCCTTGCGGTAATCAGTGCGTATAGGGGCGGTGCAGGGTGCAGGCCGGGTTGAGGCGCACGCCGAAGCCGGGTGTGTCCGGCAGCTTGAGGCGGCCGTTCACCGGCACCGGCTCGTCGAGCAGCAGCGGGCTGAACATCGGCACCACTTCATCCGCCTTGGGCGCCATCATCAGGAATTCCGCGAAGGGGCTGTTATGGCGGGTGATGACGAAATGGTAGCTGTAGACGCTGGAGCCGTGCGGCACCACCATCACGCCGCGGCTGTCGGCCATGGCCGAGATGCGGATCAGCTCGGTGACGCCGCCGCACCAGCCCACGTCCGGCTGGATGATGTCGCAGCAGTCCATCTCCAGCAGCATGCGGAAGCCCCAGCGCGTGGCCTCGTGCTCGCCGGTGGTGACCAGCATGCCCTTCGGCACGTTCTTCTTCAGGTCGCGGTAGCCCCAGTAGTCGTCCGGGTTCAGCGCTTCCTCGATCCATTTCAGGCCATGGGCCTGCGCGGCGCGCGCCAGGCGCGTGGCGTAATTGAGATCCAGGCTCATCCAGCAGTCGTACATCAGCCAGAAATCGTCGCCGACGCGCGCGCGCATCTCGGCCAGTTCCTCGATGTTCTTGCGCAGGCCTTCCTCGCCTTCGGCCGGGCCATGGTGCAGCGGCATCTTGCCGCCGATGAAGCCCATCTTCTGCGCCAGGTCCGGGCGCGAGCCGGTGGCGTAGAACTGCAGGTCCTCGCGCACCGCGCCGCCCAGCAGGTGATACACCGGCTCCTGCCGCAGCTTGCCCAGCAGGTCCCACAGCGCCAGGTCCACGCCGCTGATGGCGTTGACCACCAGGCCCTTGCGGCCGTAGAACTGGGTGGAGAAGAACATCTGGTCCCATATCTTCTCGTAGTCGGTGACCCGCGCCCCTTCGAGGAAGCGCGCCAGGTGCTTCTCCACGATATAGGCGGCCGGTTCGCCGCCGGTGGTCACGGCGAAGCCGACCGTGCCGTCGGTCGCCTCGATCTCCACCACCAGCGTGCCGAGCACGTTGATGCCGAAGCTCTGGCGGCTCTGCCGGTACTCCGGGTAACGGCTCATCGGCGTGGCGATATGATCGTCGATCCAGTGGCCGGAACCCTGGTCGTGGTAGTCGGCGCCGCCGCCGCGGACGACAAAGGCGCGGACCTGCTTGATCAAGGGAAAGCTCATGAAGGGAAGCTCGTGGCGAAGGTGGCGGCGAAAATAACGGTGGGGCAGGGAGCGGCGGCGTGGCCGGCCTCGGCAGGGCCGAAGAACCGGCGCATCATCTCCCCCTGCTCCCCTGCAAATCCGGTTTGCAGAATTTCATATTATGGGATAAAATTTTAATATATGGGATTAAAACAGTCAACCTCGAAAGCCGCGGCCAAGCCGCGCGAAGCGGCTGCGCCGTCCGGCAGCCAGACCCTGCTACGCGGGCTCGACGTGCTGGAAGCGGCAGCCAGCGGCGTGATCGGCCTGGCCGATCTGGCCGCGCGGCTGGAGCTGACGCGCAGCACCGCCCACCGCCTGGCTTCGGTGCTGGTGGAGCGCCGCTATCTGGCGTTCGCCCCGCGCGAGGGCTACACCCTTGGACCCAAGCTTCTCGAGCTGGGTTTCAGCGCGCGCCAGCAGATGAACATCATCCGCATCGCCGCGCCGCACCTGGAGGCTCTGTCGGTGGCCACCGAGGACACGGTGCACCTGGGCGTGCAGGAAGGCGCCCTGGCCTTGTACCTGGACAAGATTCCCGGCCGCCGCCGCGTCGAGATCGGCTCCCGCGTCGGTGAGCGCCAGCCGCTGACCACCACCGGCCTGGGCAAGGCCCTGATCCTCGACGAGAGCGAGGAACGCTGGCACGAGCTGTTCATGGCCGACCTCGGCGCGCGCGCCTCGGAAAACGCTTTCCGCATCTGGCTCAAGCGCATGCGCGCCTACGCCCGTGACGGGCATGCCTTCGACCTGGAAGAAAACGAGGACCGCATCCGCTGCGTCTCGGCGCCGATCCGCGAAGCCGGCGGCCGCATCGCCGCCTCGATCAGCCTCTCCAGCGCCGCCCAGTACATGAGCGACAGCCGCATGGAGCAGCTGGCGAAGGAAGTGAAGGCGACCACCGCGGCCATCAGCCGCGAACTCGGCTGGAGAGGCGATCCGCCGCGAGCCTAGACCCCGCTTGTCATCCTGAGCGCAGCGAAGGATCTGGCCCTGCCCTCAGGACGACCGGCACAGAAAAGCCGCCGTCACAGTCCACCGGCAGGTGACGGCCATAAAGAAGGAGAACCAAGCGTGCTGCTGCAAGGCAAAACCGTACTCATCACCGGCGCCGCCCACGGCATCGGCCGCGCCACTGCCCTGGCCTGCGCCCGTCACGGCGCCGACATCGGCATCAACTACCTGGCCGACGAAGCCGCCGTCTCCAGCCTGGTCGGCGAGATCGAGGCGCTGGGCCGCCGCGCCTTCGCCGTGCAGGGCGATGTGGCGGACCCCGCGGCGGCGCCTGCTTTCATCGATGCGGCGGTGCGCGCTCTCGGCGGGGTGGACGTATTCGTCAGCAACGCCGGCATCTGCCCCTTTCACAGCTTCCTTGACATGCCGGCGGAGACCTTCGAGCGCACCATGCGCGTCAACCTGCACGGCGCCTATTACATGGTGCAGGCGGCGGCCAACCAGATGAAGCGGCAGGGCGGCGGCGCCATCGTCGCCATCAGCTCGATCAGCGCCCTGGTCGGCGGCGAGATGCAGACACACTACACGCCGACCAAGGCCGGCGTGCATTCCCTGATGCAGTCCTGCGCCATCGCGCTCGGCCGCTACGGCATCCGCTGCAACTCGATCATGCCAGGCACCGTCGCCACCGAGATCAACCGCGAAGACCTGGCCGATCCGGCCAAGCGCGCCTACATGGAAAAGCGCATCCCGCTGGGGCGGCTGGGCCAGCCCGACGATGTTGCCGGCTGCGTCGTGTTCCTCGCCTCGGACCTGGCGCGCTATGTCACCGGCGCCTCGCTGCTGGTAGACGGCGGCCTGTTCGTCAACCTGCAATAGGCAGCGCGTTCGCCGCCTCGGCGGCAGGTGCGCCGGAGCGCGTCAGCAGGCGGGCGCGCAGGCCGGGATGGTTGTCGTCCAGTTCGAGTGAGCCGCCGTGCAGCCGGGCCACCGCGTCGACGATGCTCAGGCCCAGGCCCACGCCGGGCGTGCCGCGGCTGGCGTCGCCGCGGAAGAAGCGCTGCGCCGCCTTCGGCTTGTCCATCGCGGGGATGCCGGGGCCATTGTCCGCCACCGCCAGTTCCACCGTGCCGTCATCGTGGCGCCGGGTTTCCACGCGCACGCTGCCGTTGGCCGGCGCGTACTTCAGCGCGTTGTCGACGAGATTGCCCACCGCCTGCGCCAGCAGCAGCGGATCGCCGGCGATCGGCAGCGGGCCGCCGCCGTGGAAGGATAGGGTGATGCCCTTCAGCTCCGCCGCCGGAACATAGAAATCCACCGCCTCCTCCGCCACTTCCGCCACGTCGACCTCGACGAAGCCCGAGCGGCGCATGCCGGTGTCGATCTCGGCCAGGCGCAGCAGGGCGTTGAAGATGCCGATGACGCGGTCGACGTCGGCCACCGCCGCTTCCACTTCGTTGTAGACCTCATGGGGCGGCGGCCGCGTCACCAGCAGCTCTTCCAGTCGCGAACGCAGCTCCGCCAGCGGCGTGCGCAGGTCGTGGGCGATGGAGTTTGAAACGTTGCGGATACCGTGCACCAGCTGCTCGATCTGGTCGAGCATGCGGTTGATGGTCTGCGACAGGGTGTCGAGCTCGTCGCCGCTGCTGCGCGTGCGCAGGCGATGGCTCAACTCACCCTGCATGATCGCCGAGACGGTCTGGCGTATGCCCTGGATGCGTGCCAGCAGTTCGCGCCGGATCAGCACGGCGCCGATGGTGCCCATTACCGACAGGATCGCCACGCCCGCGCCCAGGCCGAACCAGAAACGCGTCTCCACCGGCGCATAGCGCGCCAGGTCGCGGGCCACCAGCAGGTCGTAGCCGCCGGGCAGCTTGGCCCGCACCACCACCGCCCGCGACGGACGGCCGTCCATTTCCACGGTGATGGTATAGGTGCCGGACTGGTCGGGAATGCCGCGCGGCCACGCGCTGAGGTTGCCGGCCAGTACATGGCCCTGCGGGTCGGTGAACAGCAGCACGCGCTCGCCGGCGATCTGCAGGCTGACGCGTTCGCTGATGAAATGGGTCAGCCCCGCCACGCCCTCGCGGCGGAACACCTCGGCCTGGCGCTGCGCATCCTCCTGCAGGATCTCGGTACGCCCTTCCTCGATCGTCACCTGCCAGGCGTACCAGACCGGGGCGGCGAAGGCGATCAGGGCGACGATGCCGAACAGCACGTAGCCGACCGCCAGGTTCACCGCCGAGGAGCGGATCATGCGACTTTATTCACTCTTCTTATTCATCGGCCGTGAGCATATAGCCGGCATTGCGCACCGTCTTCAGCAACGGCCGCTCCAGCTCGAACTCGATCTTCTGCCGCAGCTTGCTGATGTGCACGTCCACCACGTTGGTCTGGGGGTCGAAATTGAACTCCCACACATTCTCCAGCAGCATGGTCCGCGTGACCACCTGGTCGGCGTGGCGCATCAGGTATTCCAGCAGCTTGAACTCGCGCGGCTGCAGGGTGATGGCGCGGCTGCCGCGGCTCACCTTGCGCGACAGCAGGTCCATGCGCAGGTCGCCGACTTCCAGGTGGGTTTCGCGGCCACCGCTCCAGCTGCGGCGGCTCAGCGCGTCGAGCCGCGCCAGCAGTTCGCCGAAGGAGAAGGGCTTGGTCAGGTAATCGTCGCCGCCGCTGTGCAGGCCGCGGATGCGCTCGTTGACGTCCGACAGCGCGCTGAGGATCAGGATCGGCACGCGGTTGCCGGACTTGCGCAGCGTTTCGATGATCGAAAGGCCGTCGATCTGTCCCGGCAACATGCGGTCCATCACGATCACGTCGTAGGGCCCGCCGGCGGCGAGGAACAGCCCGTCGCGGCCGTTGCCGGCGTGGTCCACGGTATGGCCCGCTTCGCGCAGTCCGCGCGTGACGAAACGCGTGACCCGCTCGTTGTCCTCGACCAGCAGAACCTTCATGGCTGCACCCGTATCGGCGGTCCGCGGACCGCCGCTCCATTATCCACGTTTACGCGGCGCTTCCATGCGCCGCGTCGTCCGCCGCCGCGCCGCGCGAACGGCCCAGGCGGTTGTTGAGACGATCCAGGTAGAGATAGACCACCGGGGTGGTGAACAGCGTCAGCAGCTGGCTCAGGATCAGGCCGCCGACCATGGTATAGCCCAGCGGCTGGCGCAGCTCCGAGCCGGTGCCGTGGCCCAGCATCAGCGGCAGCGCGCCGAGCAGGGCGGCCATGGTGGTCATCATGATCGGGCGGAAGCGCAGCAGGCAGGCCTGGCGGATCGACTGCTCCGGCGTCATGTGGTGCTCGCGCTCCGCCTGGATGGCGAAGTCCACCATCATGATGCCGTTCTTCTTGACGATGCCGATCAGCAGGATGATGCCGATCAAGGCGATCACCGACAGGTCGAAGTGAAACGCCATCAGCATCAGCAGGGCGCCCACGCCGGCCGAGGGCAGGGTCGAGAGAATGGTCAGCGGGTGGATATAGCTCTCGTAGAGCATGCCCAGGATGATGTACACCACCACCAGCGCCGCCAGGATCAGGTAGGGCTCGCTCTTCAGCGAGGCCTGGAAAGCCTGCGCCGTGCCCTGGTAGGTGCCGATCAGCGAAGCCGGCAGGTGGATCGCCGCCGCCGCCTTGTTGATCGCGTCCACCGCCTGCCCCAGGGCCGTCCCCTGCGCCAGGTTGAAGGACAGCGTCACCGCCGG
>JAQGNS010000606.1 GCA_028291705.1 Nevskia sp.
ATCAGGCCCTGCAGCTCGGTCAGTTCGGGCGGCTCGGCGACTTTCATGCGGTGGGTGCGAAAGCGGACATTCCGGCAATGTAGCGGCCCAACATGTCATGTTCTTGACGCAATCCCGCAATAAAGCCACACCCGGCAATGGTTTCATCAAACTGCAATATCGGCGTCACATGCGCTTGATATTTTTTTCAGTCAGCGCTTCGACGTGGCATGCCAGCCCAGCATAAAAGCGCCAGGAGAAAAACCATGCGTGGATTCGTTCGCAGCTTCAAGGCCTACCCCGCCCTCACCCTCGGCGTCGTCATGCTCGGCGTGCTCGAATTCGCCGCCCTGCAGCGCTCGCAGCTCGCCAGCCGCGCGTTGACCAAGCAGTAGCAACCGGGCGGCCCTCATCCGCCACTCGCTTCATCTCGTCCTGGTGAGCGACTCAAGAACGTAGGATGTGCTGAGCGTAGCGAAGCGCATCAATCGAGTACTGGCACGGCAGCAACACCAGCAGCCGTCCGACGCTTACTTGCTGTCACCCAGATAAACCACCTCCGGCGGCTCTTCCACTCCAGCCGCCGCCATGCGCTGCGCCAACTCCTCCGATTCGAAGTAAGCCCTGGCCTTGGCCACATGGGTGGCGTGCAGCAACAGCACCACGTCGAGCGGATCGTCGACATTGCGCCACAGGTTGAATTCGCGGATACCCATGCTGTCGCGCACGCTGCGGCCGCGATCGTAAGCCTGCTTCCAGGCATCGAAATCGGTCACCTTGATGCGGGCCATGATGTGGAACATGCGTCTTCCTCCGTTTTTTTTATGGATACAACGCGCGTCCGCTCGATGTCGGCGCGCACCCCACTATAGACCTGTTGTGCCGAACTAGCGTCATATCGCAGCGCTCGGCTTAGAATGCAGATGGCCCACCGCATCGACGCGATCAGGAAATAAATCAGTGAAGACCTTATGCCCTGTTTTGCTGTTGTTTGCGCTCGTCGGCTGCTCGACAGGTGGTGACGTCAAATCGGATAGTGGTCCGGCGAACGGAACCGCTGCGATAGTGGAGACACGCACCACGGCAGAGATTCAAGGAGCCTTCGATCACAACAAAGGAGCGCTGGTTTCGATCTACAACCGTGCAAGAAGACTGAACAAGGATCTTGCCGCCGGCAAGATCGTTTTTGATTTTACTATTGAATCCGATGGAAGCCTGTCCTCCGTCACTATCGTATCAAGCACTTTCCATGACGCCGACTTTGAAGGAAAACTCGCCGAGAGGATTGGACAGATCGGATTTTCTGCCAGGGATGTGCCCCCGTTCACCTGCCGGAATTATCCAATCGAATTTCGGCCGATGTGACCTCGAAACGCGAATCCACCCGTAGCAAGCGCAAGCTGAGTCCCAACAAAAAAGCGGGTTGAACCTCACCGGCTCAACCCGCCTTTTTTTTACCGCAACCGCATCAGAACATCGAAACGTCCATATCCATCAGCGGTGCAGCGCCGGCGCGGGCGGCGCGCAGGTGGAACTCCGTCTCCGGCAGCAGCTTGACGTAATAGAAGCGCGCGGTGGCGAGCTTGGCCTTGTAGAAGTCGCCCTCGGCCTGTTTGTCCAGCGCAATGCGCGCCATGCGCGCCCAGAAATAGGCGAACACCAGGTGGCCGACCACGCGCAGGTAAGGCGTGGAAGCGGCGCCGACTTCCTCCGGGTTCTTCATCGCCTTCTGGCCGATCTCGGCGGTGAGCTTGGTCACCTGGTCGCCCAGGGCCGCCAGCGGGCCGACGAACTCTGCCATCTCCGGCTTGTCGGCCTGGGACTTGGCGAACTGCGACACCAGCTTGCCGAACTTCATCAGCTTGGCGCCCATGTCGCTGAGTACCTTGCGGCCCAGCAGGTCCAGTGCCTGGATGCCGTTGGTGCCCTCATAGATCATGTTGATGCGGGCATCGCGGACGTACTGCTCCATGCCCCATTCCTTGACGTAGCCGTGGCCGCCCAGCACCTGCAGGCCGAGATTGGTGCACTCGAAGCCGTTGTCGGTGAGGAAGGCCTTGATGATCGGCGTCAACAGCGCCACCATGTCCTCGGCGTCCTTGCGCACCTTCTCATCCGGATGCGACAGCTCGCGGTCGATCTGCAGGCCGGTCCAGTAGGAGAACGCGCGGCCGCCCTCGACATAGGCCTTCTGCGTCAGCAGCAGGCGACGCACATCGGGGTGCACGATGATCGGATCGGCCGGCTTGTCCTTGGCCTTGGGGCCGGACAGCGAACGCATCTGCAAACGGTCCTTCGCATAAGCCAGCGAGTTCTGGTACGCGATCTCGGTCAGGCCCAGGCCCTGCAGGCCCACGCCCTGGCGTGCGCCGTTCATCATCACGAACATCGCCGGCAGGCCGCGGTTGGGCTCGCCCACCAGCCAGCCCTTGGCGTCATCGAGGTTGATGACACAGGTGGCATTGCCGTGAATGCCCATCTTGTGCTCGATCGAGCCGCACTTGACGGTGTTGCGCGCGCCCGGCTTGCCTTCGGCCGTGGGCAGGAACTTCGGCACGATGAACAACGAGATGCCCTTGGTGCCGCTGGGCGCATCCGGCAGGCGCGCCAGCACCAGGTGCACGATGTTGTCCGACATGTCGTGCTCGCCGGCCGAGATGAAGATCTTGCTGCCGGTGATGTGATACGAGCCGTCCGCCTGCGGTTCGGCCTTGGTGCGCAGCAGGCCCAGGTCGGTGCCGCAATGCGCCTCGGTCAGGCACATGGTGCCGGTCCATTCGCCCGAGACCAGCTTGGGCAGGTACAGCTTCTGCAGTTCCGGCGTGCCGTGGGCACGCAGCGCCGCATAGGCGCCATGCGAGAGGCCGGGATACATGCCCCAGGCCTGGTTGGCGGAGTTGATCATTTCCATGAAAACGTTGTTGACCAGTTCCGGCAGGCCCTGGCCGCCGTAGTTCGGGTCCGCCGACAGCGCCGGCCAGCCCGCCTCGACGTACTGCTTGTAGGCTTCCTTGAAGCCCTTCGGCGCGGTGACCAAGCCGTCGCCCTTGTAGGTGCAGCCCTCTTCGTCGCCGCTCTGGTTCAGCGGAAAGATCACCCCGGCGCAGAACTTGCCGGCTTCCTCCAACACCTGGTCCACCGTGGCGGCATCGATCTCGGCATGCGCCGGCATGGCCTTGAATTCCTCTTCCACGTTGAGCAATTCGTGCAGGACAAACTGCATGTCGCGCAGCGGCGGCGTGTACTGACCCATGAAACTCTCCAATGCGATTGATGAGGGAAGCAACCCGGGCCACGCCCGTGGGCGGGAGTCTGAGGGTATCCGGATTACCTTGCACAATACGGTAGCGTATGTTTCGGCGGATTACCAGAGCTTTGGCGCCAAAAAGAGGGTAGAAAACGGGGTAGTAAGAAGCGCATCAACACGCCCCTTGTCATCCTGAGCGCAGCGAAGGATCTGGCCGGATTCCACGCCGCATTGTCCGGAGCCAGCGCCCGTGGGGCGGCCCATGGCCGCCGCTTTTCCCACCCGGACCCAACACGCTCACCGCATGCGTGCCAACAAAAACCCTTGGCACACATGGCACGCATGGTGAAAAAGCCCATGTAGGTCGGATCAAGCCTGTCCCGAGTAGCCCGCTCCGCGGGCATATCGAGGGGCGAAGCGGATCCGACAGTGGTAGGGCGGGTGGCCGCGACCTGCCTGTCGCGGCCACCCGCACGCCGGCAAACGGCGGATCACCGCCGGCGCAACCCTACGGCTGCTTCCGCGCCGCCTCCTGCTCCACCTTGGTCAACGCCACCCGGTTGCGCAGGTACACCGGCAGCAATTCCCCCGCCCCAATGCCCAGCCCGGCTGCGAACGCCCACCGCGCCAGCGGCAGCGCATCCCGCGCCCGCGGCAGCGCCTCCCCATCCAGCGGACTCAGCGCGGCCCCGGTGCGCTCGCGCAAGGCTTCCAGGTGCGTCTTCCAGCCGCTACCGACCGCGGCAACCGCGCCCTCGGCAGGCAGTTCCAGGGCACCCGGCGGCGATACCACCGCCTCCCCCTGCGCCACCGCCAGTCCATCCACCGCCGCATAGCGGCAGAAATAAACCTCGTTCATCCGCGCATCGATTGCCGCCAGCACACGGTCGGCGCCATGCGTCCGCACCGCCCCCTGTGCCAGCATCGCCAGCGAGGACACAGGCACCACCGGCCGGTCCAGCCCCAGCGCCAGTCCCTTGACGAAGCCCACGCCGATGCGCACCCCGGCGAAGCTGCCCGGCCCGACGCCGCTGGCAATGCCGTCGATCTCGGACAAGGCAATGCCGCAGTCCGCCATCAACCCATGCAGCATCGCCGGCAGCAGCCGCGAATGCTCGCGCCCCGTCAGCTCGAAGCGTTCGTGAATGGCGCCGTCCAGCCACAAAGCCACCGAACAGGCCTCGGTGGCGGTATCGATCGCAAGCAGCTTCATGCGGCCTTCAACCCGCGCAGCCAGGCCGCAGCTTCCGCCGCATCGGCCAGCAGCGGCATCGCCGGCAGACTGGCCAGCACGCGCTTGCCGTAGCTCTTGCCGCGGATACGCGGATCGCAGATCACGATCAGCCCATGGTCCGCATCATCACGGATCAAACGCCCCACGCCCTGCCGCAAGGTGGTGATGGCGCGCGGTAGTTGTACTTCGGAGAAGGGATTGCCGCCGCGGGCACGCACCGCTTCCAGTCGCGCTTCGAACACCGGATCGTTCTGCTGCCCGAACGGCAGCTTGTCGATCGCCACCAGACGCAGCGCCATGCCCTTCACATCCACGCCTTCCCAGAAACTGCTGGTGGCGACGAGGATGCCGTTGCCGGCGCGGCTGAAGCGATCCACCAGCACCGACTTCGCATCCTCGCCCTGCACGAACAACGGAAATGCCGACTTGCGCAATTTCGCCGCGATGCGCGCCAGCGCGCGATGGCTGGTGCACAGCACGAAAGCGCCGCCGCCGCTGGCCTCGATCAGGGGCAGCAACATATCGGCCACCGCCTCCGGATGCTCCGGCGTATTCGGATCGGGCAGATCGCGCGGCAAATACAGCCGCGCCTGGCGCGCGTAGTCGAAGGGACTGTCCAGTCGCAATGTGCGCGCCTCGGTCAACCCCAGTGTATCGGTGAAGTGGGTGAAGTCCTTGCCCGCCGCCAGCGTCGCGGAGGTGAACACCCAGGCGCCCGGATAGGCCGCCATGAAACTGCGGAAACCCTCGGTCGGTTCCACCGGCGCGGTATGCAACGCCCCGCCCCGTCCCACCGACTCGACCCAGCGCACCGATGTCGCAGCGGCCTCCGGCGATTCGTCCGCCGCCGTGATCAGATCCATGCGCTTCACCAGCGCGCGAGCACGCTGCGACACGGCATCCAGTCCCGCGCTGCGCTCGGCATAGCGCTTCAGCTCGTCACTGCATTCGCCCAGGGCATTGCGCGCCGCGCCCAGCGCCGAGGTCGCACCCGGCAAGGTGCTGAACTGCCGCCAGGCAATGCGCCCACCCAACTCCAGGAACGGCCGCTCCAGCTCCGACGCCGCAATCGCCAAAGCATCCACCGCCTCGGTCAGATCCGGCATGTCGCGGAATTCCTGCATCTCGGTG
>JAQGNS010000442.1 GCA_028291705.1 Nevskia sp.
AGCGCGGTGATCAGCCAGTGGGCGGCCAGCTTGGCGGCGACCAGCAGGGGCGCCGGGGCATCGGCCAGGAGCAACTGCTCCAGGGTGCCGTCGTCGAGGTCGCCGCGGAAGATGCGTTCCACCCCGAGCAGGGCCGCCAGCAGGGCGCCGACCCAGACGATGGCCGGGGCGAAGACCTTCAGGGCCGGGTCGTGGGCCTCGATTCCGAGCGGAAACAGCAGGGCGACGATGGCGTAGAACACCAGGGGCTGGGCCCACTCCGCCGGGCGGCGCGCGGCCAGCAGCAGTTCGCGGCGGAAGACAGCGGCCGCGGCGCTCATGCGCGCAGCTCCAGGCTGCGCACGCCCGCCACACCGGCCGGCAGGAGCTGGTGGCTGGTGACCAGGGCGCCGCCGCCTCTGCGGCCGTGGGCGTCGAGCAGTTCGGCCAGCAGGTCGATGCCGGCGTGGTCGAGGCCGGCCAGGGGCTCGTCGAGGAACCACCAGGGACGCGGCAGGGCCAGCAGGCGCGCCAGGGCGGCGCGGCGGCGCTGGCCGGTGGAGAGGCTGCCGCAGGGGCGGTGGCGCTGCGCTTTCAATCCCACCCGCAGCAGGGCCGGCCCGACGTCCACATCCGCGTGGCCGCCGAGGGCGCACCAGAAGCGCAGGTTCTCGTCCGGGCTGAGCGTGGGGTTGAGGGCGTTCTTGTGGCCGAGCCAGTGGCGGTGTTCGGCGTCCGGCTGGCCTTCGAGGCTGCCGGCGGCGGGCGGGCGCAGGCCGCAAAGGACTTCCAGCAAGGAGGTCTTGCCGGCGCCGTTGCGGCCGCGGATGTGCAGGATCTCCCCCGCCGCGACGCTGAAGTCCAGGGCCTCGACCACGTTGCGGTCGCCACGGGCGACCGCCAGGTTGCGCACTTGGAGGCTGGGGAGGGACATGAGAGCGGGCATTTTAGGTGATTGGCGGCTGCTTGTTAGTGCCGGGAGGGCGGCGCCGGGTAAAATGCTTTTTTGCCGGCCAGACGCCGACGGGAGCCGAATCGCTTGACCGCCCAACTGATTGACGGCAAGGCCGTTGCCGCCGACGTGCAGACGCGTGTTCGCATCGCCGTGGAAGCGCGCACGGCCACCGGCAAGCGCGCCCCTGCCCTCGCCACCGTGCTGGTCGGCGCCGATCCGGCTTCCGAGATCTACGTGCGCAACAAGCGCCGCAGCTGCGAGGCGGTGGGCATCCGCTCGGCGCCGCAGCACTTCGCCGACGATGTGAGCCAGGCCAAGTTGATGGCGGAGATCGACCGCCTCAACGCCGACGAGGGCATCGACGGCATCCTGGTGCAGCTGCCGCTGCCCAAGCACATCGACGCCACCCAGGTGATCGAGCGCATCCGTCCGGACAAGGATGTCGACGGCTTCCACCCCTACAACCTCGGCCGCCTGGCGCAGCGCCTGCCGGCGCTGCGGCCCTGCACACCCTATGGCGTGATCGAGTTGCTCAAGTCCACTGGCGTGGACCTGTACGGCAAGCGCGCCTTGGTAGTCGGCGCCAGCAACCACGTCGGCCGGCCGATGGGCCTGGAACTGCTGCTGGCGGGCTGTACCACCACCATCGCCCACCGCTTCACCCGCGAGCTGGACCAGGAAGTGGCGCGGGCCGAGGTGCTGGTGGTGGCGGTGGGCAAGCCGGGCTTCGTGCACGGCGACTGGGTGCGCCCCGGTGCCATCGTCATCGACATCGGCATCAACCGGCAGCCGGATGGCAAGCTGTGCGGCGATGTCGGCTTCGAGCAGGCGCGTGAACGCGCCGCCTTCATCACCCCGGTGCCGGGCGGCGTGGGCCCGATGACCGTGGCCATGCTGATGGAAAACACCCTGGAAGCGGCGGAGCTGCGGGAAAAGGGCTGATCCTCCTCTGCCTGTCATCCTGAGCGGAAGCGAAGGATCTGGCCAGATTCTTCGCTGCGCTCAGAATGACAAATTCCAGCCTATCAATCAGCCGGCGTGTGCAGTCCCGGCGGTGATCAGACCCTTGAGCAGGTTGAGCGAGTTGTAGAGCACGAAGTCGCTCACCGCCAGGTTGTCGGTCTTCCCGGGCTGCACATCGCCTGATGCATCCGGCGCATCCACGGGCGGCACGGGCGGCACGGGCTTGGCCGCGGGCTTCTCGTTGACCAAGCTGCCTTTCAGGTCCGCTTCCCGCACCCGCGCGATGGGCGCATCGATAGCGCTGACTTTCACCGGCTCGATGACGATGTCCGGCTTGATGCCCTCGGCCTGGATGGAGCGGCCGCTGGGCGTGTAGTAACGGGCGATGGTCAGGATCACGGCGCCGCCCTCCTGCAAGGGTGACACGCTCTGCACCAGGCCCTTGCCGAAGGTGGTGCTGCCGACCAGCACGGCGCGCCGCTGGTCCTGCAGGGCGCCGGCGACGATTTCCGCCGCCGAGGCGGTGCCGCCGTTGACCATCGCCACCAGCGGACGGCCCTTGAGCAGGTCGCCGGAGCTGGCGTCGTATTCGTGGTTGGCGCCCGGCGTGCGGCCGCGCTGCAATACGATCTGGCCGTGTTCGAGGAAGGCGTCGCTGACCTTGACCGCGGAGGTGACCACGCCGCCGGGGTTGTTGCGCAGGTCGAGGATCAGGCCGTGCAGGTCGCCGCCGGCCTGCTGCTGCAGCTTGTTCAGTTCATCGGTGAAGGCGTCGCCGGTATCGGCGGTGAAATTGGTGATGCGCAGGTAGCCGATGCCCGGCTCTAGCATCTTCGAGCGCACGCTGGCCACCTTGACCACTTCGCGCGTCAGTTCCAGCACCGAGGTAGTCGCGGCGCCGACGTGCAGTACGCCCAGTTTGATCCGGGTGCCCTTGGTGCCGCGCATGCGTTCGACGGCGTCCTTGAGCTTGAGGCCGGTGGTCGACTGGCCGTCGATGAGGGTGATGATGTCGCCCGACTGGATGCCGGCAGCGGCCGCCGGCGTATGATCCATCGCCGAGACCACACGGAGAAACCCGTTGCGCATCTCCACTTCGATGCCGATGCCGGCGTACTTGCCGGAGGTGTTGACGTTCCAGTCGGCGAATTCTTTCTTGTCGAGGTAGCGCGAGTGCGGCTCGAGGCCGTCGACCATGCCGCGCATGGCGTTTTCCAGCAGCTTGTCTGGCGACACCGGCTCGACGTAGCGTTTGCCGATGACATCCATTGCCTGGGTGAAGGAGCGCAGCTCGCCCAGCGGCAGCGACTCGATCGGGTCAGGCCCGCCGACAGCGCGCTGGGCCAGGGGGAAGCTGGCGCCGATTACGGCGCCGCAAACCAGCGCAAACACGATCCGCCTGGAAACAGTCATCTGATGCCTTTGGAGCCGCCCCGGGGGCGCCGAAGCGGCGCCGCGAGCGCAGCGTGACATATGTGCCGGAGCCACGCAGCCCCTCCGCCGGAGTATCGGCGGATGAAGGTGTTGCATTCGCGCGCAGCCTTGTTCGTAATGGATATTGTTGTGGCGCTGCTGGAGCCGACTGTTTAGAGTTCCAGAGCAGGCAATTCCAAGGATATTCAAATTACCATGAGCCGCACTTCCACCCCCGCCGCGCCCTCCCCGTTCTATATCGGGGAGCATGAAGCGTTCCGCACCCAGCTGCGGCGTTTCGTCGAGCGGGAGGTGGTGCCGCACATCGATCAATGGGAAGCGGCCGGCGAACTGCCGCGCGAACTGCACCGCAAGGCGGCGGAGGCGGGAGTGCTGGGCATCGGCTTTCCGGAGGCTTATGGCGGCATCGAGGTGCCGGACTCGTTCTACGGCGTGGTGCTGACCGAGGAACTCGCCCGCGCCGGCTCCGGCGGTCTCATCGCCAGCCTGATGAGTCACGGCATCGCCAGCCCGCCGGTGATGCATGCCGGCACGCCGGAACAGAAGCAGCGCTTCCTGGCGCCGGTGCTGGCCGGCGAGAAGATCGCGGCGCTGGCCATCACCGAGCCGGGCGGCGGCTCCGACGTGGCCAACCTGCGCACGACAGCACGGCGCGATGGCGACCACTACGTGGTCAACGGCTCCAAGACCTTCATCACCTCGGGCATGCGAGCCGACTTGCTGACGGTGGCGGTGCGCACCGGCGACGCCGGGCTGGGCGGCGTATCGCTGCTGGTGGTCGAAGCCGGCACGCCCGGCTTCACCCGCAGCAAGCTGGAGAAGATGGGCTGGTGGTGCTCGGATACGGCCACGCTGTACTTCGACGAATGCCGCGTGCCGGTGGCCAACCGCATCGGCCCGGAGAACGCCGGCTTCATGGCGATCATGCTCAACTTCAACAACGAGCGCATCATGCTCGCCGCGCAGGCCTGGGCTTTCGCGCAGGTTTGTTATGAAGAAGCGCTGGCTTATGCCCGCGAGCGCCAGACTTTCGGCAAGCCGCTGATCTCGCGCCAGGTGATCCGCCACAAGCTGGTCGACATGAAGATGCAGATCGACGCGGTGAAGGCGCAGCTCGACATCCTGTGCTGGCGCGTGACGAAGAAGCAGATGCCGGTGGCCGAGGTGTGCCTGCTGAAGAACCTGGCGACGCGCATGCTGGAAGAAGTGGCCGGCGAAGCGGTGCAGATCTTCGGCGGCGCCGGCTACCTGCGCGG
>JAQGNS010000495.1 GCA_028291705.1 Nevskia sp.
GGGGTGCGCCTGTTTGTGCGCTCGACCCGCAGCATCCGCCTGACCGAAGGCGGCAAGTCATATTTCGAGCAATGCCGTCAGGCACTGAATCAACTGGTCGAGGCGGAGCGCAAGCTGGCCGGCGAGCAGGTGCAGCCGGCCGGGACCGTACGTATCAGCGTACCGACGACGTATGGCCACCACCGCCTGTTGCCGCTGCTTCCCGTGTTCCGCGCACGCTATCCGCTGATCAGGCTGGAAGTGAACATCAGCAACCGCAACGTGGGCTTTCACGATGAGAATTACGACCTGGCCATCCGCGTGCGTCCGCAGCCGGACTCGACGATGGTCGCCCGGCTCCTCGAAGACGCCGCGCTGGTGGTGGTTGCCAGCCCGGCCTACCTGAAGCGTGCCGGCGCACCGCAGAAACTAGCCGACCTGGAACAGCACGAATGTATCCAGTTCGAACTGCCCAGCAGCGGCCGCCAGATCTCGTGGCTGTTCAATGAGGATGGGCATGAGAAGGAGATCTACCTGGCCGGCAACTACACCTGCTCCGAGGACGTACTGGGTGGTGTGACATTGGCGAAGGCAGGTGCCGGGCTGTTCCAGACCTACAAATTCATCGTCGAGAAAGAGCTTGCCGATGGCAGCCTGGTCGAAGTGCTCCAGCCGTTCGCCGGGCGCTCACGCCCCTACAGCTTGCTTTATCCCCATGGGCGGTTGCTGCCTTCACGGGTGCGGGCATTCGTCGACTTCATGATGGAACAGACCGGGCGCTTGCAGGCCGAAGCGGGGAAGAAGCGCTCCAGGTAGTTCCCGCTTGGTCCTGTTCCCTGCCCGGTCCTATGGATTCGTCACCCCGGCACTCGAGCGGCGCGTCGCGTCGCCAGGCGCAAGGCCGCGGCCAGGACAGCAGCCAGCGCCAGGGCCATTACTACGATGCCGTATTCCTGCGCGGTGCCGAGGATGTCACCGTGCCGGGCCACCAGGGCTCCGGCGGCGATCGCCGGCGCCCCCATGGACAGGTAGGAAACGATGAAGACGATGGAAAGCACGCCGGCCCGCTCGTGCGGTGCGGCAAACGGCACGATACTGCGGACGGCGCCCTGGAAGCCGGCGCCGAAACCCATGCCTGCGATGGACGTACCAATGAGGAAGACGACGATCGAATGATGCGGCAAGGCCCAGATGGTGATGCCGACGCCGGCAACCAGCATGGCGGCACCGAAGGTCATCATGGCGCGCGGCTCACGGTGCTGGAGAGCCAGCACGGCAAGGCCGCCGCTGCCGGCGAGGACAAACAAGGCCAGGCCGCCGAGGAGAGCCGAACCGGTGCCGAGCATGCCCCGCACCAGCATCGGGCCCAGTGAGCCGTAGAAGCCGGCCAATGCCCAGGCTGCCACCAGCACCGGCAACGCCAGCAACAGCGGCCCCCGCGTCGCTGCGGGCAATTTGAACTGGGGCTTGAGCGAGGCCAACGCGCCCGGTGCCGGCGAAATGGTTTCCGCCATCAGGGCCACGCCGATGCCTTGCAGGACAAAAATCACGCCGAGTACGGCGTAAACCACATGGGTGGGCGCCGGCAGATATTGCACCAGCAGGCCGGCGAGGATCCCGCCCGTAGCGGTGCCGAAAGCCGGCGCCACGGCGTTGGCGGTGGCGCCCCGCTCCTTGTTCAGGTCGATCATGCCGGCGCCGATGGCGCCTACCGCGGCGCCTGTGGCCAGGCCTTGAATGATCCGCGCCAGGATCAGGTCCCCGACCCCACTTGCCGTGGCGAACAGCACCATCGTCGCCGCCTGGACCGCGGTAGCGACCATCAGCACCGGGCGGCGCCCCACGTGATCGGACAGCCGCCCGGCGAAGAGCAATGCCACCAGCACGGCGAGTGCGTAGATACCGAAAATGACGGTGACCATGATGGGGGAAAAGCCCCACTGCGCCTGGTACAGCGCATACAGCGGCGTCGGCGCGCTGGAGCCAGCGAGGAAGGAAACAGTGATCGAGGCGAGCAGGTAGAAGGCGGCGTTGCGAGACAAATACCTATTTCGATCAATAGCCTGGACGGTTTCTGGATGGGTGCTCAGTGAGGTCATGGCGTCCTGCTGGATGAACCGGGAACAAGGAACAATGAGTAGACAGATCTGTCTGTTCGTTGCAGCATACAGACCTGTCTGTTAAAGTCAAGGCATGGTTATGAAATCGCCAGTCCAGGATCGCCGCCCCGCCCGGGAGCGCCTGCTTGCCGCCGCCGACGAGCTGTTCTACGAGGAAGGCATCAATCTCGTAGGCATCGACCGCATCATCGAACGCGCCGGGGTGGCCAAGGCCTCGCTCTACGATTGTTTCGGCAGCAAGGAGGAGCTGATCCGCTCCTACCTTCAGCAGCGGCACGAGGCGCGGCAGCTCCGCCTGCGCGACCGGATGGCCAAGTGCGCAACGCCGAAGGAAAAGATACTCAGCGTCTTCGATTCCATGGCGGAGGCGGTGGCCCGCGCCGACTACCGCGGCTGTGCCTTTGCCCGGGCCAGTGCCGAGGCGCGCCCAGGCAGCAGCGTCAAGGTCGCGTGCGACGAGTCACGCGCCTGGAACCTCGCTCTCTTCGCGGAATTGGCGCGGGAAGCCGGCGCCTCCGATCCGCAAGGGCTGGCGCAGCAGCTGCGGTTGCTCTATGACGGCGCCTCGGTGTCGGCCCATGTCGACGGCAATGCCTCGGCGGTCACGGCCGCCCGCGCCATGGCGTCGATACTGCTGGAAGCGGTGGCTTAGATCGGCCTTGCAGCCGCGTTCACCTGATCAGGGCGCTGGCAACCTCACCTGCGCCTCTGCGTACAGGGGCAGATGATCCGAAAGTTTCGACCATGGATTCGACCGCAGCACCTCACAACGCAGCACCCCGGCATTCCTGAAGTAGATCCGGTCGAGTTGCAGCATGGGCCAGCGCGCCGGAAATGAAGCTGCGGCTTGCCCACCGGCCTCGATGAATGCCTCCCGCAGCCCGGCTTCGCGCCGCAGGATCGGGTGCGCTCGCCCCCGCCAGTCGTTGAAATCGCCGGCGACGAACAGGGTGGCTTGCGGGGGCACCTCGCCGGCGATGACGCTGCAAAGCTGCTGGAACTGCCGCTGGCGATGCGTTTCCCGCAAGCTGAGGTGGGTGCAGATGACGTGGATCTCCTGCCCCTGCGGCGCATCGATCACGCAATGCAGGATGCCGCGCCGTTCCACACGGCTCGATGAAATATCGTGATTGCGGTAGTGCTTGATCGGATAGCGCGACAGGATGGCGTTGCCGTGATCGCCATGCTGGTAGACCGCGTTGCAGCCGTAGGCCACGCTGCCCCAGATCGATTCGGCCAGGAACTGGTACTGCGGCTCCGCCGGCCAGTTGGCGTGCCGCGCGGCATGACCATGGTGAATCCCGATCACTTCCTGCAGGAATACGATGTCGGCCGCCACGCCGCGCACGGCTTCGCGCAGCTCGTGCAGCACGAAGCGCCGGTTGAACGAGGTGAAGCCCTTGTGGGTGTTCAGGGTCAGCAGCTTGAGCAGACCTGCGGCTTCGCCTTCCGTGTGGTTTATTTGCGGCATGCAGGCTTGAATGGACGATGAGTCAACGCCAGCTTAAGCCAACCACAGCGGACGGCCAGCCCCAGGATGCGCTTTCGATGACTTCGCAGAAGCTTCCAACCCTGTACATTCCGCATGGCGGTGGTCCTTGCTTCTTCATGGACTGGAACCCGGCCGATACCTGGAACCGGATGGGCGACTGGCTGCGGCAACTGGGTGCTTCGATCGGGTCTGCTCCGAAAGCGATCCTGGTCATCTCCGCCCATTGGGAGGAAGCGGACTTCAAGGTCACGTCCGGCAGCAATCCCGAACTGATCTACGACTACTACGGCTTCCCGGAACACACCTACCGCCTCACCTACCCGGCTCCGGGCTCACCAGCCTTGGCGCAGCGGGTGCAGGCCCTGCTTCGGGGCGCCGGAATGAATGCGGCACAGGATGCCCGACGAGGTTTCGACCATGGCGTGTTCATCCCGTTCAAGCTGATCTATCCCGAGGCGAATATTCCGGTGGTGCAGCTCTCGCTACGCAGCGGCCTCGACCCCGCCGCCCACATCCAGGCCGGGCAGGCGCTGCAGCCCTTGCGGGAAGAAGGAGTGTTGATCGTCGGCAGCGGCATGAGTTATCACAATATGCGCGGCATCGGCGCCGGACCTGGCGGCGCTTCGGACCAGTTCGACGCCTGGCTGGGCGAAACGGTGGCCGCCGCACCAGCCCTGCGCGATGAAGAACTCGCGGCCTGGAGCCAGGCGCCCGGGGCGCGAATCGCGCATCCGCGGGAAGAGCATCTGCTGCCCCTGATGGTGGCGGCCGGCGCGGCGGGCCCGGATCGGGCGCGCCGCATATTCAGCGACCGGATCCTGGGCGGCACGATTTCAGCGGTGCAATTTAATTGATAAATAATTCATATTAATCAATTAAATAACATTTAAAGTTAAAGTATTTTCTAGAATAAAAGTAAGCGGATTGCCTCGGCTGGGCCCTTTGTCACGGCGTCCGCAATCGATGGCATCTTCTGTTTTCACCCGGGCTGTTGTGCGCTACGGCGCAAATCCATGCGAGCCGGCAAAAATGCCGCGTCGGGCCGTGATAAGGTGTTCACGTATACCGACGCCGTAAAAAAAGCCGGAGCTGTTTATGGATGCTGCGGTCGACCCCGCACTCTTTGTCAACTACATCCCTCTCAATGCCCTGAGGCCTGAAAGCCAGCAGAACCTGGCGCGCAAATCCACCCTGGTGGAAGCGAAGGCCGGTGAATACCTGTTCAGGATTGGCGATGCGGCGGAGGCCGCGATGTTCCTGGTCGCCGGGGAAGTGCAACTGGAGGATGCGACGGGCAAGGGGCTGGCGGTGATCCGCGCCGGCGAACCCAGTTCGTTCCACCGCATCGCCCACCAGTCGCCGCGCAAGGTGTCGGCGCGCTGCCTGCGCGAGACGCGCTATCTGGCGGTGGACGCCAGCCTGCTCGACGTGATGCTGACCTGGGATCAGAGCGGCCGCTTCGAAGTCGGCGAACTCACCAGCGGTGGCGGCAAGAACGACGGCGACTGGATGACCAAGCTGTTGCAGATGCGCGTGTTCCAGCTGGTGCCGCCGTCCAACCTGCAGGCCATGTTCATGCGCATGCAGGAGATGCGGGCAGATCCGGGCCAGGTGGTGGTGCGTCAGGGCGAGCCCGGCGATTTCTTCTACGTCATCATGGAAGGCCGCTGCATCGTGACGCGCGAGGCGCCGAACCAGAAGCCGATGCGCCTGGCCGAACTGGATTCCGGCTCCTGCTTCGGCGAGGAATCGCTGATCGCCGACGCCGAACGCAACGCCACGGTCACCATGCTGACCCGCGGCCGGCTGATGCGCCTGTCCAAGCAGGATTTCCGCACCCTGCTGAACGAACCCATCGCGCGCAGGACCGTCTTCGAGGAGGCGCAGAAGCTGGTGGCGGCCGGCAAGGCCAAGTGGCTCGACGTGCGCCTGCCCAGCGAATACCAGCGCGCCCACCTGCCGGACAGCATCAATATTCCGTTGTACATGCTGCGCATGAAGCTGGCGCAGCTCGACCCGGCGATGACCTATATCGCGGTCTGCGATACCGGCCGCCGCAGTTCGGTGGCGGTGTTCGTACTGAGTGAAAAGGGCTTCGAGGCCTACTCGCTGGAAAACGGACTGCCGGCGAAAAACTGAGCCGGCCGCGGCTGCTTACATGGTGTGCGTGGGCCGGTCCGCGACCACGCCGGCCAGATAGACGTCGATCTTCTTCTGCGTTTCGCCGCCGTCCTGGCTGCTGAACTGCACGCCGATGCCCTGCTGGCGCTTGCCCTGGGCCCCCCGCGGCGTCAGCCATACCACCTTCCCCGCCACCGGCAGGCGCTCGGCGCCGTCCATCAGGGTCAGCAGCAGGAACACCTCGTCGCCAAGGCGATATTGCTTGTTGGTGGGGATGAACAGGCCGCCGTTCTTGATGAACGGCATATAGGACGCGTACAAGGCGCTCTTGTCCTTGATGTTCAGCGTCAGCATGCCCGGCGCGGTGCCGGGACGGCCCATGGTGCTCATATCCCTATTGTCCCTTATTCCCCTGCCGCATTCTGGCTAACTCCGCTGTCCCAACGCAACCAGCGCGCGCCAGCGGATCAGCACGGCTTCCAGCACCAGCTGGGCCTTGGCGTTGAACTCGAGCCGGCGCAGGTTTTCCTGCACTTCCGAAACATAACGGTCGAGCGCGTGACGCGGCAGGGTGCGGGCCAGCGCTTCGATGTCGGCGGCGCTGCCCGGTACCAGCCCGGCGCGCAGCAAGTCCAGCAGCCAGCCGTAGAGCCAGCGCAGGAACGCCGGGGCCTGTGCCTCGCCTACCGTGGTCGCCGCTTTCAGCGGGTCGGTGCGGCCGGCCGCCAGGTCCAGCAGGGCGGCGCGCCAGCCTTGCTGCAATTCCAGGCTCTTGTCCTGCAGCAGCTGCAGCGCCAGCACGGGCGCGCCGTGCGCGGCGTCGAGCGCCGAGGCGGCTTCCGCCGGCGCGGTGGCGCCGGACTGCGCCAGCCAGCCTAGTGCTTCGGCGCGTGAAGGAATGGCGAAGCGCATTTGCTGGCAGCGGCTGCGCAGCGTCGCCGGCAGGGCCAGGGGCCGTTCCGAGATCAGCAGCAGGTGGCTACGCGGCGGCGGCTCTTCGATGGTCTTGAGCAGGGCGTTGACGCCGTTGCGGTTGAGCGAGTCGGCCGGATCGACAATGGCCACCTTGGAGCGGCCATCGTGGCTGGTCATGCCCATGCGTTCGCACAGGATGCGCACCGCGTCGATGGAAATGTCGCGCTTGTCTTCTTCCACGCGCAGGGCCGTATAGCCCGGGTGCGCCTCGGACAATACCTGCCGGCAGTCGTCGCAGCGCCCGCAAGGCAGGCGCTCCGCCAGTGGCGTCTTGCACCACAGCGCCGCCGCCAGGACGCGCGCGAAGACGCGCTTGCCGGTGCCGCGCAGACCGCTCAGCAGCAGCGCATGGCCTAGCCGGTCCTGCTCGATGGCCTGGGCCGCCAGGCGCCACATCGGCGTCTGCCAGGGCAGCAGTTGCAGAGGCTCGCTCACAGCCGCGCCTCCAGTTCGCGCCGCAGATCGGCAGCGACCTGCGCCTGCGGGCGCGCCGCGTCGATCACCGCGTAACGCCCCGGCTCGGCTCGGGCGCGGCGCAGGTATTCCGCGCGCACCTTGGTCATGAATTCCAGGGTTTCCGCCTCGAAGCGGTTTTCATCGCCGCGGTGCTTGGCGCGCTTGAGGCCCTCCTGCGGATCAATGTCCAGCAGCAGCACCAGATCCGGCCGCAACTCGCCCAGGGTCAGCCGCTCCAGGCCGGCAATGGTGTCGGCCCCCAGGCCGCGCGCGGCACCCTGGTAGGCATAGCTGGCGTCGACGAAACGGTCGCAGACCACGTCCTTGCCCTGCTCCAGCGCCGGGCGGATCAGGGCGTGTAGGTGCGCCGCGCGCGCGGCGAAGATCAGCAGCAGCTCGGTGGTGGCGTCGATGCCCTCGGGCCAGTCGCCCAGCACCACGCCGCGGACCGCTTCGGCCAGCGGCGAACCGCCCGGTTCACGCGTCTGCACCACTTCACGGCCCTGCTGTTCCAGCCAGGCCTTGATGCCGCGCGCATGGGTGGACTTGCCGGCGCCCTCGCCCCCCTCAAGCACGATGAACCGGCCGCGCTCAATCATGGCGCGGCGCGAGCAGCGTGGAGGGGCCCCACGCTACGCGTGGGGATCCTAGCGTTGTGAGTCGGCGCATCCATGAGACAGGGTGATCTCCCACGATGAGGTGAACGTAGCGTCTCATGGATGCAGGTGCGGCTTGATCTGGTAGCGCATCACCGCTGCATTATGTTCCTCCAGCGTGCTGGAGAACTGGTGCGTGCCGTCGCCCTTGGCCACGAAATACAGGGTTTTGCTGTCGTCGGGGTGCAGCGCCGCATGGATCGCCTCGCGGCCCGGCAGGCAGATCGGCGTCGGCGGCATGCCGTCGCGGGTGTAGGTGTTGTAGGGCGTGTCGGTGCGCAGGTCTTCGGTATGGATGTTGCCGTCGTAGGCACCGCCCAGGCCGTAGATCACCGCCGGATCGGTTTGCAGGCGCATGCCGGTCTGCAGGCGGCGCAGGAACACCCCGGCGATGATCGGGCGTTCGTTCGCCACGGCGGATTCCTTCTCCACCAGGGTCGCCATGATCAGCGCCTGATCCGGCGTCGCGTACAGCAGGTTGGGTGCACGCACCGTCCACTCGGCGGTGAGGATCTTGTCCATCGCCGCGTAGGCGTTGCGCAGGAAACTTACGTCCGTGGTCTTCTTCGGAAAACGGTAGGTGTCCGGAAAGAAGCGCCCTTCGGGATCGATGCCGGACTTGCCGATGGCTTGCATGATCGCCGCGTTGTCGGCATTGGTCAGGGTGTGGGCGATGTTCGGATCGGCCTGGATCAGCTTCCAGGCCTGGGAAAAGCGCCAGCCTTCCACCAGACGTAATTCGTGCAGCAGGATCCTGCCCGAGGTCAGCACGGTCAGCAGACCCAGGGGCGAGACGCCGGGATCCAGGGCATATTCGCCGGCCTTGAGCCGGGTGGCTTCGCCGTGCAGGCGGGCGTAGATCACCAGGTAGAGCCGCTGGCGCTCGCTGGAAAACAGGCCGCGCTCCTCCATCTGCCGCGACAGCGAGGACAGCCGCTGCCCGGATTCCAGTTCGACCGTGGTCGGTTGCTCGATCGGCAGCGCGGCGTTGAGCTGCAGCCAGGCATCGGCGCCCAGGCCGAGCAGCACGCCCAGCA
>JAQGNS010000502.1 GCA_028291705.1 Nevskia sp.
TCGCCCTGGATCCAGACCTGCAGGCCATGCCCGATGTAGGGGATGGTGCCGAACAGCGACAGGATCACCTGGGCGCCCCAGTAGGACATGTTGCCCCAGGGCAGAACGTAGCCGCAGAAGCCTTCCGCCATCAGCACCAGGAAGATCAGGGCGCCGAAGATCCACACCAGCTCGCGCGGCTTGCGGTGCGAGCCGTAGAGGATGCCGCGGAACATATGCAGGTAGACGACCAGGAAGAAGGCCGATGCGCCCGCCGCGTGGAGGTAGCGGATCAGCCAGCCCCAGGAGACGTCGCGCATGATGTACTGCACGGAGTCGAACGAGGTCTCGGCGCCGGGCTTGTAGGCCATCGCCAGCACGATGCCGGTGATCAACTGGTTGACCAGCACCAGCAGGGCCAGGGAGCCGAAGTAGTACCAGAAGTTGAAGTTCTTCGGCGCGTAATACTCGGACAGATGATCCTTCCACAGCTTGGTTGCCGGGAAACGGTCATCGATCCAGCCGAGGAAGCCGGTGGTCTTGTGCGGGTTGGGGATAATCGCCATGTCGGTCGTCCTAAGCCTTCTGGTCTTCGCCGATGATCACCAGCGTGTCGCTGGCGTACCGGTGGGGCGGCACCAGCATGTTCAGCGGTGCGGGCTGGCCCTGGAAGACACGGCCGGAAAGATCGTACTTGGAGCCGTGGCAGTGGCAGTAGTAGCCGCCTTCCCAGCTGGCGTCGACGGTGGGATCCGGATGATCGGGGGTCAGCTTCGGCGAGCAGCCCAGGTGGGTGCACTTGCCGTTCATGATCAGCAATTCGGGCTTGATCGAGCGGTGCTCGTTCTTGCAGTACTCGGGCTGGGTCGACGCCTCGCTCTTGGGGTCGGCCAGGCGCGGGGTGACCTTCGGCAGGCTGTCGAGCATGTCCTTGGAACGCCGCAGCACCCAGATGTTGAGGCCCTGCCAGACGAAGGTGACCTGCTGCCCCTCCTCGAGCTTGGCGATGTCGGCTTCGACCGGAGCGCCGGCCGCGAGGGCCTTGGCGCTGGGTTTCAGCGAAGCGAGAAAGGGCCACACGACGGCCGCGGCGCCAGCGGCGCCCACGACGCTCGTGGCAGCGGTGAGGAAGCGGCGGCGGCCGCCGTCCACGCCTTCGTTGCTCATTGCTTGAAAACCTCTGGAGGTACGGATCATGAATCTGAAATGCCCCGCGCAAGGGCCACGCGCGCGGAACCGCCCGGCTTATTCACCGCATTATAACGGCGGCGACAGGACCAAGTCATCGTTTTGTGTCGCGAAAAACCGGCGGCCCCTGGGTAGGGGCCGCCGGCGGACAGCCGTTTAGAACTGGTATTTGACCGAGAACTGGGCGAAATCGCGGTCGGACAATACGTTGTAGGCACCACCGCCCCAGTACCAGGTGTAGCCCGCGGTGAAGGACAGCGCCTGCTTCAGCTGCACCTCGAACAGGGCGTCGAATTCCTTGGCGCCCTTGACGAAGTTGCCGCCGGGGCCGGGCGAAATGCCACCGATGTCCTGCTTCCATACGAAGAAGGGCCGCAGGTTTACATTGGGCAGGATGCTCTCGTAGCGCGGCAGCACCAGCAGGCGGTAACCGTAGGACAGCGCGGTCGGATAACCCGCCGCGTCCTGCTGGTGCGGATTGAAGCGCAGGCCGTCGGGACCTTTGACGCAGTCGGCCGCGCCGGCGCAGGAACGCTGGCCGCCGTCCGCACCGGAGCCGTCGGCGCCGGCGGTGGGGCCGTAGTTGGTGTTCGGGCCCTGCAGCACCAGGCGGCTGATGTCCGGCAGGTAGGGCACGTACTCCGCGCCGAACTCGCCCAGCACCAGGATCTGGCTGGCGCCGAAGGGATTGTCGGTGGCGCCCAGCACGCGGGTGAAGCCGACGTTGAACTGGTACACCTGGAAGCGCTCGTAGCCGCGGATGTAGCAGGGGCTGCTGGTGTCGTAGGCGTAGGAGGGATGGCTGAACTTGTTGAAGCCGTAGGCCGAGTCCTGCGCGGTGCCCGCCTGCGGGAAGCAGGGCGTGTTCTGGCCAACGGTGCCGCCGCGGTAGGGGATGATGAAGTTGGGGAAGGAGCGGGCCGAGCCGTCGATGTTGCCGATGGCCAGGTCGAAGGTGTCCTTCTGGCCGAGCAGGCCGCCGATGTCGCTGGGACCGTACAGGGTGGTGCCGCCGGTCTGGGTGTAGCCGATACCAGCGTGCGAGCCGAGACAGCCGCCGTGCAGCGGACCGCTGCTGAAGTCGCTGCAGTTGGTCAGGGTCGGGCCGAAGGCGGCGAAGGCCAGGTCGTGGGTGTCGACCTGCAAGGGCAGGTCCGGACGGTAGGCCACTTCGCCCTGGATCGACCAGGCGCCGACGGTGGTGTTGAAGCTGGCGCCGATCAGGTTGATGCCGTTGGGATACTCCAGCATGAACTTGGCGGTGTCGATGCCCAGGGTGTCGGAAGTGGCGTTCTGGGCTTCCGGGCTGCCGGGATTGAGGATGCTGTGCACCAGCGGGATATCCGGGCAGTCGGTGAGGAAGGTCACCGGGCCGGTGGCGTCGACATGCTGCGCATTGCCGGCGGAGCGGGCGCAACTGGGATAGGCGGAATAGAAGCTCGCGTACGGCAGGCGCGAGTTGTAATGCATGTAGTACAGCGAAATGTCGGTGCCGTTGTTGAGAGCGTCGGCGTAGTAGTCCAGCTTGATGCCGAACTGGCCGCTGGTGCGGGCCTCCCGGTCGGCCAGGCGCTGGATGGTCGAGGTGCTGTTGGTGATGCCGGCCAGCGGGTTGTCCTGCGGCGTGCCGAGGTTGTTGGGGTCCAGCGCCGCCTGGCCGAAGCTGGCGTTGATGAACTTGCCGACGTTGTTGGTGCCCACCGGCAGGCTGGAGAAATAAGTGCCCGGCGTCTGCACTTCGAGCGGCTGCCATTCAAGCTGGTAGAAGCCTTCCACCGTGGCGTTCTCGAACGGCTCGAAGCTGAGGTCGATCATGTTGATCGGGGTGAAGAATTCCTCCACCTGGCCGCCGATGCGGAACACGTTGTTGGCGTTGACCGGGTTGGCCTGGTTGATGCTGTTGATCACCAGGGTGGTGCTTTCGCCCCAGTTCACCAGCTGACGGCCGATCTTGAAGGAGAGATTCTTGTCTTCGGTGAAGGGGATCGGCAGCTTGCCGTAGAAGTAGGTATCGAGATACTGCAGATTGCTGCCGGCCTGGGCCAGGGTCTCGCCGTCGGTGCGCTTGCTGCGCACGTAGCCGCCGCGACCGTACACCACGAAATTGCCGTTGCCGTCGGGCTGGCCGTAGCCGCGATTGTTGATCAAGGCTTCCTGCGCCGGGCACAGCACGCCGCTGAGCACGCCGCCGATCAGGTTGCCGCCGGCGGCGGCATTGCCCAGACAGGTCACCAGGTTGGGCACGCTGAGCACGCCGGCGGTGCCGGGCGCATGGCGGCCGACCTGGAGGCGGTTCTGCGGGGTAATCTCGTTGGGATGGGTTTCGGTGAAGTCGTTGTTGACGAAGTCGTAGAAGTACAGGCCGCGGGCGAAGATACCGAAGCTGCCCCAGGTGAGCGTCAGGTCGGACGTGACCTTGGCCGGGGCCTGGAACAGGTGATATTTGGAGTAGTTGAGATCG
Source organism: Nevskia sp. (assembly GCA_028291705.1). Classification (GTDB taxonomy): domain Bacteria; phylum Pseudomonadota; class Gammaproteobacteria; order Nevskiales; family Nevskiaceae; genus Nevskia. The sequence continues at coordinate 3,629 of JAQGNS010000502.1, forward strand.
CCCTGGTCGCCGTTGACCGAGGCCGCGCCGGGGGCCGCGACCAGCACCTGCGAGGGATAGATCTGGTCTTTGAACAGGCCCTGGCAGATCTGGTACGCGCCGTTGGGGCCGCCGCAGACATTGGGATTGATGTTGCCCTTGCCGACCAGGTTCTCGCTGCGCCCCTGCATGCGCACGCCGATGCCGGCGGTGAAGGTGGTGTTGAGCACCCCTTTCACGCCGTCGTCGTTGCCGAACGTCGGAATGGTGAAATCGATGGCCTGCGCCGCCCCCAGGGGCAACAAGCCCATGGCCGCAAGCAGGACCCCCCGTACAACCCCCAAGCGCAGAACGCTTTGCATCGTTCTTCTCCCCTCCGCTCCAGGCCCGGTGGCGGGCCTGTTTTCATGTTCTTGTCACGGCTCGTGAACGACTCCGTGTTTATTGGAGGGTAGTAAAGCGCAGCGCGCTGCGGGTTGCAATAGAAAAAATATGGGAAAAATAAAGCCGATCACGGATTTATGCCCGTGACCGGCTGGTTTACGCGAAGTCTGGACCGGATCGGAACAAGGTCCGGGATCGGCGGTCCGGGATCGGCGCAGGATCAGGGCGGGATCAGAATTGGTATTTGACGTAGAACTGGGCGAAGTCGCGGTCGGACAGGGTGTTATAGACGCCGCCCCCCCAGTACCAGGTGTAGCCGACGTCGAACGACAGGGCCTGCTGGTAGCGCATCTCCACCAGGGTATTGACCTGCTTGCGGCCGGCTACGAAGTTGCCGCCGGGTCCGGGCGAGGTGCCCTGCACGTCCTGCGAGTAAAGAATGGTGGGCTGGATGCCGATGCCCGGCAGTACATTCTCGTACTTGAAGATGCCGATCAGGCGGTAGCCCCAGGAAATCTTGTCGGGGTAGCCGGTGGGATCCTGCTGGTGCGGGTTGAAACGCAGGCCGTCCGGGCCGACGTTGCAGTCCTGCGTGGTGGAGCAGGCCATGCGCGAACCATTGGCGCCGGAACCATCGGCGCCGGCACTGGCGGCGTAGTTGGTGCCCGGCGCCTCGAGCTGGAGGCGGTCCAGGGAGGGCAGGTAGGGCACGTAGGTGGCGCCCAGCTCGCCCACGATCAGCACCTGGTCGGCGCCGAAAGGATTGTCGGTGGCGCCCAGCACGCGCGTGGTGCCGAGGTTGAACTGGTACACCTGGAAGCGCTCGAAGCCGCGGATGTAGCTGTTCGCCGGATTCTGGCCGATGGTGCCGCCGCGGTAGGGAATGATGAAGTTGGGGAAGGCGCGGGCCACGCCCGGCAGGGAGCCTTCGATGACGTTGATGGTGTCGGTGTAGGGGTTCTTGCCGGCGGCGTTGAGGAAGTCGCTGGGACCATAGCCGACGACGGCGCCCTTCTCGTTGTAGCCGACGCCGCCGGATAGCGCGTCGAGCAGGTGGCTGCAACCGACCTTGGGGTCGCTGCAGCTGGTCAGCGTCGGACCGAAGGCGGCGAACGCCAGATCCTGCTCGTCCACCTGCAGTGGCAGGTCGGGACGGTAGGCCACCTCGCCCTGGATCGAGTAGCTGCCGACGGTGGTGTTGAAGCTGGCGCCGATCAGGTTGATGCCGTTGGGGTATTCGAGGAATACCGTGGGCGAGTCGAGCGCCGCCACGCTGCTGGTGGCCTTGGACGGATCGGCCGGGTGCAGCAGGGGAATGCCGGGGCAGTCGGCCAGGAAGCTGACCAGGTTGGTGGCGTCGTTGTGCTGCGCGTTGCCGGCGGCGCGGGCGCAGCTGGCATCGGCCGAAATGAAGCTGGCGTACGGCAGGCGCGAGTTGTAGCGCATGTAGTACAGCGACAGGTCGGTGCCGTTGTTGAGCCAGTCGGCGTAGTAGTCCAGCTTGACGCCGAACTGGCCGCTGGTGCGCGCATCACGATCCGGATCGCGCCGCGCCGTGAGGGTGGTGTTGGTGAGCAGGGCCAGCGGGTTGTACTGCAGGGAGCCGACCCGGTCGGGATCGTAGGCCGAGGTGCCGAAGCTGACGTTGATGGTGCGGCCGGCGTTGTTGGTGCCGAGGTCGACGTCGGAGAAATAGCTGCCGGGCGCGGCGATCTCCACCGGCTTCCATTCCAGCTGGTAGAACGCTTCGAAGGTGGTGTTCTCCAGCGGCTCGAAGCTCAGGTCGATCATGTTGACCGGGACGAAATCCTCTTCGACCTGGTTGCCGACGCGGTTGAAGTTGTTGGCGTTGACCGGGTTGGCCTGGTTGAGGCTGTTGATGACGATGGTGGTGCTCTCGCCCCAGTTCACCGTCTGCCGGCCGATCTTGAAGCTGAGCTTCTTGTCGTCGCCCCAGGGCAGCGGCAGCTTGCCGTAGAAATAGCTGTCCAGGTATTGCATCTTGGTGCCGACCTGCGCCAGCACCTCGCCATCGGTGCGCTTCTCGCGCACCTGCTTGCCGGGGCCGTAGGTCTTGCCGCCCGGATAGGGCAGCAGCAGCGGAGTCGGCGTGTTGACGCCGACGTCGGCGTCGTTCTTGTTCTGCGGCGTCAGCTCGTTGGGCTGGGTCTGGGTGAAGTCGTTGTTGACGAAATCGTAGAAGTACAGAGTGCGGGCGAAGATGCCGAAGTCCTTGTAGGAGATGGTCAGGTCTTCGGTGGCCTTGGCCACGCCCTGGAACAGGTGGTACTTGCCGTAGTTGAGGTCACCGTCGTCGCCGTTGATGGAGGCGGCGCCGGGCGAGCGTGCCAGCTGCTGCGCCGGGAAGATCTGGTCCTTGAACACGCCCTGGCAGGACTGGTAAGGGGGCGCGCAGACGTTGCGGTTGAGGTCGCCCTTGCCGATCAGGTTGGCGCTGGGCGACTGCATGCGGATGCCGCCGCCGGCGGTGAAGGTGTTGTTCAACACCATCTTTACCTGGTCGTCGCCGAGGTTGAAGGATTCGCTGATGGCGTGCGCCGCGCCGGCCCATCCCAGCATCGCCGCCAGCACCAGTCCGCGGGCGGCCTTGCCGGCTCCGCCCTGCCCCACCCACGCCACGCCGATTGAACACCCCATTGCCCTGTTCTCCCTGGGCGGCCGCAGACGGCCGCGATAAACCCCGTACGGCGGCGCATGGCACCGCGTAAGCGCGCAGCTTACCGTTTATGCCGGGAGAATCAACCGCAATGCAGCATTTTTGTCGCCGGACGGCGGTTCAGCCCGGCAACGGTGCGTGGCAGGCGCAGGCGCGGTCCGCTTCCAGGATTCGCAATGCCGGAACCTCGCTGGCACAGGCCGTCATGGCAGCGGGGCAGCGCGGCCGGAAGGCGCAGCCCGACGGCAGGCGCGCCGGATCGGGCGGCTGTCCTGGTATCGGCCGCAACGGTTCGCCCAGCGGCGCATCCAGGCGCGGCCGCGAAGCCAGCAGGCCCGCCGTGTAGG
>JAQGNS010000512.1 GCA_028291705.1 Nevskia sp.
CCCGCAGCTCGGCGCGCCGATCGGCTTCGTCATCGCCGCAGGCCTGTTCGTCTTCCTGATCTCCAACCTGGTGCCGGAAGACTTCAATAGCTGGGGCTGGCGCTACCCGTTCTATGTCGCCTTCGCCATCAACGTGGTGGCGCTGTTCGCCCGCCTGCGCCTGGTGGCGACGCCGGAGTTCGCGCAACTGCTGAAGACCCGCGAACTGGAACCCGCGCCGCTGCGCGATCTGGTACGCGAGCACGGCACCAATGTGGTGCTCGGTTCCATCGCGCCGCTGGCCAGCTATGCGCTGTTCCATCTGGTCACGATCTTCCCGCTGTCATGGATCATCCTGTTCACGCAGCAATCCGTCGGTACCGTGCTGCTGGTGCAGATCGTCGGCGCCGCCATTGCCGTGCCCTGCATGGTTCTTTCGGGCACCATCGCCGATCGCTACGGCCGCCGCAAGGCGCTGGGCATTTTCGCCATCATGATCGCGATCTATAGCGGCTGGACGCCGGTACTGCTTTCCGGCAGCACCACCGGCGGCTATCTGTTCATCCTGCTCGGCTTCGCCCTGCTCGGCTTCTCGCACGGGCAGTCGGCGGGCGCGGTCAATTCCAGCTTCGGCAGCCGCTTCCGCTACAGCGGCGCGGTATTCACCTCCGACCTGAGCTGGCTCACCGGCGCGGCCTTCGCGCCATTGGTGGCGCTGGAGCTGGCCTCGCACTTCGGCGTGGGCTACGTCGGCCTGTACCTGCTGTCCGGCGCCATCGCCACGTTGGTGGCGCTGCGCATCAACCAGACCATGGACGCGCGGGACGACTGAGGAGCCTCAGCTCATCTGTTGGCATCAGCCGCCGCAACAGCGGCTTTGAGGGACTGGTAAAGCGCGGCGGCGGCGTTGCCGTATTCCTGCCGGTTGCCGTGGAGCACCGCGGCATTGAGCGCGTTGAGGCGCCCCTGCAGTTCCTGGCGGCGTGAACGATCCACGATGACATTGCTGTCGATCAGCCGGCGCACGGCCGCATCGTTGAGCCGGGGCTGGCCGGTGGAGTGCGCGTCCGCCTCGTGGGTCGAGCGGTGGCAGTTGTCGCACTGGAAGAAGCTGAATTCCGGCATCAGCCCATGCGGGTCGGCGGTGGAATGCGCCAGCGCCTCGGCCCAGTCATTGGCCTGGAGCAGGGTGATTTGGCCGTTGAGGAGTTCCGGTGCCGGCGGGTGCTTGCGCGCGATATAACTGGCGTTGACGGTGTAGTGCTTAGGCCATTTTTCGAGGTAGGCGGCGAGGTCTTCCGGGAACTGCGGGTGACCCGCCGAAACCAGGCGATGGTCGGCGCCGTGGCGGCCCAGTTCATGGCAGCCGCTGCATAGCGTCGCGCGCGATTGCAGCTGCACGGTCGGATAGAACCCCTTGTCGCCCAGTGTGCTCAGGTCGGTGTCGGGAAGGTTGTGCACGCCGATCCATTTCTGTGCGCCGCCGTGGCAGGTCTCGCAGGTGATGCCGTCTTCCAGCTTGAAATGATGACCGCGCTGGGCGACGGGCACGTTGTCGGCATGGCAGCCCAGGCACAGCGGCGCCTGCGCCGCGTCTTTCAGGCCAAGCTGGGCGGCGATGCCGTGAGCCTTGTCGCCGGTCAGCACGCGGTATGCGCCGGAATGCGGATCATGGTCGCGCCAGGCGAAATACTCGTTCTGGGCGATGGGGGAGGTGAGCCAAGGCGTGGTGGCGCCGTGACAGGTGCTCTGCGCGCAACTGCTCACGCCGAGATGCGTGAACCCCGGTGCGGCTTCCATGGGCGCGGTGTCCGCGCCCTGCGCTTGCGCGGCGGCCAGGCTGCACAGCAGAACGAGGCTGGCGGCGAGATGGGCGGAAAGGGCTTTCATATGATCTCCATTTCCACGTTACGGTCCTCGGCTGGAGCGGGGGCGTTCATTCGACGTCGAACTCGGCGGCCTGCGGATGAATGTCGATCATCCATTCATTCATGGTCTGCTCCATGTCCGGCGTGGCGCCGCAGAAGCGCATGAAGTAGATCGGCTCGGCGCGCGAACGCAGGCGCACCTGCAGGACGTAACGGCCGGGCTGCGTCATCACCGCCGACGGAATCTCGTAGTTCGCCTCGCGCTGCGCCAGCGGCGGGATGCTGCGTTGTTCCATGCGGATGAACGGCGGATGGTTGAGCACGGTGGTCGGCACGCCCGAGGGGCGGATGAAGGGCAACTGGTCGAAATCGAAATTGACCGGCAGGTACATTTCGCGATCGGTACCGACCAGGTTGGTGGTCAGGAACTTGGTCTGCAGGTTGAACAGCTGGCGGTCCAGCTTGGCGGTGCCTTTGGCGTAGTCGAGGGAGTGCAGGTCGACCATGTCGCCGTTGGAATCGGTGTAGCCGGATTCGAAGACCTTGTTGCCGTCCGGTCCGATCAGCGCCACGTTGAGCCAGATTTCCGGCTGCGCGCCGAGCGAGCCGGAGGGCAGGTTGTGGCCCGGATCGACGTTGACGATGTTGTAGTGGAAGCGCAGGCTGCGGCCGGCACGCGGCACCTTGTCGAAGATCGGGCCGTCGATGCGCGAGCCGTTCTCCATCACCGCGACGCGCGAGCGCCGCTTCTCTTCGAGCAGCTTGTTGTTCTCCGCGATGATGGTGCGCGCCTTCTCGCGGTCTTCGCGCTTGCGCCAGGTCTCGGGGAAATTGGGCGCCTCCACCTTGCCGGCGGCGAGACGGTCTTCCCATTCCGGCTTGCCCCAGTCGGCGCGGTAGTCGAAGCCCAGCCACTGCTCGATGCCCCAGTGCAGGGCCTTGGGATTGAAGGGGAACAGGCCGGGGTGCGCGATGGGATAGCCGGGGCCGAAGAACATGTGGTTGGAGTGCCGCTCCTTCTCGGAACCGATGATCTGGCCATTGACGATGGCGATGGGCCAGGTGTCGTAGCCATTGGGCCGTCCCGGCGTCTTGCCCATGTGGCAGGCCTGGCACTGGGTGCCGCGGGCCATCGACGGCGCATCGCGGTACTGGTCCCACACCACTTCCAGCTTGATGCCGGGATGCACCGCCACCTGGTGGCAGGAGACGCAGAATTCGGAACGGCTCAGCTGCTGGAACTTGATCGGAGCGGGATGGATCGGACGGCCCGGTTCGCCGGCGGCCAGGGACACGTCGTACTCGGCCGGGTCGGCCGCGACTTCGCCGTAGGACTTGCCCAGTCCGCTGCCGAACACCGGCGTGTGGATGCCGCCCGGATTGACCTCGCGTTCGCCATTGACCTTGCCGAACTCCTTGCTGACGTGGTGGCAGGTGACGCAGGTAATGCCTTCGCGCGAAACCTCGGAGCGGTCCCACAAGGCCTTTTCGCGCGGTTCGCCCATCTGCGTGCCGACCTGTTGGTGGCAGCGCACGCAGAAGGTGCCGACGGTTCCCGAGGACAGGTCGTTGATGGCCTGCTCGAACTTGTGGAACATCGGCGAGATCGAGGCGTAGGCGTGATTCGACACCGACCATTCCCAGAACACGCGCGGATGGCAGGCGGCGCATTCGGTGGCGCTGGGATAGTCGGACTTGGCGAATACCGCGGCATGGGGGTCATAGCCGAGTTTTGCTGCTGCCGCTTGTGCGCTGATCGGGGGTTCGGCCGGAGCCTCCGCCGGTGTTGGTGCCGGCATGGCGACTGCGTCGTCGGCCATTGCCCGCGGGCCACTCGCGCCCGCCAGCAGAAGGATGGTGCAACAGAGAAGCCTGGAGCGGTCCATGTGCGTCGTCCTCAAAACTTGCGCCGGATTTCAAGGCGGATGCCGCTGATGTCCTTGGCCCCGTCGCGCAGGCCGTACATCGTGTCGGCGCGCAGGATCCAGGCCTTGGTGACGGGCAGCTGGTAACGCAGGCCGAAACCGAGCTGATTGCCGGCGGCCGGCCGTTTGGCGCCGTCCTCGTCGTTGTGCGGCGTGACGTCGGCGATCTCGACCACGATCTGTTGATCCAGATGGAACAGGTATTCCAGGCCGAGGGCGCCACCGAAAGTGTTCTGCGCGGTGCCGTCGAGGTTGGGGAATCCGGTGAGGCCGTCGGTCTCGAAATTGATGCCGGTGTTGACCAGCACGCCGCCGGCATCGGCGGCGCGGGCCAGGGACTGCGGGTGATGCACGCCGTACCAGAAGTTGGCGTAGGGAACCAGGGTCAGCTCGTGCGCGGTGACGAAGGAGTTTTCCAGCAGGATCAGGTAGCCGTCCGCGGTCTTCGGCGCACCCGGCGGCGGCGACTGGCCGAAGTTGACGATGACGCGGATGCTGTTCGAGACCAGGCCGAGGTAGCGCCGGGTGAAGGCCGCGGTGAGATTGTGGTAGCCGAAATCGCCGCCGGCGAAGTGGCGCATGTCGCGGGTATAGCCGTAGCCGGCTTCCAGGTACCCGCTGAGCACATCGGCGAATAGGGTGACGCCGGCGATCTGCCCGGCATGGTCGGCCAGGGAGCCGTCCTTGTTGCGCAGGGCCGCGGTGCTGAGCAGGCTGCCGGCGGCGAAGAAGGTGATGTCCATGTTGCTGATGTTCAGCATGGGACTGTTGCGCGCGGGGATGGTGAAGGCGGCGCCCGACACCGCGTCGTTGAGCCATACGCCGTTCTGCACGAACAGGGGCGTCAGGCCGATGGCGATGGGCAAGTCCCAGCCCTGGTAGTTGTCGGTCAGGCCGGCGGTGATGGCGCCGAGGTCGCCTTCGAAGAACGCGGTGTTGAAATTGCCGTTCAGTTCCGACCGGGTCGAGCGGTGGTTGCCGGAGAATTCCTCGCGGGTGAACTGGCCGCCCTTGTCCAGCGGACGCATCGACCAGTGGATGCGCTCGGTGCCGGTGAGGGCGAAGTCGAAATCCAGGTTCAAGCGCGTCGCCACCTGGCCGGTCTCGTTCTTGCCGGTGTTGTTGTTGTCGGCCACGGCGCTGCGCCAATCGCCGAACACCATGAACTGCGGGCGCGCCAGGTTTTTCCGGCCGAACCAGTCCTTGGAGTCGGGCAGCATGCCGGTGTCGTACTGCGGATAGCCCCACTCGATCGCCGGGCGCGGGCTGTTCTCGACCTTCTTCTTGCCGCCATAGACCTGTTGCTGGGCGGCAGCGTCGTATCCTGCTGGATAAGCAGGATCATGGGCAAAGCGCGAAGAGTCGTACGGCACCGGGCGGGCCGAGGTCGAGGGCGTCAGTTCGGAGCGCGGTGCTGCCTTGTCGCCTTCTTCCGGCGCGGGTTCGGATGCGGAGCGGGTGTCGCCGGGCTTCTCGTAGGTCTGGCCCGAGACCAGCTCCTGCGCCTGCCGGTTTTGCTCGATGCCGGCTTCGTCCGAATCCGTCGGACGAGATGGCGGGGCGCCGTCGGCGGCGTGGACGCTGGCGCAGAGCAAGGGGCCGGCGCAAACGCCGAGGACCCAGCGGCGCAGGGATTGACGCGATAGGGATGTCATAGAGCAGGGATTCATCGCGGGGTGCCCATAGCCATGGCCTGCACCGGAGGCGCCGGTGGCGCTGCGAGATCTTTGGCCTCAGGCCGGTGATAGCCGTGGCAGTCGACGCAGGCGGTCTGGATCCTGGCCGTACCGCCGGGATCGCCATGGCAGTCGCGGCAGCGATTGATCTCGGGCAGCAGCGGATCAGTGCTGGATTTGGACGCGGCGGCGGCATGACAGCTCGCGCAGGGCTCGCTGCTATGGCTGGCGTGATTGAAGGCGACGGCATGTTCCATGCGATGCAGGGGCTGCGGCGCGACCGGCATGATGCTGAAGGGCAGCGCCGCATCGCCCGTGGCCTGCACGGTGTGGCACAGGCTGCAGGTCCGCGTGTTGAAGACTTCGTCGATCACCATCGACGAGCGCCGGTCGGCCCACTGCAAGGCGGCGCGCGCCTGCGGCGTGCCGAGCGGCTGGTCCGCGCCGCGGCGATCCCGTACCACCGGCGGCGCGCCGACAATCTTCGCGCCGCCTGCCAGGGCTTCGCGCGCATAGAAGTCGCGGATGCTGGCGACGATCTGCGCGGGCTGGCCATGCGGCAGCAGGCGGTCCGGCTGGTCCGGGTCGAAATCGAGCCGGTGGCATTCGGCGCAGTGCTGCTGCATCGACACCGGCTTGAACGAGGCGCCCGAGACGTCCGGCACGTGACAGTCGGCGCAGCCGAGGACCTTGTTGCCGCCGGGCGACTTGACGCCCTTGGGCGACAGGTGGAAGTCGTGCGGGAATTTGAGGTTGGTATCGGAGTGCAGGGTTTCGGCGTGCTGCTGGCTGGCTTCGATCCACTCGAACCTACCGGCGGCGCTGCTGTAGCGCGCGACTTTCGCGGAAAACACCGGGTGCTGCTGCGAGAACGAAGCCGCCGGCTCCAGCCTGGTGCCGGGGAAGTTTTTTTGCGGTTGGGCGTGGCAACGGGTGCAGGCCGCATTGCTGTGGTCGATCAGCGGCGTGCGGGCGCCCTTGTGTTCGGCATGGCAATCCGAGCAGCGGGCGGCGGCGAATACCGGCAGCGAGGCCAAGTGGGGATCGCCGGCGTGACTGTGGATGTTCTGGTGGCAGGCCACGCAGGATTCGTTGGTGACTTTCACGAACGCCTTCTGGTGGCATTTGCCGCAGTCATTCTTGAAGTAGGTGTGGGCCGTGCTCAGGTCTCCCGGCTTCCATACCTGGTCGCTGACCAAGGTGGGGACCAGCATGGGCGTGTTGCCGCCGGCATCGAGGCCGAAGCGTAGCCACGCCGGGAGCGCCAGCGCCGGCAGGATGACGATGAGGAACAACACCCATGCCAGTGTGCGGCGCGACAGGTGGAGGTCGGTCAGGCTGGTGCGCAGGCGCCCGACGCGCTCCGCGCGTTCCTCGCGCTGGCTGATCAGCTCCTCGACGTCGAGCTGGAAATCCGCATCGCTGCCGTCGGGGGGCGGATTGACCTGCAGGCGGAAGCGGCCGATCTCGCAGACGTCGCCGCCGCGCAGCTTGTGCTCCTTGATGTTCTCGCCGTTGACGATGACCGGGGCACCGGGCTTGGCCGTCAGGAAAGCATTGGCGTCGCGGCGCACGATCTCGGCCTGGGCCAGGGCGATGCGCAGGTCGGAGAGTTCCAGGTCCTGGTCGGTGCCGCGGCCGATGCGGATGATGTGCGCGTCGATCAGGCGATCGACCGAGGCCCGTTCCGCGCCTTGCTGGCTCCAGCTGCGTATCAGTATGCGCACGGTTTCCTAACCCTTAGCGGTACAGGAAAACGGAGGTGATGTGCGCGATGACCGCCGCCAGCAGGGCGCAGGTCAGCGGCACATGCAGGTACAGCCAGACCTGCATGCGGGCATGCAGGCGGATGTCGCGGTTGATGCGCTCGGCCAGGTCCTGGCGTTGCGCCAACAGGTCCATCAGGCCGCGCGCCTGCTCGGCCTTTTGCGCCGCGTGCTCCATGCCGGCGATCTGGCTGGCCATGAATTGCACGGTGGAAACCGCCTCTTCCTCGAAGCGGGCCGCCTCCGGGCCGAATACCTGCGTGCGCAGGCCGCCGCCGATATGGGCATGGCTGATCGAGTGGAGCAGGCGCCGGTGGACTTCGGGATTCACCGCGTCCGCCACGCGCAGCGACTGCTCGTTGAGCTGCTCCAGTTCGATGATCATTGCCTCGCGGGTCAGCAGGCCGCGGTTGGCGGTGATCTGCGCCGGCGTGCCGCCGTAGACCACGGTGCCGTAGACGCCGCTGGCGATCACCAGCAGCAGCAGGATGTAGGCGAGCGAGTGCACGTTCCAGCCGAACTGGAAGGCGCAGTGCAGGCCGGCGATCAGCGCCAGCGACAGGCCCAGGTAGACATGCGCCGAGGCCCAGCCCCGAACCGTGCCCAGGCGCGAGCGGTAGCGGCGCTTGCGGATGCCCATCCACGCCAGCTGCAAAATCAGCAGGGCACTGAGCACGCCCAGACTGTAGCCGGTGAGGCTGTTGCCGCTGCGCGCGCCGGCGGGATCGTCGTAAAAATAGGCGAACAGGGCGGCGGCGCAGAGCGCCAGGCTAACCTTGAGATAGAGGAAGCGCTGGTGCACCAGGAAGCTTTCGTGGCGCTTGAAGGCCGGATTCGCGATCGGTAGCGGCTGGCGCATGTTCAGGCCTTGCGGGTGGCGCGCAACAGGGATTCCGGGCTGACGCGCAGGGCGGCACCGGTCGGGCAGGCCCGCACGCAAGCGGGACCGCCCGGCAGGCCCTTGCACATATCGCACTTGGCGGCTTTCTTGGCGACGTCCTTGTGGACCTTCGGCCCCTCGGTGCCGGGCTCGCGTCCGCCGAACACCAGCCAGCGCCACAGGCTCGGCTGCGACTTGGTCTCCACACCCATGTGGATGACGCCGTAGGGGCAGTTGCGTTCGCAGTTGCCGCAGCCGATGCAGGCATCGGTGATGTAGACCTCGCCGCCGGGCGAGCGGCGGATCGCGTCCGGCGGACAGTCCTTCATGCAGTGCGGGTGCTCGCAGTGGCGGCACGAGGTCGGCACATGCAGGTTCTGGTAGGTGGGGCCGGCTTCGCGGTCGAGGCGGGACACGCCGCCGTGGGTGTCGGTGCAGGCCTTTTCGCACTGGTCGCAGCGCACGCACAGCGATTCGTCGATGAGCAGGACGTCGGTGGCCTCGCCCACGCCCTGCGCCATGAGGAAGCCGATGATGCCGCCGCGTTCGGACTGGCGCTGGGCGTCGATGTTCTGGGCGACGCGCTGGCGGAATTGCTCGTGCATGCGTCCGCGCACCGCCGGGTAGCGCACCAGCAGGCCACGGAACGGCGCCGGCGCCAGGCGGATGGCTTCCAGCGCAACCGCCGCGCGCACGGTGGCAGAGCGCGGCGTATCGCTCATCAGCGACATTTCGCCGACCGACTGGCCGGCGGTGACATAGGCCAGCACCACTTCGCGGCCGGCCATGGTGCGGGAGATGGTGGCCGAGCCGCGGCGGATCAGATAGACGCCGTCGCTGGCGTCGCCTTCCTTGAACAGCACGTCGCCGGCCTTGAAGCTGAGCAGGTTCGCCGTGGCGGCCAGCTCGGCCAGCGCCTCGTGCGGCACATCCGGTGCGATGCCGGACTCGATGGCGCGTCGCAGGAAAGCCTCGTCGACCACGCGCTTGACCGCGGCGACGGAGTGGATGAGTTTGTTCATGGCGCGCCGCGGCGTTTCCACCAGCACGCAGCCATGGCCGGCGCGCACCGTGGCTGAACGGCGACGCCCGGAGATCAGGCTCATTTCACCGAAGAACTCGCCGGCGCCCAGCTTCACCGTACGAGGCTGGCCCTCGAGTTCGAATTCGACCTCGGCATCGCCGTCGACGATGGAATAGAACGAGTCGGTGTAGTCGTTGCGCTCGAAGATCACCTCGCCCGGGGCGGGCGTGCGGATCTCCGAATCCAGCATGAACTCACGCAGCTGCAGCAGGGTCAGCGGCGCCAGCACCGGCACGCGCTGCTGGATGAGTTGTAATGCCGCGTTGACGTCCCTGAAGCCGGGCAGGGTGCGGAATTTCTGGCGCAGCAGCGGCTCATCGGCCGGCGCCACGTCGTGGCCTTCGATGAACTCGACGACTTCGTAGCCCTGGTTCATCGCCTGCTTGATCAGCGGGAAACCCGCCAGCGCGCCGATGATGTACAGCCCGGGGACATTCGACTCGTAGGTGGCCGAGACCGCCGGCAGGCTGGTGGGGTCGGCGCTGGGGAAATGCACGCCGCAGGATTCGACGAACTTGCGCGGCGGCGTGGCGCCCAGGCGCCCGATGATGCGGTGGCAGGGCACGTGCGCTTCGCCGGTCGCGGTGTTGAGCGCCAGCACGCCGGGCGGGTTGGCGCGGGGCGTCTGCTCCACCGCGGCGACCTCGGCGTTGTAGATGCAGCGCACCCCGCCGGTTTCGATCGCCTTCAGGATGGCGGCGTTGTTGGCGCCCTTGGCGCGATCGAACTCGCCGCGCCGGTTGATGATGGTGACCTGATTGTGGCCGGACAGCGCCAGCGCGTTCTCGATGGCGGCATCGCCGGCGCCCACCACCACGATCTGCTCGTTCTGGTAGGCGTCCGGATCGTCGAGCTGGTATTGCACGAACTCGGCATCGTCGCCCGGACACCCCAGTTTGCGGATATTGCCCTGCAGGCCGATGGCCAGGACCACGTGCTCGGCGGCGATGACCTCGCCGTCCGCCAGGGTAAGGGAGAAGGCCCAGCGGCCACCGCTGATGGCGGTGACCTCGGCATGCAGCCGATGGTTGATGCGGTGCCCGCGCGCTTCGATATTCCAGGTTTCGAGGATCTGCTCGCGCCGGCCGGCGGCGAAGGAGATCGGGCTGCGCAGCGGCAGCACCGAGGGCTCCGCCATGACGAACTTGCCCTTCTGGTAGCGGTAGATCGTGTTCGACAGGTGCGCTTCCGCCTCCAGCAGGATGTGGGGCAGACCGAGTTCGGCGGCGCGCGCGGCGGCGGAAAGGCCAGCGGGCCCGGAGCCGACAATGGCAATCTTGAAGATGGTTTCCATGTTCCCCGAGGGCAAGATCGTCCCCTGCGCCCTTGATGGGTACTATGCTGAATAAGCACCATGGGCCAGACCCCGCGTATAGGGGGGAGAGCGCAGGAAACAGCGCGGTACGTCACAGCAGTGAAGCGTTGGCTGTCGGACGTTAATGCAAAAGGGTGCATGCCGACTGATTGCAAGCACCGTTGCGGTGCGTGCGGAGCGCCCATGCACACCATGTACGCCATGCATGCCGGAGCCGGAAAATTGGCGCGCAGGGCACACATGGCGATCCGACAGGTTCCGGCTCAGGCCCCGGACCAAGTGTGCGCAATCTCCCATTGCGGCAACCGATTACCCGCTACGCTGGCGCGCGCGAAGCTGCTGCGATCCATAAAAACCATACAAGGGAGAAACCATGTCGATGCGAGGAATTCTTGCGCTGTGCCCGGTCCTGCTGCTGCAAGCCTGCGGCACGTTTCAGTTCACGCCGTCCGAATATCCGCTGCGCGACGGCTTGATTCCCCCGGCCGATGTCGCCGGCGCGGTCAGCTTCACCAATGCCCAGGACTCCACGGCCCCTGCCATTGTGCTCTCAGGCACCGGCATCAAGTACGAGACGAACTACCACGCCGTCACCGAAGTGATGGTGCAGCAGGCGACAAAGGAATTGCACAAGGCCGCTCGCCCGCGCAATGGCGTGGCGAAGAGCGTCGCGATCAAGGTGACGTTCCTGGAAAGCGACTACATCGCTTTCTTCTACAAGAGCAAGATCACCTTCGAAGCGAAGCTCGGCGATGGGACCGTGCTGCAGCAGACGGTGCCGCATTCGAGCGGCAGCCCGGTGCAGGATCTGGATGGGTGTATTGCGGAGGCGGTGATGACCTTGCTGAATGATCCGGGTTTGCGGGCTTATTTGGCGAAGTAGCGAATACTGCTGCCGCGATCCATCTCGTAGGCCCGCTGAATCTTCTTTTGGGCGTATGGATTACTTGCCGCTCTGCTCCCGGAGCCGTTGTAGCATGCAGGACGTGTTCCGCTTTCTGTCCGCGCTTAGGATGCAACGAGGGCTTTTTGCGAATTGTATCGCTGGTGTCTGGGCCATCGATGCAATTCACTTTGTTCATTGCATCCTACATGCCCTCTTATCGGAGAACCTTGGAGGTTGCCATGTGGACGCATGAAGACAGCATCGAAACATCCGCCGCTCCTGCGCGCATCTGGAAGTTCTTTGCCGAGGTGGCGCAATGGAAGAACTGGAATGCGGGAATCGAGGTGATCGAGATTCACGGTCCGTTCGCGGCGGGTACGACGTTCACGATGAAGCCACCGGAGCAGGAGGCGTTCATCAGTACGCTGGTCGAGGTGCGGGAGAACGAGGGCTTTATCGACGAGACGGTGGTGGAGGGCGTGCGGGTGCTGGTGAATCACAGTCTCGTGCGGCTGCCCTCCGGCGGTACGCGCATCACCTACGGCACGCGGATCACGGGGCCGGGGGCGGAGGCATTCGGGCCGATGGTGACTTCCGATTTTCCCGAGGTGCTGGCGGCGCTCAAGGCGCTGGCGGAGCGGGCGGAATAGAGGCGGGCATGACGCGGCGTGTGCAGTTGCCTCGGCTGGTTGCCGATGGC
>JAQGNS010000520.1 GCA_028291705.1 Nevskia sp.
CGCGGTAGTGGAGAAGGCAAGGTCGTTGGATCCTAACTATTCAGTCGCCGGACAAGTGCCTATCGCAGGCGAGTGCAAAGTTATGGTCGGCAATGATTCGGAGGACGAGGCCAAGCTTATCGCCGACACAATGGAGGCATTGTTCGCGCATGGACACGCCGATGTCGAGGGGCCGCTCACACCCTCAGGCTGCGCGGTGTTGGGGCGCACGAGATTCGCCTTGCTCGAAGTGGAGGCGGAGCTTCGAGCTCGCTCGATTCCCTTCTATCGTCGCCTGACGGCCAATCACGAGAACGAGTCTGAGGCGGTTGAGGACTTCCAGCTCGCATTGCGCTTGATCGCGAATCCGCGGGATAGGCTGCACTTCTCCGCCTTGGCCAAACGGTGGAGCGTGTCTGCGCCGACTTCCGTCGCAGTGGCTATTCCGGCGATTGAGGGCATGGCGAGGTTGTCGTCATGCCCTTGCGCGGAGGTGGTAGTGAGGGCGGTCAACGCGATCGTGAACAACTCGGCAAAGTTGGATCTCATGCCGGCATTTGAAGTGTTGAAAAGCTACGCGGACACCTTGGATGAAGAGTCGCTTCGGGCCATCTACGAGGACGTGGCCGTGTTCACACTGGAGTGGGACCAGTATCTTCGAACCGGAAGTCCTGGACGCTCGATCGTGAGCTTCATGAGCAGCAAGGCTTTGGGCTCGACTCAGAAATCCACTCGCGACGGAGTGGGGCTCCTGACGGTTCATTCAGCGAAGGGCTTGGAATTCGATGTGGTGTTTGTCGCCGGCATGGCGGAGGGGACTTTCCCTGATTTCCGTGCGCGGCCAGGCCCAACGATGGAGGAGGAGAAGCGCAGCGCCTTCGTGGCCGTGACTCGTTCTCGGCGCTTGCTTTACCTGACCTACCCACGTATGCGCCTCATGCCATGGGGAGATTGGCGCCAACAGTCTCCGTCACGGTTTTTATAATTTCTGGCGTGTTTCGCTTCTTCACCCGGAACTGGCTGTAAAGAACTGACAGTTGATGAAGTCGGCTTTCGATCTGGCGCAATGTCTTGTGGGTATCGCTTTTTGCAATCCACGAGACAACCGACGTGACGAAACTGAGTCCTACTTGCCATCGTGTCTCATCAGCTTCAGTCGTTTTGGCTTGATTGCAGATCGAGATAAACCATGATTCAAGGATCTCCGCCAGGTCGCCGTCATTCAAGGTGCCAAGTGCATCGTCAAGCGTGCCGTATCCACGCAACTCGTCGCCGTGCTGGTGGGAATCATCATTTGAGTAGTAGGATAGTGGACTGATGGCACGGCATAGGCAGGTATAATCAAGGATATGAACGACGCACTGAAACCCGTTCCGGAACCGACCTTGTCCGATGTTGCCGTACTGGCGGGCGTGTCGCGCGCGATCGCGTCGCGGGCCTTGTCGGCGCAACCGCGGCCAGTGTCCGCCGACAAGCGCGAGCGGGTGCTGCGCGCGGCCGAAGCACTGGGCTTCCATCCCAATTTGCTCGCACGCGGGCTGGCCAACAAGACGGTCAACCTGGTCGCCATCCTTGTCAATCACATCCACGACCTGTCGGACCTGGACCTGTTCGACTTGCTGCTGGCGGAGCTACAGGCGATCGGCAAGCAGGTGATTTTTATCCGCGTCGGCGCCGGCGAACATGCCGAGACTTTTTTGCGCGACGGCGTTGCCTATCACGTCGATGCGGCGCTGGTGTTTTCCGATTTCGCCGATGCCGCCACCGTGCGCCGCATGTTCCGCAACAACGCCGTCCTGATGCTGAACGGCCATCACGGTCCGGGCGCACCGTCTGTGACAATGGACGAGGACCACGGCATCGGCGAAGCCGTGGCCGATGCGGCGGCCAAGGGCGTGCGCACCGCGCTGCTGCTGACGGGGCGGACCATGTCGCTGGTGGAGCAGGCCCGTATCGCCTCCTACCGCGCGGCGCTGGGGCGGCATGGCATCACGCTGCTGGCCGAATTGACCGGGGATTATTCCTACGCCAGCGGACGCGCGCTGGCGCAGCAGATTGACGTGGATGCTACTGACGCCGTGTTCTGCACGTCCGATGCGATGGCGATGGGGGTGCTCGATGCGCACCGCCAGCATTTTCCACAGCACCTGCCGGAGCGCTTCCGGCTATACGGCTTCGATAACATCTCGCTGACGCAGTTCGACGCCTATCCGATTTCATCCATCGGTTCGGACAAGCGGGAATACGTGGCGCAGATCTTGAGCATCCTGAACCAGACTGCGCACCTGGCGCAGAACAGCGACCATGTGCTGGTCGCCACCCGGTTCGTTCCGCGCCTTACCGGCTGATACTACTGGCCCAGCGGCGCCAGCGCCGGCGGTATGGTTTTGCTGCCCCACCATTTCTTATAGTTGGCCGCGTAGGCGCCGGACTTGATGTAGTCCGAGACGAAACCGTTCACAAACTTCAGCAGCGCCGGATCGCCCTTGGCCATCGCGATGCCGATCGGTGTATTGCCGTACATCGTGGGCAAGGTCTCCAGCTGATCGCTCTTGCTGACCAGGTAGTCGAGCAGCGACGAATCCTCGATGCCCGCATCGGCGCGCTTTTGCTGCAGCAGCAGGACGCCGTCCGGCGCGAAGTTATCGGTGTAGATGAACACCGCCTGCGGCGCGGACTGCCTGAGGAAAGCGTCCGCCGTGGTGCCCCGGCCGACCACAACGCGTTTGCCGTTCAGGTCCGCCAGCGTCTTGACGTGCGCGCTCTTTTGCGCGATCACGCGCAGGCCGGCCAGGTTGTAGGGGATGGAGAAGTCCACCACGCGCGCGCGTTGCGGCGTGATCGAGACATTGGCCACCACCAGATCGAGCTGCCTGGACATCAGCATCGAGATGCGCGCATCGCTGGAGACATCAGAAAAGCGTACCGGCACGCCGAGTTTCGCGGCCAGCTGCGTGGCGACGTCGACGTCATAGCCGACCGGCTCATTGCTGGCGTTGCGAAAACCGACCGGCTCGCCGCCCAGCGAGACGCCGATGCGCACGTAGCCGCGCGCCTTGATTTCCTCGATGCGGCCGGCCAGTGCGGACGTCGCCGCCAGCATCAATGCCGCAGCGGCGGCGTAGCGTTTCAGACGATTCTGCATGAGCTGTCCTTTCAAGGGTTGATGGTGGAGGCGACGAGCAATTCCGGCGCGGCCATGCGCTCGTCCCAATACCAATAGCGTATCTCTTGGTCGCAGCGGTAGTTGACCACCTGGTGTTTGCCGCCGGCGTCGATGGCGTGGATGACCACGCCGGCCAGGAAGCCGGTCTTGAGCTCGGACAGTTCTTCCACCGCCAGCCCGATTGCATCCTCCAGCGTATAACCAAGCCGCATCGCCAGCACGATGCTGCGCGAGGTCCCGCAGCGCATGGTCATTTCGCCGGTGTGGGTGCAGGCGGCAGCGCCGTAGCGGCTGTCCGCGTAGAAGCCCGCTCCCGGAACCGGCGAATCGCCCAGCC
>JAQGNS010000540.1 GCA_028291705.1 Nevskia sp.
AAAGCGTGAAGGCGCCGATTCGCAAAATGTGGGACATTTTTCTGGAGTGCCAGGCACTCCGGCGGCGCCTGCGCACGGTCCCCTTGCGCTCGCCGGTGCTGCGCACCGAGACAGCAAAGCAAAGACCAGCATGCCCGCCCTCCGCCCCCAGAAGCGTAGTGAAACCTTCCGCGTGCGGCTGACCGACCACGAGCACGACGGTCTGCTGGATCTTGCGCGACGCACCGGCATCCCACGGTCCAAGCTGGCCCGTAAAGCCCTGCGGGAACTCATTTCCGGGAGCGTACACCTGCTTGAGCGTGAGCAGATGGCGGCACTGGAAGTGGCTCGCCAACTGCGCCTGATTGGCATCAATCTGAACCAGATTGCCAAGCGTTTATACCAGCTCTCCACCGACCGCGTCACTCTGGCGCAAGTAAGGCTCGAGAACGAGCGACTGCAAGCGGCGGTGATGGAAAGCGAGGATCGTTGGCGTGGCCTAGTGGTGATGGCACGCACCCGCGCGGTTCCGGAGTACGGCCATGACTGAGCGGCACGACGACGAGGAGCTACTGCGTCACCAGCCCCATGGGCGAAAGGGAAAATCGGGTCGCTTGCTGGGTTCCGGCGGCGGCTATCGGCGCCCTGGCGGAGGAAGAAACGCCACATTGGGCCGGAGTCTGCGCATCGCCCAACGGCGGCCGCAGGCCATTCTCAAGATCACGCGCTACGGCCACAGCGGATACAAGATTATCGACCATGCCCACTACATCCGCCGGCACGGCAGGCTGACGCTGGAAGACGAAGCCGGCAACGTAATTGACGACCCCGCTGTGATCCGGCGGCGTGTCCGTCAGTGGGTGGAAATGTCCGGCGTCAATATGGAAGAACCTTGCGCGCAGGTGAAACGGAAACGGCGCGTAACGGCACATTTCATCCTCGATGCCGGTCCGGAGGCAAAGCCGGAAGCATTGACCAAGACAGCGCGGCAGTTTCTATCCGAGCGGTTCGGCAAGGATGGGCACGAGTATTGGTTCGTGCGGCACGACGACACCAAGCAGCCCCACGTCCACGTCATTTTGAATCTGCAAAACGGCGAGGGGAGGCGGTTGCATACCAGCGTGGCCGAAGTGCAAGCCTGGCGCGAACAGTTTTCCGAGATTGCACGACAGAACGGCATCGAGGTGGATGCGAGCCGGGCGTGGGAGCGTGGCAAAGCGCCGGCTCGGTCGCGCGGGTATGTGCGTCACGGCGCGCCTACCCCTGCTCGGTGGACCCGTGAACAGGTGCGCCGGGGCTTGGCCGCGCGCAAGCAGCGACTGCTGTCGGATGCGGCGCTGGCATCGGCTCGCGGCGACCGGCAAGGGGCCGAGATGCTGAAGACAAAGGCCGCCGGTTTGCATATGCGTACGGATGCCGTGGCTGTCCGGCGCATTGCCGCCGAAAAGCGCGGAAAAGATGCGATTAAGCCATGGGAGATTGCGCGGGCACGAAACTCCAGCCGCGTAGCCGGCGAATTAGCGAGGGATGCGGCTCGGCTCGCCTTGGCGGCACGCGCAGAGCAAGACCCAAGACGCAAGGAAGTGCTCCAGACCGGAGCAGATCGGCTGAGACATTTCGCTCGTGGATTGCGGCCGAACCCGACGCGGGCGCAGCAACTGGCTACCCGTTTGAATCGTCAGCTTGGTAGCGAATCAGACCGTGATTCGCCGGATCAGGAGCGGTGAGGGCCCCGATCCAGACAGTTGTATTGTGCTTAGCTTGCCGTAGAGCTCCAAGTCAAGACAGGGCCGTAGTACCAAGCCTAAGCGGCGCAAAATCCCGTCAATAGAAAGCTAGATGTTGAGTGCGAAGAAAAAAGCGCAAAGAGTTATAGGCCCTGAGGATTGAACTACTTTATTGCGCGCAGTCGAACAAACGTCGGCCATAGGAGTTCCAGATTGATATAGCTGCTATTTCGCATGGCAATGTTAAGTGTCATTCGCCACAGTTCGGCGGAAGCTGGCCATTCAAGTATGGCCTTATCAATCAATTCAGCAACGCGTTTTATAGAGTCGGCCTTCACCGGCGTCCGGGCAAGAACAACCAGCAGTTCGGCAAAAGCATGAATTGAAGGGGATCGAGCTTCTTTATTCTGATACTCGACACCAGGATTGAAGTGGGTCTTTGCTAGGTGTTTGGCCCAGCCGAGAAGCTTAAGCTCCACAGTATGCCGTGTGCCTTCCGGAAGTAACGGCAGAAGCCGTGCGACCACCAACAGTACAGCTTCAGTTTTCTGATCGATATCGCCAATGGGGAAAATTAATCCATCGACGGCTTTCGCAATAGTGAAAGACTCGTCGGCATCAAGCCATTGTGGTCCGAGTGCTCCCAGACCTAGCCAAGAGTCGGCATTCGCTGGCTCTGTCTGCGCTGTCGCCAATACTTCACGGCGAAGCGTTTGTCTGGTGTCAGTTGACAGTAGTGAGTTGCCTGAGATACGAATCCGATCTGCAAAGTCCGTGCTGTATTCATCTGCTAAATATGACGCTAAGGCATTTTGACCTTTCGAACGGTCTTCAAGCAAGCGAATCTGCAATTTGAGATTTTCTTTACTGCCCCCAATAAGAATATCTAAAACTGGCTGAGGTGGAAAAAGATCTAGCAGATCAGATCCTTGTTTCACTATCAAATTCAGGCCCGTCGACAACAGTACCAGAGGTGACATATAGGATGGAGAAGCGATATCGGCATCGGTACCAGCGTCCCATTGGATGCGATCGAACATATTTTGCAAGTGCATCTGAGAGAAATGAGTCTCGATCCACGTAGGATCGACATTTTCTTGCAGCAAGCTTGCGTATATCCGATCTGCGTGCGACCAAATGCAACTCAAACGAGTGCCAACAGAACTTGCATTCCAGGCTTCATCGCGAGCCCACACTCTTTCGGACCATTCTAGGACCTCTATGAACGCCTTGGCTCCAGCAAGCCATGTCTTCACAATGATTTGATAGATCGATTGCGCAGAATCCCTTAACTCGGATGAAATATCTGTTAACGATCCGACTAGCTCGAGCGCACGAAGTAACCGCATCGGTGTCGGCTGCAAGGTTATAAGGTCGAGAAGTAGTGCCTTTTGGTCCGCGGCATCCATTTCGGAGAATGCCATTTTAAATGGCAGCGGCAATTTGATCGGAATGCCGGCCAGTCTGTCGAATGCATCTCGAAATCCGCATAGCGTGATTAGACGCGTTGACTTGTCGTCTAAGTTGATCAGCACATCGTCTGTCAGCCCAATGTCTCGCCGATAGATGTCGGCTGAAGGCGGGCGCATAGAATCGAGCGCGACTTGCTGCGTCGAAGCAATATGCTCCCTCAATTTCGCGTAGCGGCCTTGTGGTGTTAAGTCCTGAAGCCTGCGAAAGAGCTTCACACGAGCGGAAGGAGCGATCGTGGTGCTGGTTAGAGCACTTGGCGCTTGTTCGTCTGGCAAGCAGACCTCAAATCGGTGAAGCGATAGAAAATGATTGCGGCGTGTTGCGTCGGGCGACAAGAGATTGAAGCCAGGATCTACAAGTCGGATCGATTGTTGCTGTCCGTCCAGGTCAAACGAAATTGACGTTTGATCATTGGACAATGCTACGGAATATTCGATCTTATCTACCGTCCACAATCTTGCTGGAACTCCGATGACGGCTTTGTCTACCGCAATCCAGAATTCTGCTTCCCTAAAACGTGCATTGCCTGCGAGAGTGATCGACTGAATTGTTAGGCCGGTCGCATCCATGAATGCGGAATTCGCGGAGAGCCTATTTTGAAGATTCTCGGGAAGGTCCTGATAGAAGGTGCCTAGGATATGCTGGAACACGGCCTTTTGTTCGGGGCTGTCTTTCCGAACTTCTGCATAATGGCCGAGAAGCGCGTCTTGAAGTGCAGTAGATATTTCGTTCCCAACACCCGCATCAGCGCTTTCGTTAAGATCCGCTAACTGCGTTCGTAGCCATTGGAAATATTGTTGACGTAGCGGAAGATGACCTGTGGCTGATTTGGCATCGATGGAAAGTCCGATGACTAAAAGGTGTACCACGAACATCATCCAAAGGCCGCGGCGAGCGACTGCGTTAGGATGCATAAGTGGTAGCCGATCAAAATGCTCTACTCTTAACGCCTCCCATACCCACGTAGACCTAGCCACTTTTTCTGTAACGCTCGATGAATTGTCTGACCAAATCTTTGTAAGGCAGTCACGTGAAAGTGCATTGATCTCTATAAGGCACTGAGATTCCAGCACCTTATGCCTTACAGTCCGGCCGTAGTCTAAGTCAAGTTCGGATTCAAACAGCAAAATCTCGTTCAGGTACGCTCGGATCGTCGCAAGCTCGGGAGTTTCCAAGACTATGCCATTTTCGATGGGCGCCTGACGCAGCCAATGAGCCACTTCTTCCTCTGAAATGGGAAGTACGTAAAAATGATGCTCCCGAAGTTGGCGTAAGAGCTTGAAGTACCGATCGGGCGGAACCGCACCGCACCGTCGTAGATATTGCAATATCTCGAAAGTACTTACGATAATTCCATCTTGGTTGCGAGCAAATCCAGTGATATAGCGGTCGTCGACCCACATCCATCGATTTGCCGGGCCCTGTGATGAAATTATCTCGAATACCGACTGAGTAGCCTCATCCATTGCATCCAGCGAAGGCCGCTCTTCGTCATGTTGAGGTTCCGATGGAGGTAGGAGTTGGACGTAGCCACTCTGTTGTCCGTCAACGACATATCGCAGTAGTGTCTTGAGGCGGTCGGACAGAACTTTACCGTCCTCTGCTGCACGGATCGTGGCTCGGCAATGGGCTAGGTAGCTGGATTCGATGAAGATCGCAAACCTTTCAGTCGTTAAGTTGAAGAGGTTGGCGGCGATGACAGATTCGATCGTATTCCCGCTAAATAAAAGCGAGGTCAGATTAGCGGGTGAAATGCTACTGCCGATGTTCGACCAGCTGTCAAAGGTACCTTGTATGGTCGCAAACTCGGAGTTACTAAGCTGGCCGCGCCGGGCCAATTCTGCTCCTAACGCGCCCAATGTAATTTGGCCGCCTACGGTCTCAGGCTGGGAGGCCAGCGTCTCCTCGTCCAGCTGATAAACGATTTCACCGACGTTCTCCGGCGAATCGATCGCTTGTTGTTCAAAGACTCGTATTCGGTCTTCATCATATGCGCGAATAATTTGTTCCAGTACAAGCACGTGAGAAGGCTGATGATGTAGTGCCCGATCTGAAAGATGGCGGAGTGCCTGCGGTAGGAGGGAGGCGACCAAAAGCTTGGGAAAGGCTAGGCGCAAAGTCTCCAAGATGCCGATCCTATCTGCTGTCAGCAGAGCTGACAGGTCGACAATGATCGCTGGAGGGATGGGATCTGTGCCTCCGAAGAAGTCTAGCGGCCGGTTTCCGCTTCTAACTAGTAGAGGGTGTGATTTAGTGCCAGAGAATGCCGAAGCCCAAATTTGTGCCAAGTCGATGTTCAAGCCAGAAAGGATGAGGTGGACCGGCATTTCTCCTTTCCTATATAAGTTGGTGACTTGGACCGACGCGTCTCTCCGCTTCAGAACAATATTCTTGATGTCATCCATCGATACTTGCTTTACACCAGATCTCTTTAGGTTCTCCGTATCTTGTAGAGTTTTTGACAAAAGGGAGTGCGCAAGGGTGTCGAGGCCCAAACGATATGCCAGGTCAACGGCGGATCCGACCAATTCAGGGCCAAATCCGGCAGCATTTGCCGCTTCCAACAACTGGACTGCCAGAATTTTATCTTCGCCAACCACTGCGTTAGAGAACGCCAGCGCGTTTCGGCTTCCCCATTTATAGCTTGTGGGGATTTCTCGCAAGGTAGAAGCGGCACGCGCCACGTCGCCTTCCTGCACATACAGCTCGGCCAACAAAAGGCGATCGTTGGGCTCATTAAGCCGCGCGACGAGCAACTCCGCACAATGGATTGCATCTTTGAATTGTCTTAACCTTCCTGCTGATCGCGCTTGCATTCGTTGCAGGTCAGTTGGCAGCATTGCGTTGGGGAAGGCATCCCGCTGCTCACTGATCAACTGTATCAACTCAATATCGTGACCGATATTAAAGTACGTATAGGCGGCTAACCGGATAGCCTCTGGGCCGCCGATGTCTTTCGCCAAACGTTGCGCAAATGTTCCAACACTATTCCAATAGCCGCGCCGAGCCAGAGCCGTACAGAGCGCCAATACGATGTCGGGCCGATCCAGGTGTCGCTGTACTAAAGCCTCAAGCTCGGAAGAGTTGGTCTTAGAGTCCGCAATCGCAAGAACGGTTATCAAATCCGTTTGAATATCACCCGACGAGGCCGCAATAGCTTTTTTTGACCTTAACCTTGCGCGCCAAGTGTCAAGAATGGATGTATCTGAGGATTCAGGGAATCGTGAGGCATATTTGTTTAAAGCCGACCGGGCGTGGCCTGAATGACCGGCCGACATGTGACACGCCAGTAGGGCTTGCAAATGATCGATGGTTCCGTCAGGCCCTCGAATCGCGACGCGCAACCGCCTGAGTGTCTCTCGGAATGGAAAATCGTAAGCACGTGCTAGTGCCCAAAAGATCACACGAGGATCGATTGGGTCGACAGCTAATATGCTATTAAAGCAATCGGCAGCCTCTGTAACCCGATCCTGATCGCAGGCAAGGCATGCCAATATCCATAGATTGATATCTGCGGCTTCCTTACCTTTCTTTTTGCGGTCTAGGAGGTTCTTGAAATGCGTTAGCGCCTCATTTCGCAGGCCACGGCTTCGTTCATCCTGGAGGCATAACCCCAATGGAATCGGATCCGGTACGGCGATGGGCTCGCATCCGAGAGCGGAAGATCTTGAGCTCTGGTATTTCACCATGCCACAGTTAAAGACAATAGCCGCCCAAGTGGGGGCTATCTTCTCAGCGTCCGCAGCGTATCTTAATGCTGCTTCACGGTCGCCCTCGATCCCCGCCGCAAGGGATCGAAGCCTATTCCATTCCGCGTTCGTCGCAGCCACGTCCTCGCATGCCTGAAGGGCGGCAATTCCGTTCTTTGCGTCATGTAATTCAAGAAGCAACCCGGCATGAAGTAGCTTGCCTTCGATCGAGGAGGCTTGTCCCAACACATCCAATGCGGCCTGTGGCCCGCGTTGCCGGAGCGTGATTAGTGCTCGGAGCCGGGGTTCGGTAGCTACGGCTATAGCGTCGGCTTCATCACAGAAATCTACTGCAATATCGATGTGGCTGCGGGAAAGCGCTTCGAATCCGAGGGCCCTCAATACTCTTGCGCGGATATCTGCACCGAGCGCCTGCCATAGCACACTGTCTCCGCGAATACTTTCCAGAGTGGCCCGCGCCGATTCATAACCGTTCTGGCGAATATCACCATCGAGGTCTGTTAGTCGCTGTAAGATCTGCTGCTCTAGTGCACTGCGAAGGACGCCGGCTTCAGCAGGGGAGGGCGCTGGCTCCAATCGCTCGACTACTTGACCGCTTTGAGCGTGTGCGACGCTGGAATGTCGCGTTTCCGCGGTAATTTTTGGGTTTGGGGTGAACGCCACGGAATCAGCTGGCGGTAATTCGTCAGCAGGGCTATCACCAAGGATTTTAAAACGGTGACGCAACATCGAGAGCAATGCTTCACGGTCGATTCGGCCACCGCTTATGCGAAGCTTGTTGGCGATGCGTGTCAGCTCGTTCCAAAGGTCAGGTGCGCGCATCGACTCGCTGAAATCAAGGGCGGTCCTGCACCATTCGATAGCTGCATGATCGTCTGCTGTGCCGGGGGCGCCAAATTCAAAGCGGATAACGGTGAAATGCTTGAAAAACCTTACAAGCGCTTCGTTGGTTGGGTCGCTGCCAATGTGTTGTTTCAGGATGCTGCGTACAGCTGCAACAAACTTTCGCTTAGGCTGATTTGAATAATCTTCAAGGTCGACTTGGCGAAAGAAATACTCTGGATCATTTGCTAATTCGGCCCATTCGGTAATATTTCGAATCGACTTGAGTGATTCAGACGGAATATTGGAAACGCCGGCGCCGATTCGATCATAGCCTGCGGCGAAATCGCTTTTGCAGAGGGTGTCCCAGGAGTCGCGGACAATCCTCGTGAAATCCGAATTGGATTTTGCGGCAGAAATCGTCAATGATTCTTTCAACTGAAGGCTTAAACGTCCAACAGCGGCGTATTGGTTTGACGCACCTACAAGTAAGTCGTCTAACGGCCATCCGTGCATGGCTTGCTGCGCGGCTACGGATTGCGAAATCATGCCAGAGGGTAGGCCGCGCACTGCCTGTGGGCGTAGCAGGTATGCGAGATATAGCCCCACCACGTAGTCTTCGAACGTGAAGCCACTGCCACCAGAAACGCTTGGGCTAACCATGGAGTGTGGAAGCGCTCATTGTCCGTCGCCATCCGGAAAGTCCGTTGGCAGAGTCAATCGCTGCTGAAATGCGCGTGCAAACGTAGTAAGCATGGGCATGGCATTGATTCCATGGCGGTTAGGACTCGTCATCGCATAGCACCATGCGTTTCCGCCTTCTGGCAAATCAATATCAACATACCAAGGCGAGATATCGTTGCAAAAGAAAATACCGATCGCCGGAAAGCCGTCATTCCGTTCCTCTTTTTGCAAAGTTTCCCAGCATCCCTGGAGTTCCGCCCGTACAGCCGTTGTATCCTCCTGTAGAGCGGGGATGTTCAGATCAATAAAGATCAGGAGCGGTTCGGACGGATTTTTAGCCAATGCATCCCTAATTAGCCCTTCCACATTGCAGGAGTTCGGCACCACGCGTGGCTTGTTAGGCTGGAAGGCCATTACACCCGGGCGGTGCCGGCTTTTAACTTCGACCATCAGCTGAACGCCAGATTTTCTGTGCGTCGCCAGAAACTCCGGCCGTAGTCCGGATTCGCCTTTGTCGCCGATGAATACGAGTTCATAGTCGGCAGCGAGCATCATCGCCGCAGCGGCGACTTCCAATCGGGCCCCCTCATGATCGTCTGGCAGTAGGTAAAAACCACCGATGGCTCGCAATTCAAACATAGCATCGTGTGCTGGCACGGTGCCGTCGTTTGATAACTCTAAAGTGAAGGATGTCGCGGAAGACATGAACGTCAACCGCCTGTGCAAACTAACAAGGCGCTTTTCTAGCTCAGTCGCCCATTGGGGATATTTCCGCAGGTAATCGTCGACCGTGCTCTCAAGCGGTGGAACCCATTTGTCGAGCGCGGCGAGTGCGGCAAGCGCGGCAAATGCCGCTGGTTTCGACCGAATTGGTTCCCGCAGGATATCCTCCTTGCGTTCGAGGGGAATACGCGACTTCGCTCGTGCGATCAGATCGTGGATTTGCTTTTTTGTGAGGGATGGATAATTCACGCTATGGAGAACCAATTCACCTATCTCATCCTGGAGCTTTGTATCGATACGCACGAGGATTTTCGGAGCGGCTTTTCGCAGATCCTCCAACTCGCGTTGCAATTGATTCAGTTTCTTGTCCCTTTCATCCGTCTCGGGCGGCAATCGCGCATCTTCGGGTGGAACTATGCAGGCTATATCGAGATCGTCTGCGGTCATTCGGGGAATGGTATCTCCCGTCATGAAGTAGACGCAGGCCTGCGGATTTGAATGTCGAAAACGTAAGACTTCGGCGAGAATTTGATCGTCGAGATTGGGAGAGTCCCACCCTGGAGGCTTAAAAGTGGGGTCCCCGCGGGGAGCGATGGCCACTGTTACATGTGGACTTGATGTGCGTACGACAAGTTTTCGCTCAGGCTGCTCAAGAATCTTTTTGAAAATTGAGTTTGCCGCGCGAGCTTTGTGAGCCACGCGCGAATTGCCCTGATTCTTATGCTTGTCAATCTCTCGTACTACGTTCTGCGGCACAAGAACCGATATCGCTTTTGCGTCACTGATGCGCTTCCACGGAAAGCTATCCATCCCGATAAATTGCTGCAGAATGTTTGAATCGACAAAGATGATGACCGGTTGCACATCTGCTGCTGGTTCTGGGTACGGTTGATCGTTCGTCATGTCGAATCAGCTCCCGGGACCATGGGAGGATTTCCCGGTCAAACCGCATGAATTGGCGCGCCCGGCAGGAATCGAACCTGCGACCCCCGACTTAGAAGGCCGATCCTCTATCCGACTGAGCTACGGGCGCCTTATCGCCCAATTTTAGGGTAATCGACGGTTTGGGGGGTGGGCGATTTGCCAACGCGGCCCGGACTGTATGCGGGCTGTTGGGGGGCTATCGCTACGCTGCCAAGCCGCGCAGAGCAACGTCGTAGCGCTCGCCGTCGCCCTTCCGGAGAAACTCAATCTCACCGCAGTTCGGGCAGAACCAGCCGTCTACCCTCGGCACTACGGCCGAAAAGCCGCGCGCTTGCACGGTGACATCGCGCAGCTCGCGCACCATGTCGGCTTTTTCGCAATTCAGGCAAAGGTGCTTCATGAATCCTTCCTCTTGACGAGACCATCACGGCGCCTCTTCCCGACGGCGGCGGCGACCGGCTGGAGCGCGTGCTGTACCTTCTGCAGCACCTTGGCGGAGACCTGGGCCTTCCCCTCGACCTTGCTGACGTAGGCCTGGGACACACCCATGCGCTCGGCGAGTTCGGCCTGCGTCAGGCGTGCTTTGATCCTGGCGAGGGCGATGGGGTTGGAGACGTAGTCTTCGGGACGGAAGGGCAGGGAATCATCATCATTGCCCTCGTTCAACACCGCGATCTCGCGCTCGATCTGGCTGCGCAGGCGCTGATAGACCGCCAGTGGAATCTGGACGTACCCCGGCGCACCATCCGTCGGTTCGATTTTCTCGGGTGCGTTCATTTATAGGCATCTCTGCGCGGTTTGGTCCTCTCGATCGAAATGATCCGTAGCTGGTCCTGCCGGTCGTAGATCACGCGCCAGTTCCCGACCCGCAGCCGGTGATAAGGCTCGCCGGCCAGCCGCTTTACGTCCAACCGCGGATCGTCCGGGTTTTCGCCGAGCATCACGATCTTTTCGGTGATCCGGGCCCGATCCTTGGCGCCCAGGGCCTGCCGCTTCGCGCCGAATGTTGACCTCGTATGCCATTACAGTATGGGGTTATATTTGGTTATATTCAAGCGGCGTGGGCAGGCCTTGGGCCGGCCGCCGGCTCGGGTACGCGCCGCGGGTGGGGTGTGGCGGTTGAGCATCCGCAGCGTCTTGGCGCGGCCCGAACGCTTATGCAGCTTTCCCGAATTGAGCTGAGACTACGTTGCGGTTATCCCGAAGCCCGTCCAGATAATCCGCCCAGGCCTGCATCATTTTCCTGCGTTGCGGCAGATGTTCGGCATAGTTATAAGCGGCACGTACCTTGTCGCGCTCTCCATGGGCCAGTTGCCGCTCGATCGCATCGCGAGGCCAGCCTTGCTCGTTGAGCAGGGTGGAGGCGGTGCTTCGGAATCCATGGCCGGTCATTTGGTCGCCGGTGTACCCGAGCCGCCGCAAAGCCCCCAGGACGGTGTTTTCGCTCATCGGCCGGCGGTTGGTTCGGACGCTGGGAAACACATACTGACCACTGCCAGTCAGCGGGTACAGTTCGCGCAGAATGGCCAATGCCTGTTCCGCCAGCGGCACGATGTGCATCTCGCCGGCTTTCATTTTCGACGCGGGGATGCGCCATTCGGCGGCGTCGAGGTTGAATTCGGCCCATTCGGCCCGGCGCAATTCGCCGGGCCGGACGAATACATAGGGAGCTAGGCGCAGGGCACAGCCGGTGACAAACAAGCCCCTATATCCTTGGATTGCGCGCAGTAGTTCCGCGACAGCCCTCGGCTCGGTGATCGAGGCGTGGTGCGTCTGTTTGACCGGGGGTAGGGCACCCCGCAGGTCTCCGCTCGGGTCACGTAGCGCGCGCCCGGTTGCAACGGCATAGCGGAACACCTGACCGCAGTTCTGCAGCGCGCGGTGGGCGGTTTCGAGCGCTCCGCGGGCCTCGATCCTGCGAATCGTCGCTAGTAGCTCCGGAGCCATGATCTCGCTGATCGGTCTGGCGCCGATCCAGGGGAAGATGTCTACTTCCAGGCGGCGTTTAACGCGCTCGCCATGGACCTCACTCCAACTCGGCTGAAACTTCGCAAGCCATTCCAGAGCGATGGCTTCGAAGCTGTCCGTGGCGGCGATGGCTCTGCGCTGCTTTTCGAGCTGACGCACCGCGGAGGGGTTGATGCCGGTGGCGAGCAGGCGGCGTGCCTCGTCTCGTTGATCCCGTGCCTGACGCAGCGGCACGTCGGGGTAGGTTCCCAGCGACAGTAGCTGTTCCTTGCCCAAGAAGCGGTACTTCAGGCGCCAGCCTCGGGTGCCGTTCGGGCCAACCAGCAGGTACAGGCCGCGGTCATCGGCGAGCTTATAAGCCTTGTCCTGAGGCTTGGCGTTTCGGACGTTGAGATCGCTGAGAGCCATGTGGGGGTAGCGGGGTCCGTGGAAGCCTTTTCTACCCCCAACACTACCCCCAACTAGTCCGAGATTCAAGCAGACGGCCTTGGATCAACTTGGAGGGAGAAACAATAAAAAAACCCCGCAACTTCGCGGGGTTAGTGGACTTCCTTGGACTTCTTTAGATGCCCTTAGAAGTGGGTAATGGTGGAGGTGGCGGGAATCGAACCCGCGTCCGACAACCTTCCATCCTTCGATCTACATGCGTAGCCCAATCTTTGATTTTCATCGAACACTCCCGGATGGGCACGGAACGTATTCGCCTATCTACTTTAGGGTTTTAGCGGGTCGGCCAGTAGCCTGCTTTCACCGCGAGTTGATGAGAGTCGACGACTGAGTCAGGGGCATCAACACCGTCTGGTCAATCGCTCGCCGGGATTAAGCGGCGAGGGCGTAGTTAGCGTCGTTCGCAACTAGCTTGTTTGCGGAAGAGTTTAACGAGGGTCTACCGCACCTCGGCATGCACGTTGGACTTCCTGTCACCGTCGAGCCCAGGTCACCCCCGTTACAGTCGCATTGTAACACTTGCGACTTGTCCAAACCTGGGGTTGGATCAGGGGAAATCAAGCAGTCAGGCCAGCCACGACAGGCAGCACGGATCGACCGCGCTGCCTGCCTGGGCCCTATTCGGCCGGCGGTACCAAGCCGGCGTCGAGGGCGGTCTGGATCAGGCCCTGCCACTCATCCAGGTGCTCGGCGTGGCGGCGTTCGACTTCGGCGTACAGCTCCGGGGCCATGGCCGCCTGGGCGGCCTGCATCTGCGAGGAGCAGGACTGGCCGAAGGAGACATCGTCCGGCACGGTGAAGGCCGGCGCCGGGCTGGTGTTCGGCGGCGAGCTGAAGTCGAGCGCCTGGGCGAAGTTGAGCGAGGTGGCGCCGCGGGCGCCGAGCGGGGCGAAGCCGAAGCGCCAGGCGATCATGTTGAGAATGGAGTTCGGATCGAACTGGTTCTTTTCGACGTGGTTGCGGCGCGCGCGCGGGCCGATGGCCATGCAGGGCACGCGGAAGCCGAGGCGGCCGTCGTTGCCGGTGGCCTGGAATTCCTCGAAGGTGACCGGGGCGATGGGTGGAGGCACGTGGTCGTAGAAGCCGCCCCATTCGTCGTAGTTGATGACCAGCAGGGTGTTGGCCCACTGCGGGCTCTGGCGCACGGCGTCGTAGACCGAGTTGAGGAAGGCCTGGCCTTTGCGGATGTCGGCCAGCGGGTGATCGTCGTTGGAGGTGCCGGCGCCTTCGCCGAGCATCGACGGGTCGACGTAGCTGACGTCGGCAAGGTTGCCGTTCTTGGCGTCGGTGAGGAACTGCGAGAAGGGCAGGATGTTGCCCACGCCGGGGTTGTGTCCGGAGAACTCCACCGAGACCAGGGCCCAGCCGGCGAGGTCGCCGTAGTAGTAGCGGCCGGTGCGGCCGACGCTCTTCAATGCGTCCCACACGGTCGGCAGGTCGAAGTGGTTGGTGGTGTTGTCCTTCTTGTTGGTCTGGCCCGCGTGCATGTAGTAGCGGTTGGGCTGGGTCGGGCCAAGGATGCCGCAGAAGTAGCGGTCGCACAGGGTCCAGTTTTCGACCACGCCTTTATAGAAGGGCAGGCTGTCGGCGGTGTAGTAGCCGATGGGGAAGGTGTCGCCGGCCGGTTGGGTCTGCAGGAAGCCGTCCATCTTGCCGTTGTTGAACTGGGTACGACCACCGTCGTAGCTGTGGTCCGGGTCGGCGAGAGTGCAGTTCTGGAAATTGGGGGCGAGATTGTGGGTGGTCTGCGCCTTGCCGGCGGTGTCGGTAAAGCTGAGGCCGGGCTGCTTGCCGTTGGCGCCGGGAACCCAGCCGAAGTAATGGTCGAAGGAGCGGTTTTCCATCATCACCACGATGATGTGGTCGATGCCGGACTGGTCTGGCGGAGGCAGGGTCTGCAGCTGCGGCGCGCCGCCGGTACTGCCGTCGCTGCCCGTGCCGTCCGAGCTGCCGCAGGCGGCGGTGAGACCGGCTGCGCCGGCAGTGGCGGCGATGCCGGCCAGCAGCTTGCGCCGGGTGAGGTCGATTGGCTTCCCCGAGTCGTTATTGTTCAAGATGATCCCCATTGAATGATTGTTCAAACAAGGGAGCCTATCGGGCCAGCTTTACATGTTCTTGACAGCGGGCGCCGGAAGCGGTCCGTCGGACGCAGGTTCGATTCCCGCCACCTCCATTCACGAGCGAAAAGCACCGGGGCTGACCGCCTGGTGCCGGCCCCTCGATCGGTGCGGCGCCGCTATTGCTGTGGATGATCCCGGAAATATTGCAGGTACTGGTCGTTCCAGCCAAGCGGCCAGATGCCGTGGATATAACCGCCGAAAGCTTGCCGGAAGGGGTTGCCGGTGATGTCGTCGCAACTGGCGTCGCACTGGTACACCTGCACTGTGCCGTAATCGTTGAGGATGGTCTCGTCGAGCATGGAGACGGGGAGCACGCCATTGGCCAGCTCCTCGACGAACTGCGTGCCGTACTTGCAGGCGGCGCCGGTGTCGCAGGCGCGCAGGATCAGGTTGTAGGGGCGCTGGTTGGTGGCGAAGGGCTTGACCGTGCAAGGGTCGCTGCGGGCATCATCGAAGGGGCTGGTGGTGGAGTAGGGCTCGGTGGCGGCGACGCCGGGTGTGTTGAGGCCGTAGAGGGTGGCCATGTCGGCGCCTTCGGACCAGCCGGAGACGAACACGCGGTTGGTGTCGACGATGTCGCGCTGCTTGACCACTGCGATGAAGTGGTCGATGGCCGCCACGTCGACGTTGAGGTAGGGACTGTTGCGGTCCATGTTGCGGTACCAGTGGTCCCAGCTGATGCCGGTGTTGAGCGGGAACGGCAGGAACTGGTCGATGATCCGGCCCATCGGCAGCAGCAGGATGTAGCCGGGGCGCTGCGGGTCGCCGCTTAGATCGGCCGTGGGGATGGTCTTGAGCAGCGCCGTGGTGAAGAAGCCGGTGGACGAGGCCAGCGTCGCGTGCAGCCACACGAGCATTGGCAGTTTATGCTGCGGCGTCGCACCGCCGGTGTTGATCATGCAGGCCTTGCGCGGCGTGCCGTCGGCATCGCTCCAGCCTTCCAACACCTCACCGTTGTAGGCGGCGCAGCTGAATACTGTCTGCAGGATATCGTCCAGCGTTCCATCCAGGGAAACCTGGGCCAGCGGCCGCGGTGGATCGCCGTAGATGGTGCAGCCCTTGCTGTCGACCACCGGCGGCCCCGCATCGGCGAGGCTGACCGGAGCGGAGCTGCCGCCGCCGCAGCCGGCGAGCAACGCCAGCAGCAGCACCGGCAACGCAAGGATGCCGCGTGCTTCGCCACTACGCGCGCTGAGCGCGCCGACAGTGCGACTTTTCAGCATGTATATGCCCCCTGGCTTGCTGATTTTTTAGTGCGCGACTGTACAGTACTCTCTGTTGCCGAAATGTTATCAAGAGCACAGGTGTGCAGCCGCGTTTTTTTGGCGCAAGATCAGGGCCAATTGTGCGCAGCCAGCGGGCCAGGCGAGTCGGCATGGACTGGAAGCAGGCGGAAACCGGATCGGAGCGGTGAGACCTCAGTGCCACAGGATCCTGCCCTGTTCGCGGTTCCAGTACCGACGCGAGCCCCCCGCCGGCGGAGCCAGCGGGCCCGGCGAGTCGGCGTGGACTGGAAGCAGGGTGAAACCGGATCGAGGTGATGAGACCTCAATGCCGCAGAATTCTGCCCTGTTCGCGCTTCCAGTCCTTGTCCTTGTCCGCCGCCCGCTTGTCGTGCTGCTTCTTGCCCTTGGCCAAGCCGATCTGGACCTTGGCCAGGCCGCGGGTCCAGTGCAGGTCCAGGGGGACGATGGTGTAGCCGGCGCGCTCGACCTTGCCGATCAGTTCGGCGATCTGGCGGGTCTGGAGCAGGAGTTTGCGGGTGCGGATGGCATCTGGCCGCACATGGGTGGAGGCCTGGCCCAGGGGGATGATGTGGGCGCCGAGCAGCCAGGCTTCCTCGTTCTTGATGATGACGTAGGCTTCGGCGACATTGGCCTTGCCGGCGCGCATGGCCTTTACTTCCCAGCCTTCCAGCACGATACCGGCCTCGAAGGTCTGTTCGATGAAATAATCGAAGCGCGCGCGCCGGTTGACGGCGATCTGGCGGGGCTCGTCGCCCTTCTTGTCGTTCTTGCTCATGGCTAATTATATGAATATGGCTGGCAGTGGCGCCGTACAAGACATCGGCATGGGCATCGAAGTGGCCTATGCAAACCCGGAACGGCAAGCCCTGATCCGCATCGAGGCAATGCCCGGCTGCACGGTGCGGCAGGCGATCGAACGCTCCGGCATCCTGGCGCAGTTTCCGGAAATCAGCCTGGAGCGGAGCCGGGTGGGCGTGTTCGGACGGCTGCGCGACCTGGACGATCCGGTGGAAGCGGGGGACCGGGTGGAGATCTACCGGCCGCTGACGGCGGATCCGAAGCAGGCGCGGCGCTTGCGCGCGCGGAAGAAGGCAGGCAAGTCCGGGGGCTAGAAAGCGAAGGATCCGGCCAGATCCTTCGCTGCGCTCAGGATGACAGTGGAAAACTCAGCAAGCCAAGCAGCTTGTTTCAACAGTCAGGACCTTAGCGCGCCCCGCTTATTTCAACAGTCCGGGCCATGGATGGCCCGGTGCTTGTACAGGACGTACCTAAGGCGTGGGAATCGGCAGGCCTACGCCGGTTTCCGTGCGCCCCGTGCCATTGCTCTTGGGGCCGCTGTTCCCATGGCGGGAATTCTCGTTTTCGTCCTTCTTCACCTGGTTGGCCAGGGTATCGACGTCGGGATTGCCGATGTTCTTGGTTTCGTTGCTGGCAATCTGCACGCCGTCCATCTTGGCCAGCTTGTTGTCGTCGAAGTACAGGGTCACGGTGCGGGTGCTGACCTGGCCGCGCGGGCTCTTGTAGTAGCCGAAGTAGTCCCAGCGCTCGCCGCGGAAGGGGTCGCTGGCGATCGGCGTGCCCATCAGGAACTTGACCTGCTCACGGGTCATGCCGACCTGGAGCTGGTCGAGCTGCTTCTGCTCGATGACGTTGCCCTGGCGGGTGGGGAGCTTGTAGATGATGGAGCAACCGGACAGGCCGAGCACCAGCAGGGAAATCAGGATCGAGCGCATGAATCTCAATGAGTCTCAGTTAACGCGGCGTAATCGCCGACGGTTGTCGCGGGTAATACACTATGGGTGCGATAATAACCCAACATTCTTCACGGCGGACCCCCCAGTGGAATCTCAGGACCTCAGAAACGCCGGCCTCAAGGTCACGCTGCCCAGGCTCAAGATTCTGGAGATGCTGGAGCATAGCGATACCCGCCATCTCTCGGCCGAAGAAATCTACCGGCAATTGATGGATACCGGGGAGGACATCGGCCTGGCCACGGTGTACCGCGTGCTGACCCAGTTCGAGGCGGCCGGCCTGGTCACCCGCCACCATTTCGAGGGCGGCCACGCGGTTTTCGAGCTGGAACGCGGCCATCACCACGACCATATGGTCTGCATCAAGTGCGGCCACGTGGACGAGTTCGAGGACGAAACCATCGAAAAGCGCCAGCGCGAGAAGGCCGAATCGCTGGGCTACCGGCTGATCGAGCACAGCCTGATCATGTACGGCGAATGCCTGCGCAAGAACTGCCCGCACCTCAAGGCGGGGCAGCAGGTGCGCAAGATCTGAGGGTGGCCGCGCCCGGCGTCGGGCGCGGAACTGGCCCGGTGTGGGGCCCGGTGCAGATAGTTAGGGGGTCCCAGCCATGAACAAACAGCTCGCTATCGCGCTACTGGCCTTGGCTGCTTCCGCCGCCTGGGCGGACGAGGCCCAGCCGAGCATCGGGCAGGACATCAAATCCGGCGCCACGGCGGTCGGCCATGGCTTCAGGGACGGCGCCAAGGCTGTGGGCCACGCCGGCCGCGACTTCGGCCATGCGGTCGGCAAGGGCGCGAAAACCGTGGGCCACGGCATCCGCGACACCTCCAAGGATGTCGGCCACAAGGCGGGGCATGCGGCCAAATCCACCGGACACGCCATCGGCAACGGGGCGCACAAGACCGGGACGGCGATCGGCAATACCGCGCACAAGGCGACAGGCGAAGAAAAGTAAAGTTGTCAGGCCGGTTCAGGCCGGCCGCTTGCCGGGTGCTTAGCGCGCAGCTCTCTTCAGTAAATCCTTGGCCAGCGCCTGTGTCGCCCCGGTCATTTCCTTGCCGCCCAGCATGCGCGCCACTTCGCCGACGCGGCCGGCGCTGTCCAGGCCGTTGACCCGGGTGAAGGTGGCGCCGGCGCTGACTTCCTTGTGGATGCCGAAGTGCTGCTGCCCCTGCGCCGCCACCTGAGCCAGGTGGGTGACGCAGAGTACCTGCCGGTGCGAGCCGAGGGCGCGCAGTTCGCGGCCCACCACTTCGGCGGTGGCGCCGCCGATGCCGGCGTCGACCTCGTCGAAGATCATGGTGGCAGCGCCTTCACCCTGGCGCAGGCTCACCTGGATGGCCAGGCTGACGCGGGACAGTTCGCCGCCGGAGGCCACCTTGGCTAGGGCGCGCGGCGGCTGGCCGGGATTGGCGGAGAAATCGAAACGCACCACATCCTCGCCCTGCGGGCTGGGGCGCTCGCGGCCGGCCGGCTCGACGGCGGGGATGAAGCTGGCGTTGGGCATGCCCAGTTCACGCACCCGGTTGGTGACGTCCTTGGCCAGGCCCAGCGCGGCCTTGCCGCGCGCCTGGGTCAGCACCTTGGCCGCTTTCTTGTAGATGTCCAGCGCGGCCTGGCGCTCGCGCTCCAGCGTGTCCAGCCGCTCGGCGGCGCCTTCCAGGCTGCCCAGTTCCTCGCGCAATTGGGCCTGGCGGGTAGTCAGTTCGTCGGCGCGGACGCGGTGCTTGCGCGCCAGGTCGTGCACAGCGGCGAGGCGGCGTTCCACCTCGGCCAGGCGTTGCGGGTCCAAGTCCAGCTTTTCCAGCAGGCGGCGCAGGGTTTCGGCGGCTTCCTGCGCCTGGGTCTGGGCGCTGATGGCCAGGGTTTCGATCTCGGCGAAGTCCGGGTGCAGCGGCACCAGGCCATGCAGGGCGGCGAGGGCGGCGGAGATCTGGTCGTAGGCGCACTGGTCGCCGCCGTAGAGCAGCTGCTGGGCGTTGCCGCCGTCCTCGATCAGCCGGCCGGCGTTGGCCAGGGTCTTGTGCTCGGCGTCCAGCGCCTTGAGTTCGTCTGCCTGCAGGCCGAGGGCGTCCAGTTCCTGTAACTGGAAGCGCAGGTAGTCGAGCTGGGCCGGATCGCGGCTCTGCGCGGCGCGCACGGCGTCGATCTGCGCTTCGATGCGTTGCACGCCGGCGGCGGCCGTGGCCACCGTCGCCAGGGCGTCGCCGTGCTGACCGTAGTCGTCGAGCACGCTGCGCTGGGTGTCGGCGCGCAGCAGGGTCTGGCTTTCGCCCTGGCCGAACACTTCGACCAGGGACTCGCCCAGGGCGCGCAGGTCGGCGGCGGTGACCAGGCTGCCGTTGACGAAGGCGCGGGTGCGGCCCTCGGCCTGGACCACGCGGCGGATGGTGCAGAGATCGCCGTCGCTGAGCTCGCGCTCGGCCAGCCAGGTGGCGGCGAAGGGGGAATCTTCGAGCGAGAACTCGGCCGAGACCTCGGCCTTGTCGCTGCCGCCGCGCACCAGGGCGCTGTCGGCGCGGGTGCCGATGACCAGGCCCAGGGCGTCGATCAGGATCGACTTGCCGGCGCCGGTCTCACCGGTCAGCACGCTGAAGCCGGCGGCGAAGTCGAGGCTCAGCTCGTCGATGATGGCGAGGTTGCGGATGTGCAGGTGGCGCAGCATGGATTTTTTGTGGTTTTTTAGAGTCGTTCGGCGCCGCCGGGGCCGCGGCCCCAGTGCAGCTTGTTGCGCAGCAGTTCGAAGAAGCTGTAGTTGCGCGGGTGGATCAGGCGCAGCCGGTGCGGCGAGCTGGTCACTTCCACCGAGTCGCCGGCGTCCAGGGTGACGCTGACCTGGCCGTCGCAAGTGACGCTGACGCCGCTGACCTCGCCGCGCAGCACGATGCGGATGGTGCCGCCGGCCGGTACCACGATGGGCCGGTCGGACAGGGTGTGCGGACAGATCGGTACCAGCGCCACGGCGTGCAGGGACGGGTGCAGTACCGGGCCGCCGCCGGAGAGGGCGTAGGCGGTGGAGCCGGTGGGGGTGGCGACGACGATGCCGTCGGCGCGATGCTGGCTGATGAATTCGCCGTCCAGCCAGGTTTCGAACTCGAGCATGCGGATCGAAGCCTGATTGCGCACCACCACGTCGTTGACGGCGTGCAGCAGGGGTAGGTCGCTGGCATCGGCGCGACGCAAGGAGGCTTCCAGCAGCAGCCGCTCCTCCACCGGCAGTTCGCCGCCGAGCACCGCATCGAGGGTTTCGTTGAGATCTTCCGGCAGCACGTCGACCATGAAGCCGAGGCGACCCTGGTTGACGCCGAGGATGGGCACGCCGTGCGGCGCCAGGGCGCGGCCGGCGCCGAGCAGGGTGCCGTCGCCGCCGACCACGATGGCCAGGTCGCTGCGCGCGGCCAGCGCGCCCATCGGCATGAATTCCACGTCCAGGCCCGGCATTTCGGGGCGGTTCTCGTTCGGCGCCAGCACGGCCGCGATCTGGCCGGCCTGGCGCCGCGCCAGCAGCGCGGCGGCGACCGAGCGCAGGGTTTCCGCGGCGCGCGCGTCTTCGCGCTTGCCGATGATGGCGATCGTCGAGTACCTGGCCTTTGCGGCCTTTGCTTGGCTCATTTGCTTGAAATTCTGGCCCCGGCGCAAATTATCATGAACAGATGTCGGAAAGTGGGCGATGCGGAGCCGTGTTAGGGGTATTCTTGACACGCTTTTTGCTGCATTGCCAGCATTGTCAGAACGTGGGGTCGTGGGGAACATGCCGCAACAGTTGGATGCCAGAGCCGCCGAGCTGCTGAAGTTGCTGATCGAGCGTTACGTGCACGACGGCCTGCCGGTCGGTTCGCGCACCCTGGCGCGCGCTTTCAGCGTGGAGCTGAGCCCCGCAACCATTCGCAACGTGATGGCGGACCTGGAGGAATTCGGTTTCGTTTCCTCGCCGCACACCTCCGCCGGCCGCGTGCCGACCACCCGCGGCTACCGCTACTTCGTCGATTCCCTGCTGGCGCCGGAGCAGCTCTCGGATTCCGAGCAGTCGCGCATCGCCGAGGACTTGGTGCCGGGCAGCAAGTCGCCGGCCGACCTGCTGCACGCCGCCTCCAACCTGCTGTCGCGCCTGTCGGCCATGGCCGGGGTGGTGACGGTGCCGCGGCGCAACCTGGCGATTCTGCGGCGCATCGAGTTCATGCCACTGTCCGGCGGCCGGGTGCTGGCGATCCTGGTGGTGAACCAGCGCGAGGTGCAGAACCGCGTGCTGGACATGGGGCGCGACTATTCCGCCTCGGAGCTGGAGCGTTACTCCAACATCATCAACGAGACTTTTGCTGGCCGCGAGCTGACCAGCCTGCGCCGCACCCTGGTGGAAGACCTGAGCGAGGCGCAGAAGCGCGTCAACCAGCTCCTCGGTGAGGCCGGCGTCCTGGCCGAACGGGCGCTGGGCGCGCAACAGGATGCGGAAGATTACGTATTGGCCGGCGGCACCAACCTGCTGGCCTTCCAGGAACTGGGCGACATCAACCGCCTGCGCAACCTGTT
The DNA here is from genome assembly GCA_028291705.1 of Nevskia sp. Taxonomy (GTDB): domain Bacteria; phylum Pseudomonadota; class Gammaproteobacteria; order Nevskiales; family Nevskiaceae; genus Nevskia. The sequence continues at coordinate 22,107 of JAQGNS010000540.1, forward strand.
CGAGGTGCTGGACCGCAAGCGCGATCTGCTGGAGCTGTTCGACCAGTGCCTGACCGCTTCCGGAGTGCAGATCTTCATCGGCGGCGAATCCGGCTACCAGGTGCTGGACGAGTGCAGCGTGGTCACCTCTCCCTATTATGTGGACGGGCAGGTGGCGGGGGTTCTGGGGGTCATCGGCCCCACCCGGATGGCATATCCGCGTATCATTCCGCTCGTTGCCGAGACCGCCCGCGCGCTCAGCGCAGGGTTGAAAGCCGAAAGCTGAGTCCCCAACAAGTTGTCTGACAGCCCGCCTAGGGGGTGGGCTGAAGCCGTTTTGTCTCCCAAAAACCAGGACCGCAGTACGAAATGACGGAAAACATCGATCCGAACGCGACCGCGCCTGCGGCCGATCCCGCGGCTGAAATCGCCGCGCTCCAGGGCCGCCTGGCCGAAGCCGAGCAACAGGTCTCCGCCCTGCGCGACCAGAACCTGCGCACCGTGGCCGAAATGGACAACGTGCGCAAGCGCGCCGAGCGCGAGATCGCCACCGGCCTCAAGTACGGCGCCGACCGCGTGCTGGGAGACCTGCTGGCGGTGATCGACAGCCTGGAACTGGGCTTGAAGGCCGCCACGGCCCCCGAAGCCAGCGCCAAGTCCATCGGCGAAGGCCTGGGCCTGACCCACAAGCAGCTGCTGAGCTTCTTCGAGAAGCATGGCGTGAAGGTGGTGGACCCGGCCGGCCAGCCCTTCAACCCGGAGCTGCACGAGGCGGTGTCGGCGATCGAATCCGCCGATGTGGCGCCGAACCATGTGGTGGCGGTGATGCAGAAGGGCTACCGCCTGCACGAGCGCCTGCTGCGCCCGGCGATGGTGATGGTGGCGCGCGCTCCGGCCGCCGCGGCGTCTTGAACATTGTCATTTGAGCCATAGATAAAGGCTCGTAGCAAACAACACTTCCTTATTCGATTCAGTACCAACCCGAACCAGAGCGGAACAGAACATGGCAAAGATTATCGGCATCGACCTCGGCACCACCAATTCCTGCGTGGCGATCATGGAAGGCGGCAACGCCAAAGTCATCGAGAACAGCGAGGGCGAGCGCACCACGCCGTCCGTCGTGGCCTACACCGATGACGGCCAGGTCATCACCGGCCGTCCGGCCAAGCGCCAGGCGGTGACCAATCCCGCCAACACCATCTACGCGGTAAAGCGCCTGATCGGCCGCCGCTTCGAGGATGGCGTGGTGCAGAAGGACATCGCCATGGTGCCCTACAAGATTTCCAAGGCGCCGAACGGCGACGCCTGGGTCGAGGTCAAGAGCAAGAAGATGGCTCCGCCGGAAGTCTCCGCGCAGATCCTGGCCAAGATGAAGAAGACGGCCGAGGACTACCTGGGCGAGAAGGTCACCGAGGCGGTCATCACCGTGCCGGCGTACTTCAACGACGCGCAGCGCCAGGCCACCAAGGACGCGGGCAAGATCGCGGGCCTCGAGGTGAAGCGCATCATCAACGAGCCCACCGCCGCGGCGCTGGCCTTCGGCATGGACAAGGTCAAGGGCGACCGCAAGATCGCCGTGTATGACCTGGGCGGCGGCACCTTCGACGTCTCCATCATCGAGATCGCGGAAGTCGACGGCGAGCACCAGTTCGAAGTGCTCTCCACCAACGGCGACACCTTCCTCGGCGGCGAAGACTTCGACATGCGGGTCATCGACTACATCGCCACCGAGTTCCAGAAGGAGCAGGGCATCGACCTGAAGCGCGATCCCCTGGCCCTGCAGCGCCTGAAGGAAGCGGCGGAGAAGGCCAAGATCGAGCTGTCCTCCACTACCCAGACCGAAATCAACCTGCCGTACATCACGGCGGATGCCTCCGGCCCGAAGCACCTGAACCTGAAGCTGAGCCGCGCCAAGCTGGAGTCGCTGGTCGACGAGCTGATCGAGAAGACCATCGGTCCGTGCCAGACCGCGCTGAAGGATGCGGGCCTCAAGGCCGGCGAGATCCAGGAAGTGATCCTGGTCGGCGGCCAGACGCGCATGCCGAAGGTGCAGGAAGTGGTGAAGACCCTGTTCGGCCGCGAGCCGCGCCGCGACGTCAACCCGGATGAAGCCGTCGCCGTGGGCGCCGCCATCCAGGGCGCCGTGCTGTCCGGCGAGGTCAAGGACGTGCTGCTGCTCGACGTCACCCCGCTGTCCCTGGGCATCGAGACCATGGGCGGCAAGATGACCAAGCTGATCGAGAAGAACACCACCATCCCGACCCGCAAGGCCGAGACCTTCACCACCGCTGACGACAACCAGACCGCGGTGACGGTGCACGTCCTCCAGGGCGAGCGCGAGATCGCCAGCGCCAACAAGTCGCTGGGCAAGTTCGACCTGTCGGACATCCCGCCGGCTCCGCGCAGTGTGCCGCAGGTCGAGGTGACCTTCGACATCGACGCCAACGGCATCCTCAATGTCAGCGCCAAGGACAAGGCCACCGGCAAGTCGCAGTCGATCGTGGTCAAGGCCAACTCCGGCCTGACCGACGAAGAGATCAAGCGCATGGTCAAGGACGCCGAGGCCCATGCCGACGAGGACCGCAAGTTCAACGAGCTGATCACCGCGCGCAACCAGGGCGAGCAGATGGTGCACAGCGTCGAGAAGGCGCTGAAGGACTTGGCGGCGGAAGTGCAGGAAGACGAGAAGAAGCAGATCGAGGAAGCCATCGCCGAGATGCGTATCGCCCTCAAGGGCGAGGACAAGGACGCCATCACCGCCAAGACCGAGGCGCTGGCCCAGTCCTCCGCCAAGCTGGCCGAGCGCGCCTACGCCAAGGCTTCGCCGCAGGGCGACGCTGGCGCGGGAGCCGGTCCGGCCGGCGGCGCTGCCTCGGCACCGAAGGACGACGTGGTGGATGCCGAGTTCACCGAGGTGAAGGATAAGAAGTAAGGCGGCATCACCAAAAAGCGGGCGCGAAACTTGCGCCCGCTTTTTGCGTTTCTGACGTAGCTGGGGGATCGCAGGCGTGTCAAAGCGTGATTACTACGAAGTGCTCAGTGTTACCAAGGAAGCCGGCGACGACGAGCTGAAGAAGGCTTATCGCAAGCTCGCCATGAAATACCACCCGGACCGCAATCCGGGCGATCACACGGCCGAGGAGCGCTTCAAGGAAGCCAACGAGGCCTACGAGGTGCTGTGCGATCCGCAGAAGCGCGAGGTCTATGACCGCTACGGTCACGAGGGCCTGCAGCGCGGCGGCGGTGGAGCGGGCGGCGCCGGGTTCGGCGCGGGCTTCGCCGACATCTTCGGCGACGTGTTCTCGGACATCTTCGGCGGCGCCGGTGGACGCGGCGGCCCGCGGCGCGGCTCCGACCTGCGTTACACCATGGAGCTGACGCTGGAGCAGGCGGTGTTCGGCACCGCCGAGAACATCCGCATTCCCACCGTCGATGACTGCGAGCCCTGCCACGGCAACGGCACCGCCGACGGCAAGCCGGCACGCGAGTGCACCACCTGCCGCGGCGCGGGGCAGGTGCGGGTACAGCAGGGTTTCTTCGTATTGCAGCAGACCTGCCCGGCCTGTCGCGGCCGCGGCACCGCCGTGACCGATCCCTGCAAGAGCTGCCGCGGCGCCGGCAAGGTGCGCGGCGAGAAGACCCTGGAAGTGAAGATCCCGGCCGGCGTCGATACCGGCGACCGCATCCGCCTCACCGGCGAGGGCGAGCGCGGCGAACGCAATGCGCCTTCGGGCGATCTCTACGTGCAGGTGCAGGTCAAGCCGCACGACATGTTCGAGCGCGACGGCAGCGATCTCTACTGCACCGTGCCGGTGAGCATGGTCACCGCCGCACTCGGCGGCGACCTCGAAGTGCCCACCCTGTCCGGCAAGGCCACCCTGAAGATCGGCGAGTCCACCCAGAGCGGCAAGCTGTTCCGTCTGCGCGGCTTGGGTGTCAAGCCGGTGCGTGGCGGTGCCACCGGCGACCTGCTGTGCAACGTGGTGGTCGAGACGCCAGTGCACCTGACCAAGAAGCAGAAGGAATTGCTGCGCGAGTTGGGTGAGTCGTTGGGCGAGAAGAAGCACAGCCCGCAGACCAGCTCATGGCTGGACAAGGCCAAGCATTTCTTTGATGAGCATCTGAAGGCGCCCTGAGGCCGGGCGACAACACTGTGCTTTTGTAGGATGTGCTGAAGGAATCGGATCGCCCGCTGGTGTAGGTCGGCTCAAGCGCAGCGGAGCCGACGTTGCGCCAAGGCCTGTCGGCTCCGCTGCGCTTGAGCCGACCTACCTCAGGGTAGCGCTGCCACCAGAGCGCGCATTACCCGCTCTACATCTTCATGCGTCGTGCGCCAATTGCTGAATGCCGCGCGCAGGCACCAGCTCCCTTCGTAGACGCTGGGTGTCATGAACACTTCCCCCGCATCGCGCAGTCTGCGTACCAGGGCCTGCACGCGCGCTTCGCCCGCATTCTGCGCCAGCGTGAAACACACCACATTCATCCGCACCGGTGCCAGTAGGCGCAGGCGCGGCTCCTTGCCAATGCGTTCGCCCAGGTCCTGCGCGCAGGCGATATTGCGCTGCACGATCTCGGCATGGCCTTCGCGGCCGTAGGCATTGAGTGCGAACCAGGCGGCGAGGGCGCGCAGGCGGCGCGAGTTCTCCGGGGTCAGGTGCACGAAGTCGGGGTTGTCGCCGGGCAGGCCGAGGTAGGCGGCGGCGTTCTGGAATACGCGTACCTGCAGGTCGCGATGGCGAGTGAACTGGACCGCGCTGTCGTAAGGCACGTTGAGCCATTTGTGCAGGTCGATGCAGACCGAATCGGCGAGGTCGATGCTCGTGGTGAGGTGAGCGTGTTGCGGCGACAGCGCGGCGAAGGCGCCGAAGGCGGCATCGACGTGCAGCCAGAAGGGATAACGCTCGCGCAGCGCCGCGATGGCGGCGAGGTCGTCGAAATCCACCGTGTTTACCGTGCCGGCGTTGGCGACGACGATGCAGGGTTCGCCACAGAGTTGTTCCAGCGCAGCGGCGAGCTGGGCCAGGTCCACGGCTTCGCGTCCCGGCTGTTTCGCTACCAGTTGCACCGCGCCGCGGCCGATGCCGAGCATGGACAGGGCCTTGTAGATGCTCGAATGCGGCGCGCCCGACAACACTCGCACCGGACCGAGGGCGGCAACGCCTGTCTCCGATACGCGGATGCCCTTGCGCTCGCCCAGCCATTCACGCGCCAGCGCCAGGCCGACAAAGTTGGACAGGGTGGCCCCGCTGACGAATGCGCCTTGCTGCGCGGCACCGAGGCCGAACAGTTCGCGCAGCCAGGCCAGGGTCTCGCGTTCCAGGTCGGGCGCGCCGGAGTCGATGCCAGCGGCGGGATTCTGGTCGTAGGCAGCCGCCAGCCAGTCGCCGGCCAGGGCGGCCGGCGTGGCGCCGCCGGTGACGAAGCCGAGGTAGCGCGGCCCGGCGCTGCCGGAAAAGCCCGGCTCCCAGCGTTCGGCGAACGCGGCGAGCGCGCCCTCCATGCCGCCGCCTTGCACGGGCAAGGGCAGCGACGGCGGTGGCGTGAATGCCACGGCCGCCGCGCGCCGGTCAAGACCGTGCAGGCCGCGCAGGGCTTCATCGCGGACCAGGGTCAGCAGGCGGTCGATACCGGCAAGATCTGCAGCGAGGACGGGATTCATCGGCGTGGACGGATTGAAAGGTGCGCTATTGCGGACCCAATGCCCGGCACGGTCAATGCACAGTTCCGGTCCCGTCCGGGATAACGCCGCCTTTTTCACTGGAAGCTGCCTTACGGGCGGGCGCGGAACGCGCAATACAGTTCGACGGTCAGCTACTTATAATGGCGGCGACTACACCAACAACCATTCCAATGACCCGAGTAGCCATCCTGGGCGCCGCCGGCCGCATGGGCCGCGCCC
>JAQGNS010000550.1 GCA_028291705.1 Nevskia sp.
CGCTGGTTGGCCTGCGCCTCGCAGTTGAAGTGGGTGTGCATGCGGCCGCGCACGAAGGCCTGCATCAGCTTGCCGAAGGCGCCGACCACGGCGCCGTTGTTGCGGTTGTTCAGGTACAGGTCGGACAGGTAGATGCCCTGCGGAAAGCGCGCCAGCGCCCGGGCGAAACGGCGCCACACGTCCTGCGCCACGTCGGGTGCGAAGTAGTTCATCAGGCCCTCGGTGATGATGGCGGTGCCGACCTTGGGGTCCAGTGTCTCCATCACCGCTTCCAGCGAGCGGGGGCCGTCGGCGGCCAGCACGTCCAGTTCCACTACGCGATGGCGCGCCGACAGCAGCCCGGCGCTTTCGAGCAGTTGCCGCTTGGTCGCGGCCATCGCCGGCAGGTCGGTTTCCAGGAAGGTCAGGCGCCGCTCGTAGTGCCGCATGAAATCCCAGCCGCGTGGCGACAGTCCGGCAGCGACCTCGACCACCTGGCCGACACGGCCCTCTTCGATGGCGCGCGACAGCACGCCGTCGATACCGCGATGCCGCGCCAGCAACAGCGCATCCATCGACAGGCCGCCGAAGATCCGCGTCCCGGCAATGAACGGCCGGAAAGCATAGTGCAGGCGCCGGCCCTGCGCCGTGGCCAGGGCCGGGTGGGACATGCCCTGCTTGTAACAGAAGTAACCGGTGGCGTAGGCCGTCGGGCTGATCCTGCCGGTACCGCTGTCCCCGGATTTGTCCAAGCCCCTAGATGCCCGGCGCGCCCGGGAAGCCGACGTAGTACTGGCCGGTGAGCATGCCGCCGTCCACCGCGATCTCCGCGCCGCAAAGGTAGGAGGAGTCGTCGCTGGCCAGGAACAGACTGGTACGCGCGGCCTCGATCGGGTCGCCCACGCGCTGCAGCGGCACCATGGTGTAGCGCTTGTTCACCTCGGTGCGGTTCTCGCTGTAGGGATTGCCCATGGCGGTGTCGATGCCGCCCGGATGGATCGAGTTGACGCGCACGCCCTTGTGGCCGAATTCCATGGCGGCGACGCGGGTCAGGCCGCGCAGGCCCCACTTGCTGGAGCTGTAGGCGCCGAGGCTGTTGGCGCCCTTCATGCCGTCGACCGAGGAGACGTTGACGATGGAGCCGTTGCCGCGCTCGATCATGTGCGGCGCCACCGCCTTGATGCCGAGGAAGGCGCCCATCAGGTTGACGCCGAGCACGCGTTCGTAATCCGCCTTGCTGGTATCGAGCAGGGTCTTGAACAGCAGGATGCCGGCATTGTTGACCAGGATATCGACCTTGCCGAAGGTGGCGATGGCCTTGGCCACCACATTGGCCCAGCTGGCCTCGTCGGTGACGTCGTGGTGCTGGAAGATGGCCGAGCCCTTCAGCTCCTGCGCCAGTTCCGCGCCTTCCTTGTCGAGCACGTCGGCGATGACCACCTTGGCGCCCTCCGCCGCGAACAGCCGTGAAGTCGCCCCGCCCATGCCGCGGGCGCCGCCGGTGATGATTGCCACCTTGCCGTCCAGTCTAGCCATCGTTCTCCTCCAACCGCTCGTTATCGTTTCGTTGTTTTTTGAACTTGCTTTTAAGGGCCCAGCGTACCGCGCAGTCTTATTCCACCACGGCCGGATGCGCCTGCGTCGGCCCGCCCAGCATCGGGCGGTGCGAGGGCGGCTGCGCGCCGTCGATGTCCTTCATGCCGTATTCCAGCGCCAGCTCCGCGCCGATGATGACCTGGCCGGATTTCTCCATGCGCTTGGGGTCGCGATAGATCCGGCTGATCAGATGCCCGGTGAACTCGGGGTTTTCCGCCATGTCCCAGAAGCCGGCGTACTTGGCCGCATCCGCATCCATCACGCGGCGGGTGCGGTCGGTCTTGAGCATGCCCATCCAGATCGAGACGGCGGCGACTTCGTGCTTGCGCAGATCCACCGCCATGTCCTTGGCGAATTTGTCGATGCCGACCTTCTGTGCGCCGTAGGCCGGCCCGTGCATGTAGCAGCTGGCGCCGAAGGAGGAAGTGAACGCTATCAGGCCGCGCTTCTGTGCCACCATCAGCGGCGCCGCGTACCAGCTCGCCACATAGCCGGAGCGCAGGCCCACGTCGAGGATGTTCACCTGCTCCAGCGGTTTCTCCCAGAAGCCGCCTTTCTCGATCAGGGTGTCGTGGATCACCGTGGCGTTGTTGACCAGGATGTCGAGCCGGCCCTGTTCCTTCTTCACCTGCTCGAACAGGCGCTTGACCTGGGCGTCATCGACATGGTCCACGATCACGGCAATGCCCTTGCCGCCGGCCTTGGTCACGCCCTCGGCGGTAGCGTGGACGGTGCCGGGCAGCGGCGCATCGCCTTCCTTCTGCGAGCGGCCGGTGACGTAGACGGTGGCGCCCTCTGCACCGAGGGCGAGGGCGATGCCCTTGCCGGCGCCGCGCGAGGCGCCGGTGACGACGGCGACCACGCCCTTCAGCGGTTTATCCTGGCTCATCGATCTGTTCCTCCTAAATTTATGTGTAGTGTTTTGTCGTGCGGCCGGCGATCAAGCCGCCGCCTTGCGCAATTCGAACTTGAGCACCTTGCCCGAGGCATTGGTCGGCAGGCTGCCGACCACCTCGACGAAGCGCGGCACCTTGTAATTGGCCATGTGGTCGCGGCACCAGGCGATCAGTTCCTTCGGCTCCAGCGTGGCCTGCGGCCGCAGTACCACGAAGGCCTTGCCGACCTCGCCCAGCCGCTCGTCCGGTACGCCCACCACGGCCACCTGGGCCACGGACGGATGCCCGGCGACGATGCGCTCGATCTCCGCCGGGTAGCAGTTGAAGCCGCCGGCGATGTACATGTCCTTGAGGCGGTCGGTGATGCGCAGGTAGCCGCGCGCATCGAGAATGCCGATGTCGCCGGTGTGCATCCAGCCGTCCGCGTCGATGGTCTCGGCGGTGGCCTTGGCGTCGTCCAGGTAACCCTGCATGACATTGTAGCCGCGCACCACGATCTCGCCGGCCTCCCCGGGCGGCACCGGCTTGCCGTCGCCGTCGACGCAGCGCACCTCGGTATCCGGCAGCGGCTTGCCGCTGGTCAGGGCCACGGTTTCGGCGTCGTCGCCGGCGCCGCACAGCGAGACCACACCGCAGGACTCGGTCAGGCCGTAGCCGGTCAGCACCACCTTGAAGCCCAGTTCGGCGCGGACGCGCTCGATCAGCGCGGGCGCGACAGCAGCCGCACCGGTGATGGTGGCGCGCAGGCTGGACAGGTCCGACACGCCGCGCCGCGGATCGTTGAGGATGCTGATGAACAGGGTAGGCGGCCCCGGCAGCACCGAGACCCGCTCCTGCGCCACCCGCGCCATTAGCGCGGCGGCATCGAACACCGCATGCGGCAGCACCATGGCCCCGGCGAGCAGGCCAGCGAGCCAGCCGAACTTGTAGCCGAAGGTATGGAAGAAGGGGTTGACCACCAGGTAGCGATCGTCCGGCACCAGCCCCATGTGGCGCGACCACTCCGCCACCGTGCGCAGGTTCTGCCCGTGCGAGGTCATCACGCCCTTGGGCAGGCCGGTGGTGCCGGAAGTGAAAATCACATCCATCAGGCTGTCCGGCGTCACCGCAGCTTCCCGCTCCGTGACCGCCTCGGCCGTGGCGCCCTCGGCGCGAGCCAGGAAGCCCTGCCAGTCGAGGTCCCCGGCCTGCGCATCGCGCATCACCACGATGGTGTGCAAGCCCTTGGGCCGGTGCGGCGCCAGTAGTTCAGGGTAGTACTGGTCGAGGAAGCGCCCGGCGCTGAACAGCAGGCGCGCGCCGCTGCGCTCCAGCACATAAGCCACTTCGCTGCCGCGCATGCGCGTGTTCACCGGCACCACGGCGGCACCGACGCTATGAACGGCGAGGGCGGCGATGATCCATTCGACGCAGTTCTGCCCCCACAGGCCGACCCGCTCGCCCGGCTGCACCCCCAGCGCAAGCAGCGCGCGCGCTGCATCCAGGCGCAGCCGGTCGAGCTGCTCGAAGCTCAGCACCTGCCCATCTTCGCCGACCACCGCGATGCGGCCGGCATGCCGCTGCACGGCGGCGGCGAAAGCCCTGGGTACGGTATCGTTCATGGCGGTCACAGGGGCTAGCTCACGTAACGCACGCGAATGCGCGACGTCTTCGGTACGGACTGGCAACCCAGGATCCACTGCTCGTCCAGTTCACCCTGGTCGAGCACATGGTTTTCCAGCATCTCCACTTCGCCTTCCTCCAGCTTGCAGATGCAGGACGCGCAGGCGCCGGCGCGGCAGGAGTAGGGCGGCGACAGGCCGGCATCCTCCAGCGCTTCCAGCAGTAACTGGCCGGGGTAGGCGGTGACGGTATGCGAGACACCGTTCAACTCCGCTTCGATGGTGACAACGCCATCATGTACACCAACACTCATTCTTCAATCCGCCCACATCAAATAACCGTTGTCGATGCGCATCTCCGCGCCCTGGATGAAGCGCGACTCATCCGAAGCCAGGAACAGCACCAGGTTGGCGATGTCCTGCGGCTCGGCGAAGCGGGCCATGATCTGCTTGGGATCCTTCTCACGCACCGAAGGCATCTGCCCGGGCTTCAGCGTGGTATGCAGGCCGGAGACCATCGGCGTCTTGATGCCGTCCGGATGGATCGAGTTGCAGCGGATCTTGTAGCCCTTGCTGCGGCAATGCGCCGCGATGCTGCGCGTCATCGCCGCCACCGCGCCCTTGGAGGCGCTGTAGGCGCAGAACGAGGACACGCCGCCGATGCCGGCCATCGAGGACATATTGATGATCGAGCCAGCGCCGCGCTCCTTCATCGCCAGCAGGCCGTGCTTGCAGCCCAGGAAATAACCGTCCGAGTTCACCTTCTGGATCTTCTGCCACAGCTCCAGGGAGGTATCCTCGATGGTGCCGTAGGCGAGGATGGCGGCGTTGTTGACCAGGATGTCGAGGCCGCCGAAGGTGTCATGGGTGAGCTTCATCACCTTCAGCCAGTCGTCCTCGGAGGCGATGTCGTGGCGCACGAACAGCGCCTGCCCGGCACCGATCTGCTCGGCGACGGCGCGGCCGGCTTCCTCGTTGACGTCGGTCAGTACCACCCTGGCGCCTTCTCGGGCCAGCAGGATCGCATCTTCCTTGCCCACGCCGCTGGCGGCCCCGGTAACGATGGCGACCTTGTCCTGCACCCTGCCCATGTGCTGCTCCTCGATTGATAGATGTTTTGAAAAGCCGGTAGCGCGCTCCGCTTCGCTGCGATTTCATCCGGAAACGGCCTGGAAAAGGCCGGAAAAGGGGACGGGGCGCAAGGCGGGAGAATCCGATACGCCATTATTTCCATTCGCTTAGGCGATTCATCATCCAATGAGACTAGCCAACTGAGGCATTTCTGCTCAAAGGTCTCGTCTAATTGGGTGAAGCAGTACACCCCGCCGGGTCTTGATAATTGCGGTCATTCCTACCCAATCCAATCAATCAACGGTGGACACCCCATGGTGAAGATCGACGCACTGGCCTACGTCGTAGCGGAAAGCACCGATGTCTCCAAGTGGAAGCACTTCGGCGAAGAGGTGCTGGGCGTGGCCACCGCGGAAGCCCCGGAAGGCGGCCTGTACCTGAAACTGGACGAGCGCAAGTATCGCATCGCCATCGTCAAGGGTCAGTCAGATCGCTACCAGGCCTCCGGCTGGGAAGTGGCGAATGAGACCGCCTTCGACACCGTTGCCGCCGCCCTGAAGAAGGCCGGCGTCGCCACCACCAAGGGCAGCGAGGCGCAGCGCAAGGCGCGCTGCGTGCAGGATCTGCTGTCCTTCACCGATCCTTCCGGCAACCTGCATGAGGTGTCCTGGGGCTTCACCACCGACTTCGCGCGCTTCGTCTCGCCGATCGGCGTGGAAGGCTTCCTCACCGGCGAACATGGCGTCGGCCACACCGTGCTGCCGGCGGTGGAGTTCGACGCCACCTGGGCCCTGTTCCGCGACGTGCTGGGCTTCAACCTCTCCGACATCTTCCGCCACAAGTTCACGCCAGACCCGAACGAGCCGGTCAAGCGCATCTACTTCACCCACTGCGCCAACCCGCGCCACCACAGCCTGGCGCTGTTCGAGATGGCCATGCCCAGCGGCTGCGTGCACATCATGATCGAAGTGCCGAGCA
>JAQGNS010000571.1 GCA_028291705.1 Nevskia sp.
GGCACTCCAAGCCCAGCGGCTTCAAATGCCGCAACACAATCTGCGCCTCATGCAGCCCCGACCACTTCCGGCGGCTCCACACAAAACGATTACAAAACGGCAGACACTTCGGGCGCTCCACATCCCCGATCCGGATCGGCACCTTCGCCAAGTAAGCCGCCCGCGCCATCACCTCATCCGAAAGCGGATTGATGAACGCATCCACCCCATGGCGGCTCAAAATTGCCGGATCGGCCAATACGGCCTGATCCTCAATCACCTCATCGATCCACTCACAAGTCGCTAGCAGCGGCATCGTATAAGCCGTCGCCACCATGCAGATCCTGATATCCGGCCGCTGCCGTTTGATCATCGCGATCATCGGCAAACAGGACAGCACATCCCCCAGGTGACCACGCCGCACCAGCGCTACCGTACTACCGTGTGCCAAATCCATCTAAGTCCTTGATCGGGCCACGAAAAGGCCCGCCCCCCGACGAGTGAGACTGACAGAATGCAACTTTTTCGTAACAAAAGCACCTAGCCAAAACCGCCCAAACCCTCGATCCGGGCCGCCAGTTTGTACCCATTTTGTAAGCCAAAAACCCCGCAAACCCGCGCCAATCGCCACCCAGCGCCGATTACACCAACCCCCGCCAGCCGCCCGGAATCGCAGCACGATTCGCGCAACCTCCCGCCGGATTTTCGGGGACAAAAACCCGCCTTCCGCGAACGACGCGCCACCGCCCGCACCTTGATAACCCCTCACCAACCCCAACCGATAAAACAACCCGGCTCTGCCCGGATCACCGCAGCCGCCCCAGGAGTCCCCCAAGCATGAATGGCCCGCATTCGTTGCTTCACATCCTCCTCGCAACCGCAACCGCCCTCGCACTCCTATATATAGGAGTGCGCCTCGTCGCCTACGCCAGAAAACGCAGCGCTGGCGCCTACGCCCTCATGCTCTTCGGAGTGGGAAACGTCCAAGACCTTGCGTGGCGAACTGGCCCGAGTGCAGGGTGCCAATCAGGCCTTGACCCGCCAGCTGGCGCAGCAACAAGCCGACGTCGAGGGCACCCGCCGCGAAGCAACCCTTTGCAACCAATTCCGCCGATACCTGACAAGCATTCTGGCCGGGCTGGCCGGCTGCTGATAGACTTGCTCCCTGATCGTCAAGCACGGTGCGCCAACAGGGCCGGCGAGCATGAAGAAAGCAACGTATCGCAGGGTTCCAGCCGCTGAGCAGCCGCAGACCTTATCCGCTCAGAAGCGCGAAATAGCTGCTGCCGCAAAGGCGATGGGCGCCGCTTCGACGCCAGTAAAACCTCGAAAGGCGTCATGAACAAAGCGGTCTTTATGGCTCTGAAAGAGGCTCGAATTCGCCCTTTTAGGGCGCTTTCGGGTATTTTTCGCGCCATGTCAGGCATTGCCTGAACTTTTTCGGCTCCAGCGGAGCGCGCGCCCGTCCACATGCTTGATTTCGACGGAGCTTGTGGTTTCAAAAACCATGCAAGCTACGCGCTTCCGTAGGAGCGCCATTCTTGCCGGATTTATCCCGGTAATTACTGGCCCAGACTGCGCACCCGATGATGCGGTGGTGCAGTTCCTTTCAATTAGATGCGGCGCCCGGTGCAATACCGGGCTCGCAAAATGGCGGCTAAGGCTTGATGCCGACCGGCACAATGGAAGCCGGCTCGCCGGTATTGTCCTGGACGATCTTCGCCACCAGTTCATCCGCCTTGTGCGCTTCCAGCGCATAGACATCGGTCTGATGGGCGGGCACGGCCGGCGCGGTGGCGATGTCCTTGCCGCTCAGGTCATGCACGTCGATGGTTGCCTGCATCGACAGGCCGATGCGCAGCGGATGATCGATCAGTTCCTGCGGATCGAGGCCGATGCGCACCGGCAGGCGCTGCACCACCTTGATCCAGTTGCCGGTGGCGTTCTGGGCCGGCAGCAGGGCGAAGGCGCCGCCGGTGCCGGGGGAGAAGCCGGCAACCTTGCCGTGATAGCGCACGTCGCCGCCATACAGGTCGGCGGTGAGCGTTACCGGCTGGCCGATGCGCACGCGCTCCAGCCGCACCTCGGTGAAATTGGCATCGACCCAGACCTGGTTGAGCGGTACCACCGACATCAGCACGCTGCCGGGCGCGACCCGCTGGCCGACCTGCACCGCGCGCTGAGCCACATACCCGTCCACCGGCGAGGGTACGTTGGTACGGACATAGTTGAGGTAGGCATTGCGCACGCGGGCGGCGGCTTGCAGCACATTAGGGTGCTCGGCAACGGCGCCTGACCCGCTGAGCGCTTGATTGGAGCTGAGCTGTGTCCGGGCCACGATCAGGTTGGCGTTGGCGGCCTTGACGGCGTCGCGGGCGTGATCGAGCTCCTCGCGCGATACGGCGCCGCCCGCCATCTGGCGCCTGCGGAAATCCTCCTGCGCCCGGGCCAGCTCGGTTTCGCGCGCCGCCACGGTGGCGCCGTACTGGTCGTTATTACCGTAGAGGGTGCGCACCTGCCGCACCGTCTGCGCCAGGTCGGCCTCGGCCTGCGCCAGCGCCACCTGCGCGTCGGTGGGATCGATCTGCACCAGCGGCTGGCCGGCCTTCACCGATTGCGTGTCGTCGACATTGACGCCGACCACCATGCCGCCGACCTGCGGCGTGATCTGCACCACATTGCCGCTGACATAGGCATTGTCGGTGTCTTCGTAGAAGCGGGCGTGAAACAGCCAGTACAGGCCGTAGAGCAGGCCGGCAACGATGACGACCGCGCCGAATGCGAGCATGGCGTGTTGCCGTCTGCGGTCCTCGAAGCCGTTCTGCCCGGGCGCTGCGGACTCACTCATCGGTCATATTCCTGGATCGGCAATGCATGGTTATTTGTTGGGGCGGTGCTGCGCATCCGCCGGTTCGTTCAGGGCCAGGCCTGCGGCCTGCGCGTCGAAGCCGCCGCCGAGCGACTTGATCAAGGCGATCTGCAGGCTGCGGCGGCGCGCTTCCAGGTCGATGCTGCGCTGCCGCGTGCCGAGCATGCCGGCCTGGGCATTGAGCAGGGTCAATTCGGAAGCGAGGCCGGCACTGTAACGCTGCCGCACCATGGTGTAGCCGCGCTCGCTCTGCTGCAGGGCCTGGGTCTGCGATTGCAGTTGCAGCTCCGCCGCGCGCACCGAGGCGATCTGGTTGGCGACATCGGTGAGGGCGCTGTTCAGCGTCTGGTTGTAGCTGGCGACGGCGCCATCGTACTGGGCGTATTCGCCCTTGAGGTTGGCGCGCAACTGGCCGCCTTCGAAGATCGGCAGCGTCACCGCGGGCCCGACGCCGAAGCCCTTGGCATAGGAGTTACCCAGGTCGCTGAGGCCGAAGGAGAAGTAGCCGGCGAAAGCCGACAGATTGACGTCCGGATAGAAGCGCGCTTTCGCCACCCGCGTCTGCTGGTTGGCGGCTTCCACCTGCCAGCGTGCGGCGACGATGTCCGGGCGGCGGCCCACCAGGTCCAGCGGAATATTGTCCGGCAGCCTGGGCGGCGGCAGGTTGGCCAGTTGCGGCCGCGCGATGCTCAGGCCGCGATCCGGTCCCTGGCCGAGCAGGGCGCCGAGCTGGTAGCGCGTGAGCATGATCTGTTCGTCGAGCTGGGCCAGTTGGGTGCGCATCTCGGCGGCGCTCTGCGCCGCCTGGCTTTGTTCCAGCTCGCTGTCCAGCCCGGCTTTCAGGCGCGTGTCGGAGAGATGGCTCAGCCCTTCGCGCTGTTGTGCCAGCTGTTCGATCACGTCGCGCGTGGCGTACTGCTGCGCCAACTGGCTGTAGGCACTGGCCAGCGCCGCGGTCAGCGATAATCGCGCCTGTTGCTCCTGCGCTTCGGCGGCCTTGCCCTGCGACACGGCGCGCGCCAGCGTCGCGCTGTTCTTGCCCCATAGGTCGAGCTCGTAGCTCAGGCCCAGCAGCGCCTGGCCGGAATTGGACCAGCTGCTGCCGGGCTGGGTCGGGCCGGCCGGGGTTTCCAGTCCGATGTCCTGATAGATATAGCTGCGGTCGGCATTGGCGGAGATGTAGGCGCTGGGCAGGGCGGCGCCATGCGCACCCTCGGTCTGCGCCCGCGCCGCGGCGATGCGCGCCCGCGCGCTCTGAATGTCCGGATTGTGCGCCAGCGCCTCGGCGGTCAGCGCCACCAGCTGTGCATCGCCGAACTGCTTCACCCAGCCGGAATCCGGCCAGGTACCGCCGCTGCCGGCCAGGCTCGAATGGGTCTGGTAGGTCCCAGGCTGCGCCAGCGGCTCGATCGCATGGATGCCGAAGTAATTGGCGCAGCCCGACATGCCGAGCAGCAGCATTGCTGCCGCCAGGTGCTTGAAGCGCGGGTGCTGCCGGGGCGAAGCGGGGCGGGACAGGGTCATTGAGGTCTTGCGTGATGCGGATACAGGCCTGAAGGCATGGCAGCGACGGTTCGGCGGTGGCTGGATAAGCTTCGCAGCCGCCGTGCCAAGCCTCGACCGGATGATCCGGAAGCGGCGGCATTCTATGCTGGAATGCCTACGCGCCGGCAGGATGTTAGTGCGCGGCCGGCGCTGGCGCCAGTGCGTAGTACCGGCTGCGGATGACGCGCATATGTCAAAAAATAATTCTTAGTAAAGCTCTGGCTGCAACGATCGCTCGCGGGTAAAGTAGCGCCCGCTGCTGGCCGGCAGGCCTGGGCACAAGGAATGTAGCCCCCGCAGGCGCCAACCTGGCGCATCCAGACACGCGTGAGCCCGATGTGCCGTCCGGCGTCTGCAATCCGTGATGGACGTCGCACCTGGATCGAACGCCCGGCTGTTTCAAGAATTGTAAATATTCGTCCCGTAAGCTGCGTGTAGTACTAGGCTGGCAAAGTGGGGCTGGCAGAGTGGCAAGGCGGTGCGAATGGATAGCTGCACCGTACTGGACCGGTACGGTGTGGATCACCTTCAGATTTTTTGCGTGGTGCACGCCGATTGCTGAGTGGTGATTCAAATCTTGGCACGCGGCATGCAATACACGAGTGGAATCGCGGGAAGTTCTGCCGCGGTTTCCCGAGGCGGCCTGCTGTAGGGTCGCCCGCGGTCGCGCCATCCGGCGTCAGATCGTGACAGTGCGAGCGAGGAGGATGTGCGATAGCCGCGGGTGCGCGCGGGTTATCGCTGTCCTGTTAGAAAAACAAAAAAAATCAAGAGCGCGTTTGGAAGCGGCAAACGGATTTTGAACCGTTTTTAAGCACTGTCGTGGCGAAGGGAAACTAATATGGAACCGGAAACTCTGCTGATCAGCGTCCCGGGTGGGTTCAAGGTTTACGTTGAACACTACCGGATCAATCCTTCATTCGAGACGGTTATCCTGGTGAACGGCGCCCTGGCGACCACCACCTCGTTCAACCAGACCGTCAAGTACCTGAAAGACAATTTCAACGTCGTGCTGTACGACCTGCCGTATGCCGGTCAGTCGAAGCAGCACAACAACAACAGCGCCCTGTTGAGCAAGGACGACGAGGTCGACATCCTGTCGTTCCTCATCGGCCGCTTCGAGCCAAGCCATCTGATCTCCATTTCCTGGGGCGGCGTCGCGGCGCTGCTGGCGCTGTCGCGCGCGCCGAAATCGGTGAAGAAGGCGGTGATCGGCTCGTTCTCGCCGAAGCTGAACCCGGCGATGCTGGACTACCTGGACAAGGGCCAGCATTACCTGGAAACCAATGACCAGGCCGGCGCCTCGGCCCTGCTCAACAGCACGGTGGGCAAGTATCTGCCGCGGCTGCTCAAGCTCTACAACTACCGCTACCTGAGCAATCTGGCGGAGCACGAGTACGCGCAGATCGCGTTCCACATGCAGCAGATCCGCCAGCTCGATTCGCAGCGCTACGTCAATCGCTTCGTCGGCATCAAGATCCCGGTGCTGTTCGTCAACGGTGAACTGGACGAGTACACCACGGCCAGCGATATCCGTCCGCTGTCGCAGTACATCCGCCACAGCCGCTTCGCCACCGTGCCCGCCACCGGGCATTTCCTCGATCTGGAAAACAAGCGCAGCTGGGGCGAAGTGCGCCGCATCACCAACGAGTTCCTGCTCGATGCGGCGGAGGCCAAGGTTGAAGCTAAGGCCGAGAACGCGGCGGAAGCGGCAGCCAACGCGGTGGACGTGGTGCGCTCCTTCGGACCGGCGTTTGCCACTAGTTGAAAATTATTGTCACCGCCTGAGCGGCTCGCCGGCACCACGCCGGCGAGCCCATGCCTGATATCGGGCCGCGTTTTTCAGATCAATTGGCGCTATGCATATTCTCATCATCGCAATCGGTTCCGCCGGCGACGTCCATCCCTTCCTGGGCTTGGGACGCAGCTTCAAGGAGCGCGGCCATCGCGTCTCGTTCTGCGCCAATCCGGTGTTCCAGCCTCTGGTGGAGCGCTGCGGCCTGGGCTTCCTGCCGGTCGGTACTGCCGAGGAATACAACGCGGCGATGGGCAATCCGGCGCTGTGGAATCCACGTACCTCGCTGCCGACCTTGTGGCAGGTCATCGCCGCAACCCTGCGGCCGCTGTTCGAGACCCTGGTGGCGGAGTGCGACGACGACACCGTCATGGTGGGCTCCCTTTGGGCGTTCAGCGCCAGGCTGGTGCAGGAAAAGCTGGGTGTGCCCCTGATCACCGCACAGGTGTCGCCGTCCACCATCCTCTCCGCCAAATCGCCGCCGGTGCACAAGCGCTTCACCATTCCGGACGCGCTGCCGGACAGCCTCAAGTCCGCCATCCTGTGGCTGATCGAGCGCGGCGTGCTGGACCGCATCTGCGGCCCCGAGCTGAACCGCCTGCGCGGTGAGCTGGGCCTGGCGCCGGCTTCGCGCATCATGGGGCGCTGGATGCACTCGCCGCAGGGCGTGCTGGGCTTGTTCCCGGACTGGTTCGCGCCGCCGCAGAGCGATTGGCCTTCTCAGCTCGCGCTCACCGGCTTTCCCTTGTTCGACGAGGCGGGTTTTCACCAGATGGACGCCGGGCTGGAGGAATTCCTCGCCGCCGGTTCCGCGCCGGTGGTGTTCACGCCGGGCTCGACCATGCTGGAAGGGCAGAGCTTCTTCCTCACCGCGTTGCAAGCCCTGCGCAAGCTGGGCCGCCGCGGCATCTTCCTGACCAAGGACGAGCGCCAGGTGCCGCCGCTGCCGCCGGAAATCCTGCTGCGTCCGTACGTGCCGATGAGCGTGCTGCTGCCGCACACCGCGGCGCTGGTGCATCACGGCGGCATCGGCACCACCGCGCTGGCCTTCGCCGCCGGCATTCCGCAGCTGGCCACGCCCTTCGCCCACGACCAGTTCGACAACTCCACGCGGCTGGAGCGCCTGGGTTGCGGCGTGCGGCTGGATGCGCCGGCACAGGCGCAGCCCCTGACCGAAGCGCTGCAGCACCTGCTGGAAGAGCCGGCGGTGACGGCGAAGTGCAAGGAATTGCAGGCGCGCGTCGACAGCAGCGAAGTGGCCTGCGGCAAGGCGGTGGATTTTGTCGAGGCGGCGAGCAGGCCCGCGGTCCGGCAGGCATCGGCTGGACGGTGATGACGCGGTCCCGCCTGCGGGCCGGCCATCGCCCCACCGTTGTTGCGCTGACGAAGCTTCGGCCATGCTGAGCGCATGAGCACCATCGCCCTCGGCCCGGCCGCTTCCGCTCCTTCGTCCGCGCTGCAACCCCTGCGCGGCTTCAACCTGGCCGTGCTCACCCTGGGCCTGTCGCTGGGCACGTTCATCGAAGTGCTGGACGTCACCGTGGCCAACGTGGCGGTGCCCACCATCGCCGGCAGCCTGGGCGTGTCCAACAGCCAGGGTACCTGGGTCATCAGCTCCTACTCGGTGGCGGGCGCCATCGTGGTGCCGCTGACCGGCTGGCTGGCGCGACGGGTCGGCGAAGTGCGCCTGTTCCTGCTGTCGGTGCTGCTCTTCACCATCGCCTCCATGCTGTGCGGACTGGCGCCGAGCTTCCACGCGCTGGTGGCATTGCGCATCGTGCAGGGCCTGGTGTCCGGACCGATGATGTCGCTGTCGCAGACCATCCTGGTGCGCAGTTTCCCTGAAACACAGCGCAACCTGGCGATCGCGCTATGGGCCATGACCCTGGTCATCGCGCCGATCCTGGGGCCGGTGGTCGGCGGCTGGATCATCGACACCTATTCTTGGCCCTGGATCTTCTACATCAACCTGCCGATCGGGCTGTTTTCCTTCGCCAGCTGCACCATCCTGCTGAAGGGCCGTGAGACACCGATCGAGAAGCCGCCGATCGACGCCGTCGGCATCGGCCTGCTGATCTTCGGCGTCGGCGCGCTGCAGATGATGCTCGACCTGGGGCGCGACCGCGCCTGGTTCCAGTCTTCCTTCATTGTCACCCTGGCCATCATCGCCTTCGTCTGCATCGGCTTCCTGCTGATCTGGGAATCGTACGAGAAGCACCCGGCCATCGACCTCAGCCTGTTCAAGGAGCGCACCTTTGCTTCCTGCGTGGCGGTGGCCTCGCTCGGCATGATGGTGTTCTCCGCCGTAGCAGTGATCTTCCCGCTGTGGCTGCAGACGCTGATGGGCTATACGGCGGAGCAGGCCGGCCTGGCCACCGCCCCGGTAGGGCTGCTGACCCTGATCTTTTCGCTGCTGATCGCGAAAAACATGAGCCGGCTCGACCTTCGATTGCTGTCCTCCTTCGGCTTCTGTGTGTTCGCCGGCGTGCTGTTCTGGAATTCGCACTTCACCCTCGACATGTCGTTCGGCCAGGTGATCCTGCCGCGCTTCGTGCAAGGCCTCGGCGTGGCCTGCTTTTTCATTCCCCTGACCACGGCCACCCTGTCGCGCGTGCCCGGCAATCGCCTGGCGGACGCCTCGAGCCTGTCTAATTTCATGCGCAACATGTTTGCCGCGTTCGGCACGACGATCAGCGTCACCATGTGGGACAACCGCGCCACTTATCACCATGCGGTACTGACCGAGTCGGTGACCCACGCCTCGTCCGCCACCCGGCATTACCTGGATGTGCTGCACGCCGCCGGGCTGAACTCCGGCCGCGACCTGGCGCTGATGGATCAGCTGGTGACGCAGCAGGCCTACATGATCGCCACCAACGAAGTGTTCTATGTCTGCGGCGCACTGTGCCTGGTGCTGGCCGTGATGATCTGGTTTGCCCGGCCGCCGTCCGGCGTGACCGCTTCCATCGGACACTGAGTTCTACCTCTTTCATCCGCATGAATATTGTCCTGGTCAACGACGGCACTTCCGGCGACATGCACCCGTTCTTCGCCGTCGGGCGCGAACTGGCGCAGCGCGGCCACGACATCGTGGTCTGCACCAATGATGTGTACCGGGCGCCGGTCGAGCGCCTCGGCTTCCACTTCGTCTCCACCGGCACCGAACAGGAATACGAAGCGAATACGTCCAATCCGGACATGTGGAGTTCGAGCAAGGCCCGGGTTACCGCGTGGAAGGAAATCGTGGTGCCGCGGCTGCGGCCCTTGCACGACCTGCTGGAGCGCCAGGTGCAAGGCGACACGCTGATCATCTGCGGCCTGCTCACCGCGGCGTTCGCCCGCGCGGTACAGGAGCGGCGCGGCGTGCCGCTGCTGACCGTGGTGCTGTCGCCGCAGGTATTCTTTTCGGCAAGAAGCCCGGCCAAGGGCCTGCCGGTGCCTGCCTGGCTGCCATATCCGGCGCGGGCCGCCCTGCTGCGTGGGCTCGACTTCGCCATCGACAGCGTGATGGCGCCCGACCTCAATCGCTTCCGCGCCGAGCTGGGTCTGCCGCCGGTGTCGCGCATCCGCAGCCGGCGGGTGTTTTCGCCGCAGGGCACGCTGGGCCTGTTCCCGGAGTGGTATGCGCAACGGCAGAGCGACTGGGCCGAGAAGCTGTCGCTGACCGGCTTTCCCTTGTTCGACGAGGGCCGCCACACCGCCGATCCGCTGCTGGAGCAATTTCTCGCTGCCGGCACGCCGCCGGTGGTGTTTACCGCCGGGACCGGCATGCGCCACGCCCATGCCTTCTTTGCCACCGCGGTGGAGTTGTTGCGGCGGGTGGGGCGGCGCGGGGTGTTCCTCAGCAAATCCGCGCAGCAGATTCCCGCCGCCCTCCCGGTGGAGATCCTCTATCGGGATTACGCGCCGATGAATACCCTGCTGCCGCGCAGTGCCGCGCTGGTGCATCACGGCGGCATCGGCACCACGGCCGAGGCGCTGGCGGCGGGCATTCCGCAACTGGTGGTGCCCTATGCCTATGACCAGTTCGACAACGGCGAGCGCCTGCGCCGCCTCGGCTGCGGCGCCAGCCTCAAGGACCTGGGCCAGTTGCCTGCGGCGGAGCTGGCCCTGGCGCGCCTGCTGGAGAACGACGGCGTGCGCCAGGCCTGCAAGCACTACCAGGGGCTGATCGAGCCGGGGCGGATCGCGGCGGCACGCGCGGCGGACGTGGTGGAACAGCTCGGCCGGGATGCATACGGGGGCGAGGGTCACAATAACTACCGGGCGGCTACCGCTGCGAAATAGCGGGGACCGCTGTATCTTTGCCGCGAAACGGCGATTTCGCGATGAATATCAAAAATAAGGGGAGAAAAATGCGGTACTACAAGCACCACAGGGGCTTACGGACGTTGGGGATGAAGCTGAGGCAACACAGGACTCTGGTTTTGCTGGCGGCGGCATTGCTGCTGCACGGCTGCGGCGGCAGTTCCGCGCCCGCCGACAGCGCGGACGCCGGCCCCCCGACGGTGGACGCCAAGGGTTGCACCGCATACGGCGCGCCGCCGCGGCCGCTGGCGCCACTGTCGCCGGATGGCCTGGCCAATGACGCCGTCTCGCTGCTGGTGCAGGTGTGCAACAACCAGGGCGGCGACACCCTCGACTGGACCGACTCCGAGGGCTCGCCGCGCCACGCCTGCCTGATCACCCCGAAAGCCGCCAGCGCCAGCAAGCCCCTGCCGATGCTGGTGTGGCTGCATCCCACCCTGCTCGGCCAGGACTCGATCCTCGCCACCGGGCTGCTGGACAAGATCAACACCGCCAACCTCAGCGGCGACACCTCCAACCCTGGCTTCATCCTGCTGTTGCCGTTGGGCCGCGACATCCAGCAGTTCCTGCCGGCGCCGCTCAACACCGGCGTGGGCTGGGATCACTGGTACCGCAACGTCGATCGCAGCAGCCCCTATCTCAATGTCGACTTCGCCACCATCGACCACTTCATCGCCGTGGCCAAGCAACGCGGCAATGTGGTCGATAACCGGGTCTACGTTTCCGGCTGGTCCGAAGGCGCCGACATGGGCAGCTTCTACGGCCTCAACACGCCGGGCGTCGCCGCCACCGGTGTCTACTCGACCACCAGCCCGTTCGACGACCCCGCCGATCCTTGTCCCACGCCGGCCTTCGCCGTCAACAACAAGCGGCCGTTCTACCTGATGGCGCGCGCTTGCGACATCGGCGGTGCCTGCCCGGGCGAGCAGCAGTTTCTCAGCGACCTGCGCAACGGCGTATTGGCTCCCTCGCTGGTGTCGGGCGTGATTCTGGATAGCAGCACCAAGGCAGTCAGCCAGTGCAACGCACAGTGCGATCCCGGTACGTTGGCGAGTGACGCGCTGGGCCAGCTGGAGCACATCACCTGGCCGCGGCAGTGGAACGATACCCTGCTGGACTTCATGCGCGACAACCCGGAATGAGCCATGGCACCATCTTTCAGGCAAAGCCGGCGAGCGCGCGGGGACGCAGCAATACGGTGATTCTTCAGGCGCAAACGGAGCATTTGTGATTCTAGTGACGGGCGGTGCCGGCTTCATCGGCTCGAATTTCGTGCTGGACTGGCTGGCGCACAACGATGAGCCGGTGCTCAATCTGGATGCGCTGACCTATGCCGGCAATCTGGAAAACCTGGCCGCAGTCGAAGCCGACCCACGCCACATCTTCCGCCGCGGCGACATCTGCGATGCGGCGCTGGTGAGCGGCCTGCTGCAGGAATTCCAGCCGCGCGCCGTGCTGCATTTCGCCGCGGAGAGCCATGTCGACCGCTCCATCCTGGGGCCGGGCGATTTCGTCCGCACCAACGTCAACGGCACCTTCATCCTGCTGGAAGCGGCGCAGCGCTACTGGTCGGAGCTGGACAAGGCGGCGCAGCAGGCGTTCCGCTTCCTGCATGTCTCCACCGATGAGGTCTACGGCTCCCTGGGGCCGGGCGATGCGCAGTTCAGCGAGACCACTCCATACCAGCCGAACAGCCCGTATTCCGCTTCCAAGGCCGCCTCCGATCATTTGGTGCGGGCCTGGCACCATACCTACGGGCTGCCGGTGCTGACCACCAACTGCTCCAACAACTACGGCCCCTACCAGTTTCCGGAAAAACTCATCCCGCTGGTCATCGCCAACGCCCTGGCCGGCAAGCCGCTGCCGATTTACGGCGACGGCATGAACATTCGCGACTGGCTCTACGTCGGCGACCACTGCGACGCCATCCGCCAGGTGCTGCTGCGCGGCCGGGTGGGGGAAACCTACAATGTCGGTGGCTGGAACGAGCAGACCAACATCTCCATCGTGCGCCTGATCTGCGCCATCCTCGACGAATTGCATCCCGGCTCGCCGGTGACGCCGCACGAGCGATTGATCACCTACGTCAAGGACCGGCCGGGCCACGACCGCCGCTATGCCATCGATGCGCGCAAGATCGAGCGCGAGTTGGGCTGGCGACCGGCCGAAACCTTCGCCACCGGCATTCGCAAGACGGTGCACTGGTATCTGGGCAATCAGTCCTGGGTGTCGCGCGTGCAGAGCGGCGGCTATCGCGACTGGATCGACCGCCAGTACGGCGCCTGAGCTTCACCCGCCGGCCGCACAGGCAGCATCGCAGGCTTCCACTCACCATTTTCCGCGGACACCCACGCTCATGCCAAACAACACCGCTACGCCCGCACGCAAGGGCATCATTCTCGCCGGCGGCTCCGGCACGCGGCTCTATCCGGTGACACTGGCCGTATCCAAGCAATTGCTGCCGGTATACGACAAGCCGATGATCTACTACCCGTTGTCGACGCTGATGCTGGTGGGGATCCGCGACATCCTGATCATCTCCACGCCGCAGGACGTGCCGCGCTTCCAGCAATTGCTCGGCGACGGCGGGCAGTGGGGGCTCAACCTGAGCTACGCCGTCCAGCCTTCGCCGGACGGTCTGGCCCAGGCCTTCATCATCGGCGAGTCCTTCCTCGGCGATGCGCCGTCGGCGCTGGTGCTGGGCGACAACATTTTCTATGGCCACGACCTCGCCGACGATCTGAAGGCGGCCGACCGGCGTGCCGAGGGCGCCACCGTATTCGCCTATCCCGTACACGATCCGGAGCGTTATGGCGTGGTCGAGTTCGACGCCGGGGGGCGTGCGGTCAGTCTGGAGGAAAAGCCGGCCAAGCCGAAATCCCGCTACGCCGTCACCGGTCTGTATTTCTACGACAACCGCGCGGCGGAAATCGCCAAGTCGCTGCGGCCATCGCCCCGCGGCGAACTGGAAATCACCGATCTGAACAGCCGCTACCTGGAGATGAACCAGCTTCAGGTCACCATCATGGGACGCGGCCATGCCTGGCTCGACACCGGCACCCACGATTCCCTGATCGAGGCGAGCCAGTACGTGCAGACCATCGAGAAGCGCCAGGGCCTGAAGATCGCGTGCCCCGAGGAGATCGCCTACCGCCTTGGCTACATCAACGGCGAGCAACTGGAGAAACTGGCCGCCAGCCTGGGCAAGAGTGGTTATGGCAAGTATCTGAAAGAACTGCTGCACATCAATATCTTTTAAATCCTCAAGAGCAGGCCATGAACTTTATCCGCCTGGAAATACCCGATGTAGTGCTGATCGAGCCGAAAGTGTTCGGCGATGATCGCGGCTTCTTCTACGAGAGCTTCAACCGCAGGATGTTCGCGCAGGGCACCGGCGTCGATCCCGATTTCGTGCAGGACAATCATTCGCGCTCCAGCCGCGGCGTGCTGCGCGGCCTGCACTACCAGATCCAGCAGACGCAGGGGAAGCTGGTGCGGGTGGTGCAGGGTCGGGTGTTCGATGTGGCGGT
>JAQGNS010000591.1 GCA_028291705.1 Nevskia sp.
AAAGCGGCCTTCATTCACCGATCGAGGAGCAGCACGTGAAAAAGAAAGCATGGGCAGTCTGGAAGGGCGGCATCAAGGACGGCGGCGGCACCATTTCCACCGAAACCGGCGTGCTGAAGGAAGCGCCTTACGGCTTCAAGTCGCGCTTCGAGGACGGCAAGGGCACCAATCCCGAGGAACTGATCGGCGCTGCGCATGCCGGCTGCTTCTCCATGGCCCTGTCCCTGATGCTGGGTGAAGCCGGCCTGACCGCGGACAAGATCGAGACCCACGCCGAAGTCACGCTCGACAAGGTCGGCGACGGCTTCGAAATCACCGCCAGCCACCTCACCGTGGTCGCCACCATCCCCGGCGCGGATGCGGTGAAGTTCGCCGACATCGCCAACAAGGCCAAGGCCGGCTGTCCGGTGTCGAAGCTGATGAAGGCCAAGATCACCATGGACGCGAAGCTGGCCTGACCGACGGGCTGATTGCTCCTTCACCACCGGGCGGGGGGCGGCGCGGTATTGCGCCGCGCTCCCCGTCCCGGCGGGTTGCTGCCTCGTGTTACCGGACCGAGATGTCGTAGCTGACGACCTTGGGGTTGCCGTCGCGGAAGATCGCCGTCACCGAAACCTGGTCCGGTCCCGTGTAACCGGGCGCAGGGGTATAGGAAACCACGGTGCCCGGGTTCTTCTGCCTGTTGCATCCGTAGCGCTGATTGTTCGAGGGAAAGGCGGAGTAGTCCTGCACCTGGCTCAAGGTGACCGATCCGTGCGCCGGCTGCTGATCCACCAGCACCTTCGGCACGCCGGCCGAGGTGCAATCGGGATTGACCATGTAATAGAAGCCCAGCCGCTGCGGCGATCCGCTCAGGGCAACGCGTTGCAGCGTCACCGGCGTGCCCGGCTTTACCTGCGTCGGGATGGCGCTGCATCCGCTGAACAGCGCGATGCTTCCAATGCAGATCGCACCGGCAAGTTCCGTCTTCATGAATGTCCCCTCGATGGATGGAGCGGCGGCCATGCGCCGCTGGCGACGCCCACTCCAAGCCTTCCGGGAATCCGTGTCAATATCCTGGATACAACTGCAACAATTCTTAACTCCGGTACGCCGCTTGGCATCACGCCGCCCACGATGAGCGGCCGTCACTCACCACGGCCAGAAATCCACCGCCAGCGGAATGGTGATGCCGATGCCGATGGCTACCGGCTCGGTGACGCCGTGGTGCGTGATGGTGCTCACATTGCTGCCGACCACACCCAGTTCGACGCAATCCATCACCGTGAGCATGATTCTTTTGGTGCGCGGTGTAGCGCCGCCGTGCGCCACGGCGTAGCCGATGGCATAGCGCGCCACGCCGCTGGCCACGATCAGGCCATCGGCGGGATGCTTGCCGAGCAGCGGGTTGCCTTCCTCCATGCCGAGGTTATGCACCGCGATATGGGTGGTCAGCATGTCCGCCGTGACGGCGGCGTAGTCGAGGTATTCCAGCTGCTTGATGCGTGTGTCATCGGCGTACGCCGTGCACGGCAGCAGTGCGCACAGGATCAGTGCGAGTCGCATATCGGCTTCCTTGCCTTGCGCGGGATTTGTCGCGGTCTTGAAAAAAGCAATATCCGCACCAGATGACGGATGCGTTTCCTCTGCGTTGCAGGACGGTGCATTCAAGCCTGGATCGGCAACGACTGTTTCATTCCTGCACTGTTCGCCTGCACCGTCTGCAAGAGGCTTTCACGCCATCCGGCGCCAGCCCTTAAACTCGGCGCCCTGTCCGGAGTCCTGCATTGCCTTCTTCCACACCCTTCACCACTACGGCCGCCGAGCCCACGCGCGTCTCCACCGGCCTAGTGCTGCTGCTTGCCGCCGCCTGCGGCATCATCGTCGCCGACTTGTACTACGCCCAGCCCCTGGTGGGCCCGATCAGCGCCGCCATCGGCCTCGATGCGCGCGCTTCCGGCCTGGTGGTGACACTGACGCAGATCGGCTACGGACTGGGCCTGCTGTTCATCGTGCCGCTGGGCGACATCGTCGAGAACCGCCGCCTGGTGGTCAGCGCCCTGCTGGTGGTGTGCTGCGCCGTGCTGGTCGCCGGCCTCTCCAGCAGCGCGCCGCTGTTCCTCGCCGCCGCCTTCGTGCTGGGGCTCAGCTCGGTGGCTGCGCAGGTGCTGGTGCCCTACGCGGCGCACCTGGCGCCGCCGGAGCAGCGCGGCCGCGTCGTCGGCAATGTGATGAGCGGCCTGCTGCTCGGCATCATGCTGGCGCGGCCGCTATCCAGCCTGATCGCCGACGCCTGGGGCTGGCACGCCGTGTTCCTCGCCTCCGCCGGGCTCATCTTCGTACTGGCGATTACGCTGCTGCGCGTGCTGCCGCCGCGCCGGCCCGCGCCCGGGCCGCGCTATGGCGCCCTGCTGTGCTCGATGTGGATGCTGGTGCGGACCACGCCGATCCTGCGCCGCCGCGCCCTTTACCACGCCTTCCTGTTCGCCGCGTTCAGCCTGTTCTGGACCACCGTGCCGCTGCTGCTGGCCGGTCCAGCCTTCGGGCTGACGCAGAGCGGCATCGCCTGGTTCGCCCTGGTCGGCGTCGGCGGCGCGGTGGCCGCGCCTATTGCCGGCCGCCTGGCGGACCGCGGCTGGAGCCGCCCGGTGACCGGCGCGGCCATGTCCTGCGTGGCGCTGGCGTTCCTCCTGTGCCAGGGCCGCCACGACGGTTCGCTGTTCTCGCTGCTGGTGCTGGGCACGGCCGCGGTGATCCTCGATCTCGGCGTCGCGGCCAACCTCGTCTCCGGCCAGCGCGCCATCTTCGCCCTCGGCGCCGAGTACCGCAGCCGGCTCAACGGACTGTTCATGGCCACCTTCTTCCTCGGCGGCGCGGCGGGATCGGCGCTGGGCGCCTGGAGCTATGCCGTCGGCGGCTGGAACGTTGCAGCCTGGCTCGGCTTCGCCGCGCCGGTGCTGGCGCTGCTGTATTACGCCACCGAGTTCCGCTCTTCCCGGGCTGCGTAAATCTACGCGACCGCGCTTTCCGGCGATCCCTGCGCCGGGCTGTCGATGCCCACCAGCCGCAGCCGGTCGCGGCCCTCGCGCTTGGCCTGGTACAGGCACTCGTCCGCCGCGCGATACACATCGTGCAGGCTGTGGCCGGGACCAAGCGCGGCGGCGCCGATGCTGCAGGTGACCACGCCGCCCTCATGCGCCTTGTGCTCGATGCGCAGGCCGCGGATGCTTTGCAGCAGGCGCTCCAGCCGCTCCTCGCCTGCGGCCGCATCGCAATCGTGCAGGATCAGGGCGAACTCCTCGCCGCCGACGCGCGCGGCGATGTCCAGCGGCCGCCGCGCGAACTGCGCCAGGGTCAGGCCGACTTCGACCAGCACGCCGTCGCCGTACTCGTGGCCGTAGCTGTCGTTGATCAGCTTGAAGTGATCCAGGTCGATCAGGGCGAAGATCAGGTGCTTCTTCTGGCCGCGGGCGAGCGCCTGGCTCAGCACGTGGTAGTGGTCCTCCAGCGCGCGCCGGTTGGGCAGGGCGGTGAGCGAATCGCGATAGGCCATCAGCTCCAGCAGCAGGTTGGAGGCCCACTGGCGGCGGAACGACAGCTTCGACCAGGCGGCGCCGAGCAGGGCGATCGACAGCAGCAGGATCTCCATCAGCCAGCCAGTGGGCGAGCGCAGGTTGAGGTGGTTCGGCCACAGCCAGCCGGTCAGCACCACGATCGCCAGGTACAAACCCACAAACAGCAGGCAGCGCGCGATGCGCATGCGCGCCAGGATGATGATGGAGACCGGAATGATCACGCTGAGTGAAGGCTCCAGCGGATAGCCGATGCCGTCGGCCAGGTGCACGATCACCTCGATGCACACCACTTCCAGCAGGAAGGCGAGGATCAGCAGCCACTCCGACAGGTCCGAGGCGATGTAGCGCGCCTGCACCAGGCACACCGCGGCGAACAGCGGCGCCATCACGCCCAGTTCGATCCAGTGCATCGGCCTGGTCATCAGCGGCGGCTCGCCCAGGCTCAGCGGCACCCAGGCCGGGGCGCAGACGAACATCAGCAAGGTGATCAGGCCCAGGCAGATGCGCGCCGTGCGGGTGGCGGCGCGCACATACGTCTGGAATTCGTTCTCCAGCATCGCCGGGAAACGGTAGCGGCGGGTGGCTGTGGTGGCGATGCGCTCCAGCAGGCGCACATCCGCCGGCGCCAGGTTGCGCTGCACACGCGTCTGCTGCGCCTGGTCCGCGGCGCTCTGCCGGTGCAGCACAGTTCTCCTGAGTCGTCCCCACACCTTGCGGCAGGCAGACAGCATCGACGTTTGCATGGGTCCGCGTGAACCGGCCCTGGTCCGGATTCCAGCTTACGGGCTCTGCTGC
Organism: Nevskia sp.; assembly: GCA_028291705.1. Lineage (GTDB taxonomy): Bacteria > Pseudomonadota > Gammaproteobacteria > Nevskiales > Nevskiaceae > Nevskia. The sequence goes on from JAQGNS010000591.1 coordinate 4,350, forward strand.
TGCTTGCACAGGCGCGCGGCCGGCCGTTGCCGGAGCGGCACCCGGAGCGGCGCTGTCACAATCGAATGAAACGGGCGCGCGTGCAAGAAAACGTCCATACAAATCAACGGGCGTTTCACGCGTCCGCGAACGGGAAAACACGGCCTTGGGTCTTTCATCCGCCGCGGCCCGATGCGCTGAATCGCCCGCAAACACGCCCCCGCGCGCGGACAAGCTGTCCGTGCGGAAGCGTACGGACCCGGACGTGCCCTGTCCGGGTCCGGCGACGTCGCCTGCGTCTTAGTTGCGCTTGCCCTGTTTCGGGCCGGAGCGGCCTGCGGCGCTGGTTCCGCGTCGCGGCGCCGGCTTGGCCGGATCCGCGATGGGTGAGTGATGCTCCTTCTCGCGCAGGGACACGGCGATGAAAAAGGCTTCCGCTTCCTCGCGCGTATTGAAGGTGTAATCGCCCCGGTCCGTCTTGACCATGTTGTGGATGAGTGTGCTCATGTCGGCCCTCCGTGGACACCCGAATACTTGTGACCACGGATTCGCGCAGGCATTCCCATCAGATGGCCCATCGGATGAGATTGGCTCGACGGCCGGTGGCGTGGCTCAGGCCTTGTCGAGGCGGCTCAGGCTGCCTGCCGCGCGATCCACTTGCGGTACTGCCCGGTGCGCCGCGCCAGCCGCACCTGGTCCTGCAACAACGCGCGGAGGGGCGAGACCCGCGGTTGCGGCGGCCGGCCCAGGCTGAGCCGGCGCAACTGGAACTTGACCATGGCCATGGTCGCCAGCGCGGCGAGCATCTTGTTCTTCCAGCTCACCGGCTGCATCAGCGGCTGGCTGTCGCGGCCCTCGCGCCAGGCGCGCGGCAGACCCGGCTCGATCGCCAGCGCCGTGGCGATGCCGGCGATGGCCACGCCGCTGTCCAGCACCTGCTCTACCACCGCGCGGCGGCGGATGCCGCCGGTGACCATCAGCGGCATCTTCGCCACCGCCGCGATGTCGCGGGCGAATTCCAGGAAGTAGGCTTCGCGCGCCAGGGTGCGGCCGTCGCGGGCATCACCCTGCATCGCCGGCGCCTCGTAGCTGCCGCCGGAGAGTTCCACCAGGTCCACCGGCAACTCGTTCAACATGCGTACCACGCCGAGCGCATCCTCCGCCGCGAAGCCGCCGCGCTGGAAGTCCGCCGAGTTGAGCTTCACCCCCACGCCGAATTGCGGCGTCACCACCGCCCGCACCGCCTGCACCGTCTCCAGCAGCAGGCGCGCGCGATTCTCCAGCGTGCCGCCCCAGCGATCATTGCGCTGGTTGCTCAGCGGCGACAGGAACTGGCTCAGCAGGTAGCCATGCGCGGCGTGGATCTCCACACCGTTGAAGCCGGCCTGCTCCGCCAGCCGTGCCGCCGTGGCGAAGCGCCGGATTACCTCGGCGATATCGTCCTCGCTCATCGCCTTGGGTATGTTGAACATCTTGGAAGCGCCGCCCAGTTGCAGCGGCACCGCCGACGGCGCCCAGGTTTCCTGGCCCATATTGGCCCGCATCTGCCGCCCCGGATGGCTGAGCTGCAACCAGAACTGCCCGCCGCCGGAGCGGCCGATGCGCGCCCACTGGCGAAACTTCTCCAGTTGCCGCGCATCTTCCAGCACCACGCCGCCGGGCCCGGTCATGGCGCGCCGGTCGATCATCACGTTGCCGCTGAGCAGCAGCCCGGCGCCGCCGTCGGCCCAGGCCTGGTACAGCCGCATCAGTTCGGCTGAAGGTCCCTGCTCGGCATCCGCCATGTTTTCCTCCATCGCGGCCTTGGCGATGCGGTTTGTGACAACGGCGCCGTTGGGCAGGGTCAGGCTCTGGAACAGGGACAAGGCGGAATCTCCGGCTAGGGGAACGCGGGTCGAAGCGGGAGGGCAAGCCTGCCACGATGGTCTCGATGCATGCTAGGCTACACCTTCAACCTTGGTTCAAGGTCAAGCGGCCGATGCGGAGCAGCGCATGAGGATCGGAGAACTCGCCCGGCGCGCCGGCGTCGCCACCTCCAAGCTGCGCTTCCTCGAAGCGCACGGGCTGATCCCGCCAGCGCGGCGCCTGCCCAGCGGCTACCGCGACTACGACGAGAGCGCCGTCGAAATCCTGAAGATCGTCCTGCAGGCGCAGTCCTTCGGCTTCACCCTGGAGGAAATCAGC
>JAQGNS010000593.1 GCA_028291705.1 Nevskia sp.
TCACCACCGCGTTCATCTCGTCGTTCACCGCCAGTTGCCGGGCGATGAAGGCTTCCACCGCCTCGCTGGCGGAGACCTTGCCGGCGCGGATCTGCTGCGCCAGCTTGGTCGCCGACATGAAGATCAGTTCGTCGCTGCTGTCGCTGGACGCGGCCTGGACCGCGGTGACGGCGGCGGCAGCGGTAGCTGCCACCGCTGCCTTGAGCCCGGCGCGGCCGCGCAAGAAGTCGCGGCGGCTGCTGTCGTAGGCCAGTTGCTGTAGTACCTTGTTCATTGTTTATCCTTTTTTATCCGGCTTCAGAGCGGCGGCATCTGCCAGCCGCCACCCTTGCTTTCGAGGTAGGCCATGGCGGCCAGCACCACGTCGTCGCGCCAGGGCTGCCCGACCACCTGCACCCCCAGCGGCATGCCGGAGTCCTCGCTGGAAGTGCCGACCCGCACCACGCCCGCCGGCCAGCCGGTGGTGTTGTACTGGCTGGTGTAGTTGCCGCCGGAAGGCGGGGCGTCGGGTGGATTGACGAACTGCACCGGTACCGGCCGCGCCGGTTCGGCCGAGGCGGGGCAGAGGATCAGGTCGTACTGCTCCAGCCAGGTGAGCTGTTCGCTCTTGATCGCGTCCATCTCTTCCAGCAGGCGGGTGAAGTCCGCGCTCGGCAGCTCGTGGCCGTCGACACGCAGGCCGGGCGAAGCCTGGGTGGTGCCGTGCTTTTTCAGCATGCGGCGCATGTGGTCGCCGCCGTCGGCGCTGCTGTACTTCTGGCGGATGTCGGACAGCTCCTTCATCTTCGGCGGCTGGTCCTGGGTCACCTTGCAGCCGAGGCTGGAGAAATAGTCGGCGCTCTTCTTGACCAGCGATTGGATCTCGGACGAGGGGTCCTTGATGCCGTTGGTGGTGTAATAGGCGACGCGCAGCTTCTTCAGGTCGACCTTGGCCGGATCACCCAGCGGCACCGGGGCCATCATCGGGTCGATGCCGTCGGGGCCGGCGATGATCGACAGGATCAGGTACAGGTCGCCGACGCGGCGCGCCAGCGGGCCGGTTTCCTGGAAGTTGTCGAAGGCGCCGCCGTAATCGACGATGTGGCCGGTGCGCGGCGAACGGCCGTAGGTCGGCTTGATGCCGGCGATGCCGTTGGCGTAGGCCGGGCCGCGGATCGAGCCGCCATAGTCGGAGCCGATGTCGAAGAATGAGCCCGCCGAGGCGACGATGGAGCCGGCGCCGCCGGAGGAGCCGGAGGGGTTGTAGTTGGGCTTGTACGGGTTGTAGGTCTGGCCGTAGACCAGGTTGTAGGTACCGCGGGCGCCACCGCCGAGGGTGAACTCCGGCGTGTTGGTCTTGCCCAGCAGGATGCCGCCGGCGGCACGCACCCGCGCCACCACGGTGGCGTCCTTGCCCGGCACGTAGCTCTTGCGGCCCAGTGTGCCGCCGGTGCTGACCACGCCGTTGGTGTCAAAAGAGTCCTTGATGGTAAAGGGCACGCCGTGCAGCGGGCCCAGCGACTTGCCGGCGGCCAGCGCCTCATCGGCCTGCTTGGCCTCGACCATGGCGCGCTCGCGGCAGGTCGCCACCACCGCGTTGAGCTTGGGGTTGACCTCATCGATACGGGCATAGCAGCGGGTGACCAGCTCGACCGAGGTGATCTTCTTGTCGCGGATCATCTGCGCCACTTCGACCACGGACTTGGACAGAACGTCGCCAGGCGGCAGCGCGGCGAAGGCGTTGGGCGAGAAGCGGGTGAACGCCAGCGCCGTGCCCGCCACCGCGGTGGTGCCGAGGAAGCGGCGGCGCGTCAGGCGCATCGCCGCGGGATTGCTGGTGTTGGAACGTTGAGTCATGGCCTTGGGTCCTGTGCGGAAATTGGTACGAAATCGGGTGGGGCGCGCTTAGCTGCCGGAAGCCGCGGGGTGGTACCAGTAGGGGAAGGTTTTGTCCGTGAACAGCTTCTTCGGAACCATGGCGTGGATGCCCTTGGTGCCGTCGACCACCTGGGTGACGTGGAAGTCGACGCCGATGCTGGACAGGGCGAAGGCGTGGGCGAAGTCCAGGCCCATGCGCTCTTCGAGGAAGGTGTTGTTCTCGCGGATCGCCTTCTTCATCGCCTCTTCCAGGTTCGGATCCAGGCCGAAGTTGATGAAGTGCGTCGGCGTCTCGGCGCGCGGCGCGTCGATCTTCACGCCCTTGTGCAGGATGAATTGCAGGATCGCCGTGTTGGCGGTCTCGATCGCGGTGACGGTGACTTCGCCGTCGCCCTGGCCGCCGTGCGCGTCGCCGGTGAAGAAGCGCGCGCCCGGAGCGAAGACCGGCAGGTACAGCGTGGTGCCGGTGACCAGTTCCTTGCAGTCCAGGTTGCCGCCGTAGGGGCCGGGCGGGCTGCTGCGCGGGTTGGCGCCGAAGGAAGCGTCCGGCTGCACGCCCATCACGCCCATGAACGGACCGAGCGGCACTTCGATGCCCTTGTCGAACACGCCGACGTGGCGCTTCTGGTCGATCATCACCACCTTGTAGAACGGTGCCGGCACCTCGTCGGGAATGCCGCCGGAGCCATTGCGCTCGGACACCACGCCATAGGGAATGCGCGGCTTCACCGAGAGCATGCGGATTTCCAGCATGTCGCCGGGCTCGGCGCCCTCGACGTTGATCGGCCCGACCAGGATGTGGCCGGTCTTGATGTCGCCGTTGCGCGGCGTTTCCTTCAGCACCTTGGCGGTTTCCGCCAGGCCCGGAGCGGTAGCCAGCGTGTAGGGGATCTTTTCCTCAGCCAGCCACTGGTCGGGGTCCTTGTCGCCCCAGCGGTTACCGCCGCCGGTGTCGATCTTCACCGTCTCGCCGGACTTGATGGTCAGGATCGGCGCCTTGTCCGCCGGGAAGTTGCCGATGACGGCGTTCTCCGGCGTCAGTTTGACGTAGTGGTCGAAGTGCGGCTCGGCCTGCGCGGTGAGCGGGCCGCTGAGCAGGCAGAGCAATGCCGCGCTGATGCCGATGCGGCGGAAGGCGCTGCGTGGTTTATGGTTCATTTTCTTGTTCTGGGTATTCATCGAAAGTCCGTTTGATCTGCTTATGGTCTGGTTGGGTCGATGGGGTTGCGGGATCAACTCTGCGGCGCTGGCGTGCCCTGCAGCCGGGCCAGTTCCGCCTGCCACTTCTCCAGTGCGCGGCGGCCTTCTTCGGCGGTCAGCTTTTCCGCTCCCGGATGGGCGAGGGGACCGCCGCTGGCGATGGCGCTGGACAGTTCACCGATGGCTTCGCCCAGGTCGACCTGGTAGCTGGCCAGCCGTTCCTGGTCGAGACGGTCGCCGGCCAGCGTCGGCAGCAGCAGGTTGTGGTAGCGCGAGTGGTTGTAGACGAGATAGGCGAGAGCGGCCTGGTGCGCGGCGTTGGGCTGCAGCTCGGCGAAACGCCGTGCCAATGGCAGCTGCTGCTCCATCGAAGCCAGCGCCAGTTGCGCCTCACCGCGCGCCCGCTCTTCCTGGCCTTGCTGGTAGAGTTGCTGCGCCAGGGCCATGCGGCCGACATAGTTGCCGCCCGGCCCCTGCCACAGCGCCACGGCGCCAGCGGTGAGCAGCGCCATCGGCGCGACGAAATACAGGGTATGCCGCAGCAGCACCGAGCCGGCGCCCGGGCCGCCGCCGGCAGTCCACCAGGACAGCGCATTCTGCGTCGGGGCCCCGGCCGGCTCGGCCGGAGACAGGTTCTCGCGGTTCTGCTGGTGGCGCAGCTTCCAGATGAAGCCGTCGAAGTAGTAGTGCAGCAGGGTCGAAGTGAAGCCTAGCGCCATCACGATCGACATCAGCCAGCGGCCGCCGTGGGTGCCGGTGAGCGTTTCGCCATAGGCCAGGCACAGCGCGACGTAGCCCGCCGCCGCCAGCAGTCCGCCGCGCAGATGCAGCCGGTTGAACAGGCCGGGCCGCGCGCGGCCCGGACGGGCGGCGATGCTGCGGTTGTAGCGCCAGACGATGGCCAGGTACTGCGTCATGTGCACGATGCCGATGGCGGCGAAGCCGGCCTTGAAGGTCCAGCCCGGCGCCATGCCCTGCATCAGCGCATTCGGCACATAAGTCAGGTACATCACGCAGAAGGTGATGGCGAACAGCGCCAGCTTGGCCGCGCTGATGAAGTAGCCCTGGCGGCGGCACCACAGCAGGTATGCGGCATAAGCCAGCGTCGCCGCGCCCGCCAGCAGTCCGCTGCAAATGGTGAGGGCGCGAATGGTGCCCGCCGGCACCGCCATCGCCAGCGGTGTGCCCACTGTGCGGTAGAGGTCTTCGAGAATGCCGGGAAGCCACTCGCTGCTGGAGGCCATGATGAAGATGAACCAGGCCGCGCACAGCAGCAGGTCCATGCGCGCCGCCAGGCGCCGCGGCGCGGCGTTGTGGCGGTCGTAGATGCGCATGAAACCGTAGTGCTGCATCAGGAAGTGGTACGGGTCCCACAACGCCAACAGGATGAACAGGTAGAGGAAGTTTTCCACCGGTACATCCTTAGCCGCCATGTAGCCGAGCACGCCGGCAGAGAAGGTCAGCGGCAGCAGCGGCCCAAGCACGAAGGTCCACTTGAAGCGGCGGAACAGGTCGACGTCGCCGTAGATGCGGATGAAGGTCGGCAGGTGGTGCGCCACCGTCAGCACCATGTGCACCAGGATGATCGCGGCGACGGCGCTTTCCGCGCCCAGCATGCCGAAGCCGAGCAGCGCCACCGCCAGTACCAGCAGCGGCGCGGCGATGATGAACAGCGCGTCCTGCACCGGATCGAGAATCCAGTTCTGCGCCGGCCGCCCGGCGCGGGGCATCTCGGCGGTCGGCGTCATCGCTAGGACGGGTCCGGGAAAAGCGTCCTGCATCGCCGCGGCGAATAGGCTATCCGGATTGCCCTGTTCGGCCATGGCGCGTTCAGCAACCGATGCAGCCGCCGGCCGCCGCCGGGAACGCCCGAACGGCAAGGGTGAAGCCGGCGCGCCGGACCCCGGCGGCCGCTTTACCAAAGGCCCCTTGCCTTGCCCGGGCCATCAGCTCTTTCCGCTGGCGGGTGCCGGCGTGGTGGCGGCGGGAGCGCCGGAGGCCTGTTGCGGTTGCAGCACGCGCATCCACTCGCTGGCCTGCTGCTTGGTCTCGTCGTAGGTCGACGCCTTCTGCAGCATGGCCATCGCGCCCTTGATGTCCTCGGAGCGGTAGTCGGCCACGGCAATACGGAAGTAGGCTTCGCCAGGCCGCTTCAGGCCGCCCTTCTCCAGCGCGTGCTCGAGCATGCCCTTGGAGTCGTTCCAGCGTTCCTGGTCGCCGTACATGGCGCCTAGGCGGAAGTAGTACTCGCCGCGGTCGGACATGGAGGCCAGCTTCTTCAGCGTGTCCTCGGCCTTCTCGCTTTCGCGGGCGTTGATCCAGGCATTGGAGACCAGTTCCAGCGTCGCCTCGTTGCTTGGCATCTTGTTGCTGGCGATGGAGGTGTCGATCAGCTGCGCCGCTTTCAGCGGCTCGCCCAGCATCATGTAGGTGCTGTACAGATTCTGGATATCTTCCGGCTTGTCCAGCATGCCCTGCCGGTCTGCCAGGGCCAGCACCGCAGTGGCCTTGCCCTCGTCGTTGAGCTGCAACAGCACGCCGGACAGCTGCTTCCAGTAATCCGGCTTGCCGGGAGCCATGGCGATGAGCTGGATCAGCGTATCGGTGCAGGCCTGGAAATCCTTCATCTCATACTGGATGCCGAGCTTGAACTGGATCCAGGACTCCTTCGGTTCCTTCGCCTGCGCCAGCGCCAGGTTGGTCTGCTCCAGCGCTTCCGTGTAACGCTTGCGTTCGGCCATGGCGCTGGCCACGAACATGCGCTGATCCGGCGTGATCACATTGCAGGTGGTGTCGAAGTAGGTCAGCAGCGCCGCGATGCCCTGGTCATACTGGTTGTTGGCGATGTAGATCTGGCCGAGCATGTACTGCGTCTGGTCGGCCGTCTCCTTGGGCAGGGCGTTGTAGGACAGCGACTTGGTGAAGTACTCAGTGGCGTTGCCGTAGTCGTTCTTGCCGGCGTAGATCGCGCCCAGGTTGTAGTAGATGAAGGCCTTGTCGTAGTCGGTGCCGCGAGCGGTCAGCTCTTTCAGCTTCTCGATCGCCTCGTCGGTCTTCTTCTGCGACATCAGCGCGGTGGCTTTCTGCAATCCGGCGAAAGTCAGCTCGCTGATGTTGTCGCTCGAAGGTGCCGACGAATGCTGTGCGGCCGCGCCGGCGGTGGCCCCGGCTCCCTTGGCGCCTTTGACTGGCGCGGCGGGAGCCGCCGGCGCGCATTCCGCGGCCAGTGCTGCGTGCAGGGGCGTCAGGCTGGCGCCCATGGCGCAAGCGGCGGCCAGCCAACGGCCCAAGCGGATGCCGGGGCGTGTGATCTGAGCGGAAGTCGGGCGGGGCGTCATGTCGTGGTCGGGCATTAGCTGTTGTTGAGGTTGAA
>JAQGNS010000021.1 GCA_028291705.1 Nevskia sp.
AACGCCGCGCTGCTCAACACCTCCTACGCCGTGGCCACGCCGGACGGCCAGGGCTTCGAGCGTCCGAAGATCGACGGCATGCAGAACGGCTACTCCGCCGGCCATCGCCTGTATGAAACGAAGCAGGGCTGGCTCTGCGTGCTGCTGCTCAACCAGCCGCACTGGGACGAGCTGCTTACCGTGCTGAGCCTGCCGGAGCTGGTCACCGATGCCCGCTTCGCCACCGAGGAAGCGCGCAAGAAGAACGACGAGGCCCTGGCCAAGCTCATCGCCGAGCGCTTCATGACCGCCACTGCCGCCGACTGGTTCGCCAAGCTGGACGCCGCCGGCGTACCGCTGGAAATCGTCTCCGAGGACTTCTCGCTCAAGCTCTACGAGAATCCGCAGTTCCTGAAGCAGCAGTGGGTCACTTCTTATCAGCACCCTGTAGTCGGCAAGCTCGACCAGATCGGCCTGCTGTTCAGCCTGTCGGAGACGCCGGGCGTGATCCAGGGCCGGCCGCTGCTGGTGGGCGAGCACACCAAGGAAATCCTCGCCGGCATGGGTTATGCCGAAGACAAGGTGAAAGCCCTGGAAGAGCAGTTCGCCATCGGCTTCGTCGGCATGCCGCGCATGCCGCCGCGTCCGCCCGCTGGCCAGCCGACCGCGCCGAAGCAGGGCATGGCCAGCATGCTGGAAAAAGAAGCCATCAAGAAGTGATTTTGCCTCGTAGGGCGGGCCGTGCCCGCCGTCTGCGCCGCGCCTGCCTTTCGGCGGGCACGGCCCGCCCTACGAATACAGCCTGAATAACCGAATCGCCATTGGACACACCATGAGCACACCGAACGATCCTTCAGCGCCCGCCGCGCCGCCCAAGCCCATCCGCCTGGCCCCCATCGTCACCCTCGACGCCAAGTTCTTCTGGGACGGCGCCGACAAGGGCGAATTCCTCGGCGAGCAGTGCGCCGACTGCAACAAGCTGCGCTTCCCGCCACGGCCGATGTGCCCGCACTGCCACAGCGTCAAGCGCAACGAAGTGAAGCTGTCCGGCCGCGGCACCGTCTACACCTGGATCCAGCCGCGCCACCCGGCGCCGTTCGGATTCAAGGAGCCGCCGATCGTCGCCACCATCGAGCTGGAGGAAGGCTATCGCCTGGTCTCCAATCTCTACGACATCGCCCTGGAAGATGTGAAGCAGGGCATGCCGGTGGAAGTGTTCTTCGCGCCCACCATGGGCAATCATCAAGTGCCGGTATTCCGGCCGCGTGCGAAATAAGGGATAAGGAAAATAATCATGGCACGCACCTTCCGTGAAGCAGCTATCGCCGGCATCGGCGCCACCGAATTCTCCAAGGCCTCCGGCCGCAGCGAGCTGCAACTGGCCGCCGAATGCTCCAAGGCCGCGCTGGACGACGCCGGTATCCATCCGTCCGACGTCGACGGCATGATCACCTTCACCATCGACAACAGCGACGAGATCGGTCTGTGCCGTTGCCTCGGTGTGAAGGACCTGGCTTATACCGCGCGCATTCCCGGCGGCGGCGCCGCCGCGGTGGCCACCATTTACCAGGCCATGGCCCTGGTCAACGCCGGCCTGTGCAACACCGTGCTGGTGTGGCGCGCCATGAACGAGCGCTCGCAGTACCGCTTCGGCCAGCCGCACACGCAGAACCTCGGCCCGCAGGCCGGCAACGGCACCGGCTCGCTGCTCTGGTGCATGCCCTTCGGCGCGCAGACCCCGGCCACCTGGGAGTCCCTGGCGGCGCAGCGCTACATGCAGCAGTACGGCGTCACCAACGAAGACCTCGGACGCGTCGCCGTGGCGCAGCGCAAGTACGCCGCCACCAATCCGGCCGCCTGGTTCTACGGCAAGCCGATCACGCTGGAAGAGCATCAAAGCTCGAAGTGGATCGTCGAGCCGATCCTGCGTCTACTCGATTGCTGCCAGGAGAGTGACGGCGGCGTCGCCATCGTCATTACCAGCCTGGAGCGCGCCAAGGACCTGAGACAGAAGCCGGTGAGGATCGTCGGCGCCTGCCAGTCCATCCCCTACAACGTGGAAGTGATCTCCAACTACTACCACGCCGACCTGTCGATGATGCCGGAAGCCGAAGGCACGGCGAAGCGCCTCTACGCCCAGACCGGCATGAAGCCCACCGATATGCAGGCGGCGATGATCTACGACGCCTTCACCCCGCAGGTGCTGAAGCAGATGGAAGGCTTCGGCTTCTGCAAGCGCGGCGAGGCCAAGGATTTCGTCAAGAGCGGCCAGATCGACATCGACGGCATCCTGCCGGTCAACACCCATGGCGGTCTCATCGGCGAGGCCTATATCCACGGCATGAACAGCATCGCCGAAGGCGTACGCCAGGTGCGCGGCACCGCCGTCAACCAGGTGAAGAAGGTCGAACGCGTGCTGGTGTCCTCGGGCATGGCCGGCGCCATCTTCGAGAAAGTCTGAAGACCTGATGTCCGGCGAAACGTCGATCATCCTGCGTCTCGATTCCGGCGTATTGCTTCCCGGCATCGGCGCGCTGCGCGTCGCCGTGGAAGTGCGTGCGCCGGAGCGCGCCAGCCTCGGCGTGGCGCCGGTGGCACTGGTCTGCCTCCCCGGCGGCGGCATGAACCGGCGCTTCTTCGACCTGATGCCCGGCGGCGACGCGGCGGACGATACGAGCTTCAGCTTCGCCCGGCAGATGGTGCAGCGCGGCTTCATCGTCGTCTGCATCGATCACCTCGGCGTGGGCGAGAGCGACCGGCCGGAAGACGGCTACCTGCTGACGCCGGAAGTATTGGTCAACGCCAACCAGCATGCGCTGGAGCAGGTGCTGGCCGGCCTGCGCGCCGGCACCCTGCTCGCCGGTCTGCCGCCCCTGCCGGGATTGCTCAGCATCGGCGTCGGCCATTCCATGGGTGCCATGCTGACCCTGCTGCAACAGGCGGCCCACCATCCGCATGCCGGGCTGGCGCTGCTCGGGTTCAGCACCCGCGGCATGCCCGAGTACCTGATTCCGGAAGCCAAGGCGCTGTCCGCCGATACGCAGGCAGTGCGGGCCGAGCTGGTGCGCCTGGCCAAGGCTACCTTCGTCGTGCCGTACCCGGAAGTGAAGCCCTCGCCGCAGTCGAACAGCCTGTTCGCCGGTGCCGCGGCCGAGGCGCGCGGGGTGGAGGCGATCAAGGCGGCGCGCGACAAGATGCTGCCGGTAACCGCCTTCATGTCAATGCTGCCCGGCAATGTGGCGCCGGAGGCGGCGCAGATCGAAGTGCCCCTGTTCCTGGCCCTGGGCGAGCGCGACATCGCCGGCGCGCCGCACAAGGTTCCCGCGGCGTTCACCAACAGCCGCGACCTGAGCTTGCACATCCTGCCGGAAACGGGACACAGTCACTTCCTGTTCCCGGCCCGCGCCGGACTGTTCAAACGCCTCGGCGTCTGGGCACGGCAGGTGGCGGAAGGTTTATAAGATACGGTTCACGAGATATTCACCGAGTTTGGAGACTGGAGATGGCAGTAGCACTGAAAGCCGGCGCGAAGCTGAAGAGCGCGGTCTGCGACACGCAGCTGATGGTGGTGAAAGCCCCGGCGGGCGAATACGACATCCGCTGCGGCGGCGTCGACATGCTGGCCGGCACGGCCACCGCCCCGGAAGGCGCCCAGCTCGACCCGGCGCAGGCCGGCGGCACCCTGATCGGCAAGCGTTACGTCGATGCGGAAGAAAAAGTCGAACTGCTCTGCACCAAGGGCGGCAAGGGCTCCGTCGTGCTGAATGGCGTGGCCATGGAAATCAAGCAGGCCAAGCAGCTGCCGTCGTCGGATTGAGACTCCGGATCGAATCATGAACATCGCGACCATCCTCGACATGGCCGCCGAGGCGTTCGGCGATCGCACCGCCGTGGTTTCCGGCGCCACCCGCATGACCTACGCCGAGCTGCGCGCGGCGGCACAACGCGCCGCCGGTGCCATCCGCGCCAGCAAGGCCGCCTATGTGGCCCTGCTCGACGTGAACACTCCAGCCGCGCCGGTAGCGATCTTCGCCGCCGCCTATGCCGGTGTACCCTATGTACCGCTCAACTACCGCCTGACCAAGGCGGAGATCAACGACCTGGTCGAGCGCGTCGCGCCGGCCTATCTCATCACCAGCGCCGACTATCGCGCGTTGCTGCAGCCGCGCGCCGACGTCCAGGTGGTGGACCGCGCTGAATTCCTCAACCTGCCGGAATCCCTTGCCGAAGGTCTACCCGAGCCGGGCGACGATCCGCGCGCGGTGGCGGTGCAGCTGTTCACCAGCGGCACCACCGGCAAGCCCAAGGCGGCGATCCTGCGCCATGAGAACCTGATGTCCTACATCGTCGGCACGGTGGAGTTCGCCGCGGCCGAAGAGGACGACGCCATCGTCGTCACCGTGCCGCCGTACCACATCG
>JAQGNS010000023.1 GCA_028291705.1 Nevskia sp.
CCTCCGTCTATGGGGAGAGGGCCAGGATTAAGAGCGCGATCACCAGGAAATGGAGATTGTCATTTCCGCGAAAGCGGGAATCCAGACATCCTTGGATGGACACGTATAGAGTTATGCAAAGCAGCTACCTTCATAATTATTCTGCAGTCTCTGACGATATTTTATACGACGTCAAATTTGACGCGTTACGAATTCAGGCGCCGTTGTTTACGGGCGATGAGGTGGATGCGCTTAAGGATTATTTGGTTGGAAGATTGAAGGCTGGTAACGGATTGCCAATCTTGCAACGAATCGAGCAAAGCAAATATAGGCCAAGTAAAAAGCTCTTGGATCACGTGTCTGGCGTGATCAAGGGAGAGCCGACGTTCGTATTGTTAGATGAACAAAGAATTGTTTATCAAAAGGTTCTTGCGCGAGTGCGTGCGGGTATTCCCAACCGTAGAAAGCAGGTTTTTATCGTTCATGGTGGCCCTGGAACGGGTAAGTCGGTAATTGCTATTAACTTGCTTAGCGACCTGGCCGGGCAAGGTTTCAATGCACAGTATGCGACTGGCTCTCGTGCGTTCACGAAAACGTTGCATAAGGTTGTCGGTCGAAGAGCTTCGGCACAGTTTAAATATTTTCATAACTACGGCGATGCAGCTCCAAGTGAAGTCGACGTTCTAATCAATGACGAAGCTCATCGAATTCGGGCCACTAGCAATAATCGATACACCTCCGCTTCGAAGAAGAAGACCAAGGCGCAGATAGAAGAGTTGCTTGGCCTTGGTCTAAAGAGCTAAAACCTGACGGCACTCTCATAGAGGACGTTGTGATCGGCTCATATCGAAGGCCGTGGAACGCGAGATCCGAAGTGAGTGGTCTCGCGCCAGGTATCCCCAGAGAGGTGCTTTGGGCAAAAGATTCGAATGGAATAGATCAAATTGGGTGCATCTATACCGCTCAGGGCTTCGAGTTTGATTACGTAGGAGTCATTTGGGGGCAGGACATCGCATATGACTTCGATAAAAACTCATGGTCAGGTAATAAGCAGTCGTCTTATGACAGTGTTGTAAAGCGTTCGGGGGATCGCTTTTTGGATTTGGTCAAAAATACATATCGCGTGCTCTTGTCGCGTGGAATGAAAGGCTGTTATGTCTGCTTTCTGGACAAAGACACAGAGCGGCTTGTGCGAAGTCGCACCGAGGGTGTGAAGATTGATGTGCTGCCGGAAGCTTCCGACGTTAAGGTGTTGCACCAAACACGCGGTTCTGTGGTCAAGGACGAACAAACGCAATTGTTGCCATTTCGGAAGCTGGGAATCAGGGAGGCGCAACCATTCAAGAACTGTGTTCCTTTAGTCGATCTGAAGCTCGCTGCGGGCAAGTTCAGCGAAGAGCAGGAATACGACGAGGATTCCACGGAGTGGGTCGAATTGCCGCCCGAATTCAGACCTCAGCAAGGACTTTTCGTGGCGCAGGTTGTCGGCGAATCGATGAATAGACGAATTCCAAATGGTTCGTGGTGCTTATTCAGGAAAATCCGAGGAGGCACTCGGCAGGGTAAGGTAGTTGTGGCTCAACACCGCGAAATTAGCGATGTGGAGACTGGCGGCCATTTCACCGTCAAGGTTTATGAAAGTGTCAAGACGGAATTGAATGACGGGACCTGGAAGCACGCGCGGATTTCCTTGAATCCCGATACAACCGCTTCCGGCTATGAGCCAATAGTTCTCGATGAGCGTGAAGCAGAGGATTTGAGGATTATTGCCGAATTAGTCGCAGTGCTCGGATAGCCGCCGATCTCGTACAGAGTATCTATGGTGACATGGCGGCCATTGGTGATTTGGGCGTCAACGCCCTGCATTTCCCGTAGCTGCCATGCCTTATCCGACCGCACTTCCTATCCCCCCGGCATATCCGCGGTAGCCGGCAACCAAAACTCGATCATCCCCGGCGTCGCTCGCAACCTGCGCGGCAACTGCCGCGCCACGCTGTCGTTCCGCTGGTAGCGCGCGTTGAAGGCATCGGCCAAGGCTTGCGCGCAGTCCTGCTCCGATCTCGTGTGATAGATGAAGGTCGGATGCGGCCACGGGATCGGCGCTGCGCCGCCGCTACGTGACGCGCTGGCGGTAACGTTCTCGATGCCGGCAGCAGCAACCCCGGCACTGGCCGCCTGCTTGCCGAACTCCGCCGCCTGGGCGCGGGCATCTTCGCTGAAGATTTGGGTGAATAGCTGCACCGGTCCCCACGCGGCGGGCTTGCAGGCTTGCGCCAGCGCCGAGACACCGGATTGCGGACTTGCGGCGCTGGTCGCTTGTGGCGGCGGCGCGCTCGCCATCGTCGGCGCCGCGGCTCCTCCTGACGGTCCTTCCGCGACCGGGGGTGGTTCGGCGTCGGGTGCTGGCAGCGACGGGGGAGGTGGAGGCGGTGGTGCTTCCGCGCCCACCATCATCGGCGCTTCCTGCGGCGTCGGCACCTGCACACCGGAATCCGCCAGGTCGGCCGCGTTGCTGGCCGCATCCCATTGCGAGGCGATGGTGCCCTGCCAGTAGTCCACCCACACGGCGTGCGTCGGCGGCGCCTGTTGCAGGTAGCTGCGGTAATCGACGCAGGTGTTCTTCAGCGTGGCGGCATCCTTGGCGCAGCGCGCGCTCACCGCCGCCACCAGGCGGTTGTCCGCATTCTTGGTCAGGTCGATGATGCCGAGGCCGCCCATCGATTCGCTGAAGGTCTGCAGCTTGGTATCCAGGATCAGGTCGTCCGTCTCTCCCGCCACCGCCTTGATGGTGTCCTCGTAAGTGGTGACGAACTGCGTGCGCTGGTCGTCGCGGTCCTTGCGGTAGGAATCGAAGGTCTGCCACAGGCCAAGCGCCACGGTCAGGCCGATGCCGGCGCCCACCGAAGTGCGCACCGTCTGCCCCACGCGCTGCCGGCGTTGCGCCGCGGCTTCGTCCGGCGTCGGCAGCTTGTCCGCCACGGTCTTGAAAGTGGCGGGCGGCGTCTTGATCTGGCCCCACTCGCGGGCGAAGCCCAGCAGCCTGTCGTTGACCACGCCGCCCAGGATCAGCCCCAGGTTGTGGTAACTCTCCCACTGCGCTTCGTCGAAGAACTGGTCGCTCGTATCCTGCTGCGGGAAGCAGGGATCGCCGTCGGCATAGGCCACCACGTCCAGCGGCAGCTCATTGGTGCGATGCGGCTTCACCACCAGCAGCGTGCCCAGGCGGCCGTCGTCGTAGCGCACGCGTCCCACCAGCAGGTATTGCAGGCCCGGCTCCGGCGTGATGGTCAGCGGCGTGCCGACATGGCGCAGGGAAGAAGGCGCGCCCTCGGCCTCATCCGCGGTCAGCGTGCCCGGATCGAGGAATTCAATTTCCGCGGCGTAGTCGATGCGCGCCTTGCGCACCAGGTTTTCCAGGTCGCCGAACAGGTAGTTCTCATCCTGGCCGCAGTCGGCCAGCACGATCAGGTCCACCTTGCGCTTGAGCAGGGCGTAGACGCCGGTGTTGTCGAAGAAGCCGCCGTCGGAAAGGTACCAGTGCGGATCGCTTAGGCCGGGGAAGCTCGCGAACAGCTCCGCCAGCGTCGCCCGGTACTTCGCCAGCCAGCCGGCGCGGCTGCTGCTGCGCGCGCCGCGCGCCGAAGGAAACCAGAAGCCCAGCCGCAGCCCGGTGAGGAACAGCAGCGCCGCCACGCCCGGCGCGGTCTTCGAGCCCATGCCGCTGGCCAGCGCCGCGCCGGAAATCGTCGCCCACTGTCCCACCGTGGTGTCCTGCAGCGCAGCATGCGGCAGCGGCCCGTGCGTGCCCGTTTCCATGCCGCGCGCGCTGACCGTCAGCGCCACGCCCTTGCGGTCGGCGTTGTAGGCGCCGGTGCGGTCGTCGCGGGTCTGGTTGATGCAGCAGTTGATCAGATGAATCGGGCCGCCGTACTGGTGCGGCGCGTAGTCCGGCAGCGCCGGGTCGTCGCCCGGCACCGCGTTCTCCAGCCGGGCGATGCCGGCGATGTCGTCGCGCCGCGCCGGCGTCAGCGGCGTGTGCGGGAAGCGCCCATCCTTCCCCTCGCTACGCACATTGCCCACCGAGATATAGGCCCGCGCCAGCCGCGACAGGTACAGGTAATTCAGTGAGGCGAGGTTGAGCTGCCCCAGGTTGCAGCCCGAGACCAGCACGTAGAGCGCCAGTGCCGCGAAGATGCCGGCCAACCTCAGCAGCGGTAGCCACACGACGCCGGACGAAGCTGCGTCGGCGCCGGCAAAGATGAAGGCCATCAGCAGCGTGGTCCATAGCAGCACCAGCAGTCCCAGCAGGACCATGCCGGCGATATTGGCCAGCGTCGCCGCCGGCAGCCCCGGCCCATCCGTCTTGGCAGAAGCCGCCTGGATCTGCTTGCCGGCCGCGCGCAGCAGCGGCAACGCCGCCACGGTGAAGCCGGAAGCGCCGAGCGCCTTGGCCAGGGTCAGGTCGTGCAGTTCATGCACCAGCAGGAAGGCCAGCGCATCGAGCACACCCACGCCGATCAACAGCAGCGACAGCACCAGGCAGTTGCGCAGCCACAGCGTCATGCGCAGGCGCACCTCGGCCGGCTCGCTTTTCAGGAAGCACAGGCGCAGCACCACACCGGCCAGGGCCGCCGAAAGCAGCCCCACCATGCAGGCGCCCATCACTACCAGGGTCGACGGCGGCCCCGCGGCCAGCTGCTTCAGCACCCAGCAGCCGATCAGCGCGGCGCCGCCCACCGCCGCCACGGCGCTGACCGCACCCCGGCAGCGCGGGCAACTGCAATTGCCCTCGTCGCGCGCCTGCCAGTAAGCCCAGGCGCTGGCCGAAGCCCCGAACAGCGGCAGCGGCACCAGCCACCACCACACCGAGAGCAGCTTGCTCCATAGCCACATCAGCCCGAAGTGTACCGAAGCCGGCAACACCGGCAGCAAGGCATGCGGCAGCGTGATCAGGCAGGCCGCCAGCAGGATCAGCACCGCCACTTCGAAATGCGTGGCGACCATGCCGCGGAAGATCGAAGCCGCCGCCTGCGCCAGGTCCTTGCCCCCGGCCGGCGTCAGGTAGCGGCCGTTGTTGCGCATCCACCACAGCAGCAGGGATTCGTCCGAGCCCAGCCCGCGCTCCACCGCTTCGGCCGGCGTCTCCTTGCTGTACAGCCGCCCTAGCATGGAGCCGATGTAGCCGCCGCCGGAGACGGTGGAGAGATAGTCGAAGCGCTTGAGCAGCCCATTCTTCGCCAGCGCCCGCAGCAGCCCGAAGCAGAAGGTGGCGCTGCGGATGCCGCCGCCGGACAAGGCCAGCCCCCAGGTCAGCGGATCGCCTTGCTCCACCCCGGCGGCCTCGCGGCGCTGCCGCACCTCGGTGCTGAACTCCGCATCGCGGATGTCTTCGTCTGCGGCGGCAATCGGACGCTGTTCCATGCTGCTCCCCCGGCAATTGGTCACACGGCGGCGCAGTCCCGGTCCAACCCCTTCGGCACCTGCCTGTTGCCGGCTAGCGTCCTCCGTCCCGCCGCAACATACCGTGATCCAGTGCGCAGCGCCCGCTCAGCCGGCCGGCCGGCGCTGTCCGCCGCAAAGGATATCCGTCACCCGCTCGGTATCCATGTACTCCTTGAACTCCACCACCTTGCCCTCGCGGAAGCGGAACAGGAAGTGGTACTGGTTGCTGTAGAGCCGGCCGGAGACGTGCATTCCTTCGGACTCCGCTTCCACGGCGACGCGCTCGCCCTCGGCCGTCATGCCCAGGATGGTGAAGCGGATGCCCTGCGGAAACACCTGCAGGACGCCGGCGGCGTACTGCCTGATCTGCTCCTTGCCATAGCTGCCGGAGATCAGCGTATTGCCCATGGTCACGCAGCGCCCGTCCTCGGCGTAGGCGTCGACGATGGCCACTGAATCGGCCTTGTTGAGGGCTGTAAAAAAGGCCTGGACCTTTTCCTTGTTGCGCTGTTCCGTCGTCATGGTGCTTGCCCTTGCCTGAATGGGATGTGCGGCAAGGGTGCGACGCGGCCAAGGCCGCCTGCACCCTCCAAAGGGATTAGGGCGCAACAAACAGGGGGCGTGCGGCTCTGCTGGCCTGTGCAACAATCACCCCAGGTAAATCCGTATACGGACCCGCATGCAGCCGCCTTGGCGCATGCATAAAATTTCCCGGGGGAGAAAAACATGATGGTCACACCGCTTTACGCCGGCCTGCTGGCGCTTTGGTATCTGGTGCTCAGCATCCGCGTTGTCCAGTACCGCGGCGCCGCCAAGATCGGCCTCGGCGACGGCGGCAATATCAGCATGCTGCGCCGCATCCGCGCCCACGCCAACTTCGCCGAGCACGTGCCGCTGATCCTGCTGATGATCGGCTACCTCGAAGTCAGCCGTTTCTCCATCTACATCCTGCACGCGCTCGGCGCCAGCCTGCTGGTAGCACGCCTGCTGCACGGCATCGCCCTGTCCTTCACCCAGAAATGGTTGCCGGGACGCATGTTCGGCGCGGGGATCACCTTCGCCCTGCTGCTGATCGCCGGAGTGCTGTGCGTGTATCAGGGCATCCAGGGTCATCTGGCCTGGTATGGCACGCACGTCTGAAGGGTAGGGAAGCTGCCTCCGATATCGGGATGACCTTCCCGGCCGGCAACTACTTCTTCGGGGAAGTTTTGCCCGCTGCTTTATAAATAGCGGGCGGTTCCTGAATGCTGTCCGGCTTGCGCGTCTGGATGCGTGGACGCAGCCATGCGGCTAGTTCTTCAACCGGCAGCTTACCTTCCGCAAGTGCCAGGAAGAGCGGGAACAGCTCGATGTCTTCGGCAATCAACTGGCCGCCATTCAGCTCGATGAAGGTTTCGCAGCAGACTGCCGCGCTGCGCTTATTGCCGTCCACGAACGGATGATTGCGCGCCAACCCGAAGGCGAGGCTGGCGGCAAGATCGGCGATGTCGGGCAGGGGATCGCCATACGCATGAAGCTGCTGCGGCCGGGCGAGCGCGGATTGGAGCATGTTGTCGTCGCGCACGCCGGAACTGCCGCCGTGTTCGGCAAGCTGACGATCATGAATCGCCAGTACCAGCTCCTTGCTGAGCCAGATGATCATGACGTCCTCCGCTCAATTTTCGGAGAGCTTGCGCAGCAGGGTGCGGCGCCGGCGCATGACGCTTTCCGCCACATCCATCTGCTGCTCGAACGTCGGGTCGTAAGGCATCAGCTTGATGCCATCCGGCAGCTCGGTCACATACAGTGTGTCGCCCTTGTCGAGGCGCAGGCGGGCCAGCAGTTCTTTCGGCAGGACAACGCCGGCTGAATTGCCGACCGTGGTGATCTTGAGTTTCATGGCAAACCCTCCTGCGTTATTATAACACACGTACATACACCTTCCGACCCCAATTCCCTTGGCGCCGGGAAAGGTCGTTTCCCCGGAGAGAGTGCCGCATGAGCGATAAACCCCATTCCCCCGCCAGCGAGCGCAATCGTGATCCGATCCTGGCGGTCCTGCGCGAGCACTTTGCCGACCGCAAGCGCGTCCTGGAAATCGGCAGCGGCACCGGCCAGCACGCCGCGCACTTCGCCGCCGCCATGCCGCAGCTGATCTGGCAATCCTCCGACCGGCCGGAAAACCTGCCCGGCATCCGCGCCTGGCTGGACGAAGCGGGCCTGCCCAACACGCCGGCCCCGCTGGAACTGGACGTGAACCAGCCGCAATGGCCCACGCAGCAATACGACGCCATCTACAGCGCCAACACCCTGCACATCATGAGCTGGGCCGAAGTACAGCGGCTGTTCCAGCGGCTACCGGAAATCATGACGCCGGATGCCAGGCTGGCGGTCTACGGCCCGTTCAACTACGGCGGCCGCTTCACCAGCGACAGCAACGCCGCCTTCGACGCCTCCCTCAAGGCGGCCGTCCCCCACCGCGGCATCCGCGATTTCGAGGCCGTCGACGCCCTGGCCCGCGGCACCGGCCTGAGCCTGCTGGAAGACCGCCAGATGCCCGCAAACAACCGCTGCCTGGTCTGGGCACGGTCGTAGGGCGGCCCGTGGCCGCAGTCGCTCGCCGCATGTGTGCCAACAAAAACCCTTGGCACACATGGCACGCATGGTGTTTTTCAGCTCTTTTCCGGTCGGCTGTCACAATCCGTAATCCGGGAATCGCGCAATGCTGACGGCGGCCTTCACAGCTGCTCCGAAAGATGGATGTGCCCGGCGGCCTCGGGTTCCCGGCGCATACTAGGCCTACCATTCCCGCAGGACAGGATCATGAGATTGCCGCCGCTGGTGTTCGCACTGGGCTACGCCGGGCTGCTTCCCTTCCTGCTGGGCCCGGCATGGCTGACGCTCTCGCCGCTGACGGCACCGCCCTGGCTCGACCACCTGTGGTTGCTCTATGCCGCGATGATCGCCAGCTTCATGGCCGGCACCTTCTGGGGCATGTCCCTGCTGGTGGCGCAGGGACCGAACGGCATGATCGGCATGGCCCTGTCGGCCGCGCTGTTCATCCTGTCCTGGGCCACGCTGGCCCTGCCGTTTCGCCTCTGCCTGTTCGCCCTGGCCGGCGTGTTCGTGCTGCTGGTCGCGGCGGAAATGTGGCGCGAGCGCACCATCGATCCCCTCAGC
>JAQGNS010000026.1 GCA_028291705.1 Nevskia sp.
TGATGGCGGCTTCGCGGCTTTTCGCCTTGGGCGCGTCGTCCGCCGCGGGTGGCGCCTGTGTGAGGACTGATGCCATGGTTTCTCCTGGTGACTTCTTTCGTCTGTAAAGGTGGACTTGCGCGCCGCATTTATATTTCGCAGGCCGGCGCCTCGTGGCATCCGCGCTCTGGATTGGTGGGCATCATAGGGAGACTGTTTCACGCACCGCATTGACCACGGTCAACTTTTTCCCGCTTCGATGAAACGGCCAGGCCCGATTGCCGCGAAACCCGGCGTCGCGGGCGGCGTCGACAGCAGGGGATGAATCCAACCGGGCGCAATGCACACTCCGGGCATGGCAATTCCGTACCGGCAACCCGCTTGACCGCGATCAATGCAAGCACGGCCCCCGCTCCCTACAGTGCGGAAACACGTCGTCGCGGAGCCTTAATCATGCCGTGGAATACCATCATTGCCGCCTTGCTGGTTCTGACCGCGGTCTTCGGCGCACTCGGCCTATCGCTGGGCCTGGCGCTGCTGCTCGGTGGCGCCCACTGGCCCGAGGCGCAAGCTGATGAACTGCGCTGGTCCGGTGCGGTGTCTGTGCAAGCCATGACCCCCAGGATTGGGGAATCCCACACCAGGAAAATGCCGATCGGGGCGGGGCGCTTGCTATAAACCCCAAATCCCGTCTTTGTAAATAGTACTTTCGGAGCAGGGGATTTTGGCATTGTGACAATGTGACAACTAATGTCTAGAATCTTGACCATGGTCAATGCCGTTGCAAAAGCGACATCGCCATAATTTTGCTTGGCGTCATGCGCCTGTGCTGGCAGAAGCATGACGAAATCCGATGCGGGGCCCGAAGAGGCCATTCGCAGTTGTGCCTATAAGAATTTAGAGGAGACCTGAAATGTCATCATTTCCAAAGTGCCTCCACGCCTGCAGGCTCATCCGCCCTATAGCGGATCGGGAATACGCGGGCGCAGCACTCGCCGCTGACATGATCAACCTCCCACCGCAGGTCCGTCAGCCGAAATACACCGGGGTTCTTGAAGCCCCTTGAAGAGCAGCAAAAGGATGGCCGGCCAGCCGCCAGTCGTTCCGACGTTCGTTTGAGTAGTCCTTCAACCACTGGGATGGGAGATACAAGTGAATAGACTGTTTCGTTACAGTGCGCTGGCCGTGTTCGTCGGCCTGGGCACCAGCGCCGCCTATGCGGACGATGCCAGCACCACCGGCGGCATCAAGATCAAGTCCAGCGATGGCAATTTCGACGCCAGCCTGGGTGGCCGCATCCATTTCGATGCCTTGCTCAACATGCCGGACAACAACTCTCACAAGATCGGCAGCGGTGCCGCGGATGACGCCAACAGCGACTTCGAATTCCGCCGTGTGTTCATCTCGCTGGCCGGCCACCTGTACGGTTATGAATACCATGTCGATTACGACCTGGCGGCGTCCAACTTCCAGGATCTGTGGATCGCCCACAGCCTGCTGCCGGGCGGTACGATCTATGCCGGCCAGCACAAGCCCTGGCGCAGCATGGACGAAATCGCCAGCAACAACAGCACGGTGTTCCTGGAGCGCAATATCGTTTCCGCCACCGGCGTCTACGGCGGCGTGGATTACACCAACGGCCTGTACTACAGCTGGAACAAGAGCACCTTCACCGCCAACGACAATCTGTGGGCCGGCATCTCGGTCTATTCCCTGCACAAGCAGACCGGCGGCGCCGAGAACCGCACCCAGGGCCTGGGCTACAACGGCCGCCTGGCCTATGCACCGTTCGTCTCCCCGACCGCCTGGGCGCACGTGGGGGTGAATTTCAGCAACGACAACTCCGACGTCAACAGCACGGTGACCTCGACCGCCGCGCCGTATGCCGGCTTCGGGCCGTCCTATACCTACGGCGGCCGTTCCGGCGCCAAGCTGACCCTGGCCAGCTATGGCTCGGGCAATGCCAAAGCGCTGGGCAATCCGCATCAGGACGCCATCGGCGGCGAACTGGCCGGGGCCTGGGGTCCGGTTTACGGGCAGGCGGAGTACACGATGCTGGGGATCCACCAGGAAGGCCTGGCGGAAACCAATATCAATGCCTATTCGATCACCGGCGCTTACGCCATCACTGGCGA
Organism: Nevskia sp.; assembly: GCA_028291705.1. Classification (GTDB taxonomy): domain Bacteria; phylum Pseudomonadota; class Gammaproteobacteria; order Nevskiales; family Nevskiaceae; genus Nevskia. Next base: position 2,115 of record JAQGNS010000026.1, read on the forward strand.
AACCCGCACCTACGACAAGAAGAACGCCACGTACAACGCACTGCGTCCGTCGCATGCGTATGGCGCCTTCGAAGTTGCGGCGCGGTTCGACCACGCCCAGAACAATTTCACCAATGGCAATGTCGGCTGTTCGGCGGCAGTGCCGTCGGGCGTGACGCTGAGCAACGTCACCAAGTGCGATGTGTCGATGGTGACCGCGGGTATCAATTACTACCCGAACCCGGCGGTGCGTTTCGTGCTGGATTACACCCACGGCCACGCCAATCTGGGCAATGCCGGCAAGGACAGCCCCGACAGCTTCGGGCTGCGCGCACAGCTGGTGTTCTAAAGCGAAGGCTTGCGGCAAATCGACCCCGGTGCGGCGTTGGCCGCACCGGGGTTATTTCCGGTTAACGAATGCAGGCCGCTGCGGCAACATTTATCTAGCGCCTGACATCGGCGGGATCGTTGCCAGCGGTGCGCCATCCACCGATTTGAACGACCAGTTCAGGGTGGTGTGGAGTTCGCCATCGAAGCGGCCGAGCACGGTGTAATCGCCGTCGAGCGGCACATGGGCCGGCAATATCTCCGAAAAACTCGCGGCCTCGCGGGTGCGGCGCAAGCGCGCGGTAGTCCAGGCCAGGACTTCGGACGGCACCGGCAGATCCTCTTCACGATGTTCCACGCTGCGATTGATGGTACGTACCGTGCTGCCCGGGGGAGACGGGACATAGAGGTTTTCCAGGTAGACATCGCCGGATCGGATATCGACGGTCGCGGTGTATTCCCGGCATAGCGCGGCGCGGTCGCCGGCGCTGCCGTCGGTGTTCGCGGAACGGTCCAGCGACCAGGGCACCAGGCTCTTGCGGGCGTGATCGTAGGCGCGTTCGCCCGCGATGTGCGTCTCGCTGCTGATGTGAATGCGGTTGGGACAACCCGCGTAGCCGAAGAAGTAAAGCCAGCGCGCGGCATCGCCGGTGGCCGGGGCGGCGATCAGCGCCTCGAGGTCCTCGGCTGAATTGTTCTGCAGCGCATCGAGCGCGGCGGAGCGTTCCACCACTTCCCCGCCGCAGCGCTCATCGCCGACGCAATCCGGCATCGCCGCCCGTACCCTGGCGGTCAAGGCCGCCAGTTCTTCCGCCGTGTGCGGCAGCTTGCCGCCGTTCAGCGTCTTGAGCTGGATCAGTCCGCGCCGCGCAAGGTACTGCTGCTTGATCAACAGCCGGTTCGACTGATCGGAATCGAGCAGGTTGTCGCCGTAGAGAACGCCGTCCGAGCGCAGGCGCGTGCTCAGCACATAGTCCTGCGTCGTCGTGCCCTGCGTGTGCTGCAGGACGTTCTTCCAGGTCTGTTCACCCTGGATGGTGATATGTACGTCGAACTGGCGCTCCAATGCCAGCAAGGCGGACGGAGGCGCTGGGCTCGCGGATGGCGGTGGCCTCACTGGTTCCGGCGACTTGGGTGCGACAGTGCGCGAAGCATTTGGGGCAAGCGCCGTTTCAGTGGGTGGCGGACGACTATCCGGCACGGCACCCGGACCTTGCGGCAGTTCGGCGGGGCTCATGCTCCGTGCAATGCGAAAGCCGAGACCGTCGCTATACGAGGCACCGGGATCCCCATCGCGGCTCGACAGGCGCAGCGCCCGCAGGTTGTTGCCCCAACCGCCGCCGCGATTGACGTACTTGCGGCAGGACTCCGCCAGCCAGGCCGAACCGTCGGCCGGAGCGCCGCTGTAGTCGGCGTGCCAGCAGTCGGCCACCCATTCCCAAACATTGCCCAGCATGTCACGGAAGCCCCAGGCGTTGGGCGGGAAACTGCCGACCGGCGCGGCGGCCGGGAAATGGTCGTCGCAACGCTCAGCCCAGTACCACTCGGGATGCGCGCGCCGCCCGCTGGCATCCAGCAGATTGACGCTGCTGCAGGAATCCGACTCGAAGCCACCCCAGGAATAGCGCCCCGCCTCGCCCGCGCGTGCCGCATATTCCCACTCCGCCTCGCTGGGCAAGCGATAGGATTTGCCGGTACGCGCGGCAAGCCAGTCGGCATAGGCCTTGGCCTGCGGCCACGAGATGCCCGCCACCGGGTAACGGCCGTGCTGTTCGTCAGCCGCCACGTGCGATTCCGTGCAGCCGGCCGCCGCGACGCAGGCTTTCCATTCGGCATTGGTGATTTCGAAACGGCCGATCGCGAACGGCGCGACGCGCACATCGTGCACCGGCCGCTCATAGGGCTGGCCGTCGCCGATGAGGTCTCCCATGCGGTAGCTGCCGCCGCGCAGGGCGATCATTTCCGGTGCACCGTCGCAGTCGCGGAAGGCGTGGATGCCGGAAGGCAAGCGGCTCGCATGAGCGCGGCAGGGCGGCACGGGTGTCGATGCCGCGACAGGCGCGGCGGCGGGAAGCACGGCCGGGGCAGGTTTTTCAGCGGCGTGGGCGGCGAACATGCCCAGTGAAAGCAGGAGCAAAGTGCGGCGGATCATGGCGTGAAGTCGATTTCGAGGCTGCCGGCCGCTTCTTTCGCGTGCAGCAACGGCAGCGGCTGGGTTTTCCAGATCGCGCGCTTCACCGAATCATCGAGCATCGGATTGCCGCAGCCTTGCAGGAAGCGCACCGCGGTGATCATGCCGCCTGCCGCGTAGTCGATACGGATGCGGCACTGGAAGCTCTTGCTGACACCCGGGGGCTCCAGCCAGTTGTCATGGATGCGACCAAGCACGTCCTCCATCTCCTGAACATTGTCTGGTATTTGCGGTGCCGGCGGGGCCGCGTGAGCGGCAGCCGCCGCCGGCTTGGGTGGAGCGGCCTGCTTATGCGCCGGAACGGGGGTCGGCGCGACCGTCAGCGGATGCAACTGCTCCTGCGGCTTGGCGATGGCGGGAGGGGCTGGTGGCGCCACCGGCCGCGGCTCGGGTGCCAGAGTGAAGATGAGCGCCCGTGCGTGCGCATGCGGGCGACCGCCGCGCCGATTTTCCGGTGACGTGATCAGCAGTGCGATCAGCAGGATGAGGTGGAAAAACGCCGACGCCGCGAGCGCCACTGGAACGACCCAGCGCGAAGATTCGCGAGGCGGCGCGTGCGGCGGTGGTGAAGCTGTCGAGACCTGGGCAACCCCGGAGTTCACTGACATGCCGAAGGTTATGAGATGTGTCGAGGCGCCCGAAGATCGCTACTCGATGTTTTGCACCTGTTCTCTCATCTGTTCGATGATGACTTTCATCTCCACCGCGCAGCGGGTCATTTCCGCGTCCTGCGACTTGGAGGAGAGGGTGTTGGCTTCGCGGTTGAGTTCCTGCATGAGGAAGTCGAGACGGCGGCCGATGGCTTCGTCGCGGACCAGCGTGTCGCGGACTTCGGTGAGGTGGCTGCCGAGGCGCGCCATTTCCTCGTCGACGTCGGCACGCTGGGCGGCCAGGGCCACTTCCTGGGCCAGGCGGGCGGGATCGACTTCGACGCCGAGGTCGGCGACGCGGGTGCGCAGGCGTTCCAGCCAGGCATCGCGCACCTGCGGGGCACGCAGGCGCACGCGCTCGACCAGGGCGGCCAGGGCCTCGATGCGCTCGCGCAGGAATTCGGCGGTGCGCTCGCCTTCACGGCCACGGGTGTCGGTGAAGTCGGTCAGGGCGCGCAGGAACAGGGCGGTGGCTTCGGCCAGGGGCGGCGCGACTTCGCCGGAGTCCTGACGGATCACGCCGGGCCAGGCCAGCACGCGCATCGGCTCGGGCTGGCCGATCGGGCCCAGCTCCTCGGCCAGCACGTTGAGGGCGTCGCGCAGTTCGCCGAGGCGGGCACGGTCCGGCTGCGGTGCAGCAGTGACGGCGGATTCACGGTTGAAGCGCAGGCCGGCTTCGACCTTGCCGCGGCCGACCTTGCCACCGGCCAGGGCGCGCAGCTCGGCTTCGAGCACCCGGAATTCGTCCGGCACCTTGATTTGCAGGTCCAGATAGCGATGATTGACCGAGCGCAGCTCCCAGCTCAGTCGTCCCCAGGGGCCCTGCTGTTCGGCGCGGGCATAGCCCGTCATGCTGCGAATCATATGAACCACTTCTTTAATTGAGATAGACGGCATGCGAATTGTAACGGCACTGGCCCTCCTCGTCGCCGCGCTGGTCAGCGCGGGCGCGACCGCCGATCAGGCCGCCGCCCCGACCGGAGCGGCGCCGCTGCTGCGCTGGCACCTGGTGAAGGAGCTGCCGCACGACCCCAAAGCCTTCACCGAGGGGCTGGTGCTGGACGGCAAGGGGCGGCTGCTGGAGAGCAGCGGCAGCTACGGCGAGTCGGAGCTGGCGATCCGCGACCTGGCCACGGGCAGGAAGCTGAAATCGGTGCCGCTGCCGGCGCGGGACTTCGGCGAGGGGGCGACCATCGCCGGCGACCGCATCGTGCAGCTTACCTGGCGCGAGAAGACCGGCTTCGTCTACGACCTGGACCTAAAGCCGATCCGGCAGTTTAGCTTCACCGGCGAGGGCTGGGGGCTGACCTGGGACGGGCAACGGCTGATCCAGAGCGACGGCTCGGCGGTGCTGTATTTCGTCGATCCACAGACCTTCGAGGATACCGGCCATATCGGGGTGCATGACGGTGGCACCGACATCTACAACCTGAATGAGCTGGAATTCGCGCGCGGGCGCATCTACGCCAACGTCTGGCACAGCGACCGCATCGCGGTGATCGTGCCGGAGACAGGCGTAGTCGAAAGCTGGATCGACCTGGCCTCGCTGCAGGAGCGGGTTCCGAAACCGGCCGGCTGGGATCCGCAGGACAATGTGCTCAACGGCATCGCCTTCGATCCGCGCAGCGGGCACTTCTATGTGACCGGGAAGCGCTGGCCGAAACTATTCGAGATCGCGGTGGACGGAGTGACGGCTGGGCAAAAGCCCTGAGCGCCGCGCGGTCACCAGAGCCCGGCGTTTGCCGTGCTGCCGTTCCAGGCCTTGTTAGTCAAAATTCCGTACACAGTATTTCCTATTCACCTAAACCCCAAGGAACCCATGTCCACCTTATTTGACCCGATCAAGGTCGGCGCCCTGAACT
>JAQGNS010000039.1 GCA_028291705.1 Nevskia sp.
TCGTAGAGCAGGCGGAAGGTCTGGCCGGGCTGGAACAGGCTGACGCCGTAGCTGATGAACAGTTTCGGCGTGAGGTACTTGCCCAGGGTCAGCTGCGCCGCCTGCGAGGTGTAGGCAGTGCTGGTGCCGGCGTTCTGCGCCGCCTGCGAGCCCTGGATGGTGGTGGCGTTGGCGGCGACGTTGGAGTCGCCGATCGGGCCCTGGCCGATGGAGATCTGGTCCAGGCCGATGCTCTTACCGAACTTCTGCGCGAAGTAGTCGCCGCCGGACAGGCCCAGCGACAGCGCCGCCTGCGACACCGCGCTGCGATCACTCGATGAACTCTGGTCGAGCGAACGGCCCAGCACCAGCCAGGACAGTTGCTGCTCGCGCGGCATGCTCGGCTCGGATTGCAGCGTCAGCAGCGGCTTGTCGAGGGTGCCGCGCACGCGCACGCCGACGGTGACGTCCGCCTGCGGATGGCGCGTGGCGTAGAGGTCCACCGCCGGCTTGGTGATGTCGCCGCCGTCGAAGATGAGGCGGCCGGTCTCGATGGTCAGGTCCTGGCCGTAGGCCTGGTAGCGGCCTTCGACCAGGCGCAGTTCGCCGTTGCCGGTGGCGACGCGTTGCGGCTCCTCGGCGACGGTGACGCCGCCTTCGAGCCGGGTGGTGAGGCCGAAGCCCTTGAAGCTCACCGCGTCGCCCAGCGTCACGGTGACGCGGCTGTAGAGTTTCAGCGGCTGCTCTTCGGCGGTGGGCTCGGCGCCGACGATGACTTGGTCCTCGCTGATCGCCACGCCGTTGTTGCCCAGGCCCTGGGGCGTAATCTCCGCTTTCGGCACGGTCAGGGTGCCTTCCAGGTGCATGCCGTCGGCGTCGCTGAGCAGGTGCAGGTCCGGGCTGACCCAGATGCGCGCGTCGGTGGTGGCCAGGGCCTGGAAGTTCTCGCCCTGCAGCTTGAGATCGGCGCGCGGCGGTGCCACGGAGGGGTCGAGCGTGCCGTTGATGGCGATGCTGCCGCCGCCGGATTGCAGCGAACCGTCGATGGCCAGCGGCCCCTCGCCCTTGCCGGTGAGGCGCAGCTGCACCTGCTGCAATTCGATGCCGGCGCGCGGCACCTTGGCGTGGCCGTCGACCAGGGCGATCTGGCCTTGCAGGCGCGGCAGGCCGATGGTGCCGCCCAGGTCCAGGGTGCCGCTGATGGAGCCGCTGACCGCTTGCAGGTCCGGCACGAAGGACTGCACGAAGCCCAGGTCCGGAATGGTGGTCTGCACATGGCCGCTGAGCGGCCGCGCCTGGAAGTCGGCGCCGGGCGCGGCGGTGACATCGGCGCCGATCGAGCCTTGCAGCAGATGCAGGTCGAGCAGCGCGTGCAGGGTGCCGCCCTGGTCGTCGGCCTTGAGCGTGCTGGCCTGGATCTCCACCGCCGGCGCCTTGGGTGCCTGGATGTGGATGCCGTCGGTGCGCAGGTCGGCGTTCATCGCCGCGACATCGCCATGGGCGATTTCGATGTTGGCGTTGCCGCTGATCTCGCCGGAGAGGTCGTACTTCGGCGGCAGCAGCGGCTTGAAGGCGGCGAGCAACAGCTTGTCGATGTCCAGCGACAGGCGCAGGCCGGTGGCGGTGACGTTCTGCTCCAGGCGCGCGCAGGCGCGGCCGGCGCCGCCGGAGAAGCAGGTCGGCTCCAGGCTCTGCCGCTTGGCGCCGAGCAGCAGGCCGGCGGGTTTCTCCAGGGTCCACGGCGGCAGATCGGTGGGCGCCAGGCGGCCGGAGCTGACCTGGCCGCCCCACTCGAGCTTGCGCCGGTCGAAGCCGCCATCCACCGCCAGGCTGACATCGCCGCGCTCGCTCACCACGTCGACCTGGGCGTGGTGGTAGGTCTCCTGCCCGGTGAGACTCAGCTTGGCGCTATGGATGAGGATGCCGGCCTGGGCTTCGCTGGCGTTGACGCTCAGGTGCGAAGGCTTGGACGGATCGATGTCCGCATCCCAGTCCAGCTTGTTCACCCGGTATGCCAGGTAGCGCAGGCTGTCGGCGTTGCCCTTGCTGACCAGGTGCGGATTGTCGAGCGGACCTTGCAGGGTGAAATCGAAATCGGCGCGGCCGCCGAGCTCGGGCGCCAGCTCGCTCAGGTTGGGACTGGCGACCTTGCCCTTCAGATCGAACGGCGGCGTGGCCTGGCCGCTGGCTTCGACGCGGGTGGAGCCGGAGACCAGCACCAGCTTCTGCACCATTACCGTTTCGCCGCTGAGGCTGGCATTGGCATCCACGCTCAGGGGATGGCCGCGCAGCTGCGAACGATCCACCTTCACCGTCAGGGTGATCTCCGGCTTGGCCTTGTTGCCGCTGGTTTGCGTGACGATGCTGCCGTTGATCGAGCCGGGAAAGGCGGTGACGAACTGCGCCGGATCGAAGTTCTTCAGCTCCGCCTGGAGGTCGGCGCGCAGGGCCGGCGCCCAGCCGACCACGCCGGTGGCGGAGAGACTGCCCTTGCCGGACTGCAACAGGAACTGTTTGAGCCGCACGCTGCGCGTGTCGGTATCGCCCTGCGCCGACAGGCTCAGCGGGTAGCCGCGCAGCTGCGACTTGTCGATGTTCGCGGTGAAGGCGATATCGGTCTGGCCGTTCTGCACCGTGGTCTGGGTGTTGAAGCTGCCGTTGATGGAACTCGGACCCGAGCCCACGACGCAGCCGGCGGCAGCCTTCGCCTTGCCGCGCGGCGGCAGGGCGGGCCGCTCGCCGGTCGGTTGCTGCATGGTCGGAGGAGTCGCCGCCGCCTTCGCGGCAGGCGCGGCAGGCGCGGCAGGCGCGGCGGGCGCAGCGGGTTGCGGCACACAGGGGGCCGCCAGGTCCGC
>JAQGNS010000046.1 GCA_028291705.1 Nevskia sp.
GGTCGGGGCCGCAGGCGCGGCTTCAGTGCTGGCCGGGGTGGCGCTTTCGCTGGTGACGCCGCCATTGGAGTCCGTCACCTTCAACTCGACGCGACGGTTCTCCTTGGCCGGTCCCTTGGAGTAATGCCCGTGATCGTCGATGGCGTCCTCATGGTAGAGCGCGCGCATCTTGTCGTGATCGTGGCGGTCGGCTGCATTGCAGTAGGCGCAGATCAACTCGTACAGGGCCTGCTTGTCGAGCAGTTCCTGTAGCTGTTTTTCCATGGATGGCTTGCTCACGCTGCGCTCCTCTATTTTTCTCTTATCAGCTCAAGCCGCTTACCGGGATGGCGGCCCCATGAATGGCCTTGGCCGCGTCGGAACACAAGAACAGCATCACGCTGGCCAGATCCTCAGGCGCCACCCATTTCTTCGGATCGGCCTTGGGCATGTCGGCCCGGTTCTGCGGCGTGTCGATGACGCTAGGCAGCACGCAGTTGACGTTGATGCCCTTGTCGCGCAGTTCAGCGGCCATGGATTCGGTCAGACGGATCACCGCGCTCTTCGAGGCGCTGTAGGCCGCCATGCGGGCACCGCCCTTGAGGCCGCCGCCTGCGCCAATGTTGACGATCTTGCCGGAGCCGGCCGCCAGCATGCCGGGCACCACCGCCTGCGCCATGTTCAATACCGTGCCGGCGTTGAGGTCCATCATCAGCTTCCAGAGGTCAGCCGGCGTCTCGTGCACGGTTGGTCCCATGCGGAAGCCGCCAGCGACGTTGCACAGGCAGTCGATGCGCTGGAAACGGGCCAGTGCCGCCTCCACCGCCTTCTGCGCCGAAGCGGCTTCCATCAGGTTGGCGGCCAGCAGCAGGCGGCGCTCGTCCTTCCCGGGATAGGCCGCGGCCAGCACCGCCTCGCTGATATCCACCAGCGCCAGGCTGGCGCCGGCGGCGCCGAAGGCCGCGGCGACAGCCCGGCCGAGGTTGCCGGCGGCGCCGGTGATCAAGACAACTTTATCGCTGAAGTTCATGGTTTTTCTCGTATTCCTTGGAGCGCGTTTGCCGCCATGCCGCAGCGGTTCCGGCGCGAAGCCGATGCCGAAAAGTACCACGTCGCCCCGCGCGCGGATGCCATCTGAACAGACGAAGCCGCGAACCAACGCACTGCGGAACAATGCCCGGACTTGAAGCGCGGCGGCGGGCTCCCGTATATTGGTGAGTATAACTCACTAAAAATGCCTTCCGAGTCTTGCTCAAGCGATGGGACGGCATTGAGGAACGGGCTTTCTCAGCTCATTTCAGATGATGAGACAGCCTCACGAAAAAGCGATGGAAAAGCCGGAGAGAGCAATGTCGGATGTACTGGTTGAACGCCGCGGTGCGGTGCAGTGGATCACCATCAACCGCCCGGAGCGCCGCAACGCGCTCAACGAGCAGGTGGTCAAGGCCATCGACGCGGGCATTGCGCAGGCGGTGGAAGACCGCGACTGCCGCGCCATCGTCCTGACCGGGGCGGGCGAGCAGGCCTTCTGCGCCGGGGCGGACCTGCAGAAGAACGTGCAGGGCGGCGCCTTCGACGTCGATTTCTCGCGGCCGCGCCACTACATCGTCGACCTGTTCAAGCGCATCCAGGAATGCACCCTGCCGATCGTGGCGCGGGTCAACGGTCACGCCATGGCCGGCGGCTTCGGCATCCTCTGCGCCTGCGACATGGCCATCGCCGCCGACGACATCCGAGTCGGCACGCCTGAGAGCAAGATCGGCGTGACGCCGATGATGATCCTGCCCTTCATGCTGCGCGTGCTGCCGCCGCGCAAGCTGCAGGAGTTGTGCGTCACCGGCGAACAGTTCAGCGCTGCCGACGGCCTGGAGATGGGCCTGTTCAACTACGTGGTGCCGCGCGCCGAACTGGACGCCAAGCTGGACTGGCTGCTCAAGCGCATCACCGACAAGTCGCCCACCGCCGTGCGCCTGGGCAAGCAGGCCTTCAACGCCACCCGCGATATGGGTCTGCGCGAGGCGCTGGAGTATTCGCAGGCGATGGTGCCGGTGATGTCCAGCACCGAGGACGCGCGTGAGGGCAAGCTGTCGTTCCAGGAGAAGCGCTCCGCCAATTGGAGCGGCAAGTGAGCGGAACGAAGCAGCTGGTCCGTATCGGTTGCGGCGCCGGCTTCTGGGGCGACAGCGGCGAAGGGCCGAAGCAGTTGGTCGAGTCCGGGCAGATCGATTACCTGATCCTGGATTACCTGGCTGAAATCACCATGTCGCTGCTGGCGCGGGCCCGCTCCAAGGATCCGGCCACGGGCTACGCCACCGACTTTCCCGATGTGATCGCGCGCTTGGCGCCGCAGATCAAGCAGCACGGCATCCGCGTCGTCACCAATGCCGGCGGGGTCAATCCCAAGGCCTGCCAGGAAGTGCTGGCGGCCAAGCTGAAGGCGGCGGGCATCGACCTGCGCATCGGCATCGTCACCGGCGATGACCTGCTGTCGCGTGCGGGCGAGATGAAACAGCAGGGCATCCGCGAGATGTTCAGCGGCGGCGAGTTCCCGGACAAGCCCTGGAGCGTCAACGCCTATCTCGGCGCGTTTCCCATCGCCGCGGCACTGGATGCCGGTGCCGACATCGTCATCACCGGCCGCTGCGTCGACAGCGCCCTGGCCCTGGCGCCGCTGGTGCACGAATTCGGCTGGAAGGCGACGGACCATGACCTGCTGTCCGCAGGAAGCCTGGCCGGCCACGTCATCGAGTGCGGCACCCAGGCCACCGGCGGCATCGTCACCGACTGGAAGAGCACGGTCGAGGACTGGGACCGCATGGGCTTTCCCATTGCCGAGGTGGCGCGAGATGGTTCCTTTGTCGCCACCAAGCCCGCCGATACTGGCGGCCGCGTCGCGCCGGAGACGGTGGCGGAACAGATTGTCTACGAGATCGGCGATCCGGCGTCGTACCTGCTGCCGGACGTGACCTGCGACTGGCGCGAACTGAGCTTGCGCCAGGCCGGGCCCGACCGGGTCGAGATCCGCGGGGCGAAGGGACGTGCGCCGACCGACAGCTACAAGGTCTCCGCCACCTGGCAGGACGGCTTCCGCGCCACCGGCACCATGATGATCGGTGGCCGCGACGCGGTGGCGCGCGCCGAAGCCACGGCCGGGGCGATCCTGCGCCGTACCCGCCGCATCTTCGGCGAGCGCAAGCTGGGCGATTACCTGCGCAGTGATATCGAAGTGCTGGGTGCCGAGGCCAACTGGGGCGGGCAGGCCCGCGCGCGCGGCACGCGCGAAGTTATCCTGAAGCTGTCGGTGCATCATGCCGACAAGGCGGCGCTGGAGATCTTCTCGCGCGAGTTTTTGCCCTCGGCTACTTCGATGGCGCAGGGCATCACCGGTTTTGCCGGCGGCCGGCCTGCGGTGACGCCGCTGGTACGGCTGTTTTCCTGCCTGGTACCGAAGGACAGCGTGAGTGTCGCCGTTCAGCTCGACGGTACTGCTGTCGAGCTCCCCCTCCCCTTGCGGGAGGGGGGTGGGGGGAGGGGTGTGGGTGAAGCCGCTGCTCCAACTTCCACCCCTCCCCTGGCCCCTCCCGTCCCACAGGGACTCCCTGCGGTCGCAAGGGGAGGGGAACTAGCTATCGAAGAGGGTGGCAAGAAGGAGACCGTTCCCTTGATCGCCCTGGCCTACGGCCGCAGCGGCGACAAGGGCGACAGCGCCAATATCGGTGTGCTGGCGCGGCGGCCGGAGTTCGTGCCGCTGCTGCGCGCGCAGCTCGACGCCGACGCGGTGAAGCGCTACTTCGCGCATTTCGTGCGCGGCAAGGTGGAGCGCTTCGAGATCCCCGGCCTGCACGGCTTCAATTTCCTGCTGCACGAAGCTCTCGGCGGCGGCGGCATGGCCTCGCTGCGTTACGACCCACAAGGCAAGATGCTGGCGCAAATCCTGATGGATTTCCCCTTGCAGGTCCCGGTGCAATGGATCGAGCAGGGACTGGTGACGACAGAGGCGGCGGACCTGACATGAGCCGCGCCGGCGCCAGGAAGATCGTGCGGCTGGGGCGCGAGCAGCGCGTCGCCGACATCCTGCAGGCCGCGCGTGACGTGTTCTGTGAAAAGGGCTACGAAGCCGCGGCGGTGTCGGAGATCGCGGCGCGGCTGGATATCGTCGAAGGCACCATCTACAAGTATTTCGAGAGCAAGCGCGAGCTGCTGCTCAAGGTGCTGGAACACTGGTACGAGGAGCTGTTCGGCGACTACGAGCGCGACCTCGCCGGCGTGGCCGGTGCGCGCCAGCGCCTGCACCTGCTGGTCTGGCGTCACCTGCGTTCGGTGCATGACTATCCCCTGCTATGCCGACTGATGTTCCGCGAGGTGCGTGCCGAGCAGGACTATCACGGCTCCACCGTCTACGCCAAAAACCGGCGCTATACCCAGTTCCTGGTCGATGTGCTGAAGGAGGGGGTGGAGACCGGCGAGTTCCGCGCCGATATCCCGCTAGCCCTGCTGCGCGACATGATCTACGGCGGCATCGAGCATCACGCCTGGAACTTCATCTGCGGCCGCGGCGAGCTGGATGTCGATGGCCTCGCCGAACAGATCACCCTGATCGTCTGCAATGGCATCGCCGTGCAACGCCCGGCTACCGACCTCGGCCGGGAAACGCAGCGGCTGTCGCAAATCGTCGATCGCATGGAGCGCAAGCTGTCGGCGCGCTCCAAATCAACCAAGTGAATACAACCATGAAACCCACTACGAATTCAGTGCCCGATCCGGCGGTGCTCGAGGCAACACGGTCCCGTGCCGCGAGCTGGCCGTTCCGCTCGGTGCTGATCGCCAACCGCGGCGAGATCGCGGTGCGCATCCTGCGCACGGTGCAGACTTTGGGACTGGAAGGCGTGGTCGTGTATCACGCCGCCGACCGCAAGGCGCCGGCGGTACAGATGGCCGACCAGGCGATCGAGATCACCGGCGCCACGCCGGTTGCAGCTTACCTGGATGCCAAACAGATACTCGCGGCTGCGAAAAGCAGCGGCGCCGGAGCAATCCACCCGGGCTACGGCTTCCTTTCCGAGAACGCCGGCTTCGCCCGTGCCGTGGCCGAGGCCGGCCTGGTCTTCGTCGGCCCCACGCCGGAGCAGATCGAGCTGATGGGCGACAAGGTGCGCGCCCGCGCCTTCGTGGAGAAGGGTGGCTTCCCGGTGGCGCCCTCGGCCATCGAAGATGATGATCCTGCGACTTTCGCGGAACGTGCGCTCAAGGTGCCGTTCCCCCTGTTGATCAAGCCGGCTGCCGGCGGCGGTGGCAAGGGTATGCGCATCGTGCGCGAGCCCGGCCAACTCAAGGCAGAGCTGGAGCGCGCACGCAGCGAAGGGCAGCGCTACTTCGGCGACGGGCGCCTCTACGTCGAGCGCTATATCGAGAATCCGCGGCATATCGAGGTGCAGGTGCTGGGTGATGCCCACGGCAACGTGGTGCATCTGTTCGAGCGGGAGTGCTCGGTGCAGCGGCGCTTCCAGAAGATCGTCGAGGAGACGCCTTCACCCGCACTGAGCCCGGAACTGCGCAAACGCATCTGCGAGACGGCGGCCGGCATCGCGCGCGAAGCCGGTTATCGCAATGCGGGGACGGTGGAATTCATCTTCGGCGCGGGTGGCGCCCCCGGCACCGGAAACGGTGCCGGCAATCCAGAGTTCTACTTTCTGGAAATGAACACGCGCCTTCAGGTGGAGCACCCGGTGACGGAGATGATCACCGGCAAGGACCTGGTGCTGGAGCAGTTGCGCGTCGCCGCCGGCGAGAAGCTCGGCTTCACCCAAGAGCAGGTCACTTCCAGCGGGCACTCCATCGAATTCCGCATCTACGCCGAGGATGCCTCACGCGGCTATACCCCGACCACCGGGCCGGTGCTGGTGCTGCGGCCGCCGCAGGGCGAGGGTGTGCGCGTCGACAGCGGCATCGTCGAAGGACAGGACGTCACCGCCGCCTTCGACCCGATGCTGGCCAAGCTGATCGTCACCGGCAGGGACCGCACCGAAGCCATCGCTCGCGCCGACAAGGCGCTGGCGGAATATGCCTTGCTCGGCTGCATCACCAATACCGCTTTCCTGCGCCGCCTACTCAACCACCAGGCCTTTGTCGACGGGGCGGTGCATACCGGCTTCCTCGATGCCCACCCGGAGATCGCCGCACAGCCGGAACTGACCCCGGCTACGCTGCACAAGCTGCTGGCCGCTTCCGCCCTGATGACCAAGCCGATGCGCGATGTCGCCGACCTGGTGCCGGACATGCATGCCGCCATCGGCAGCTGGAGCAACTGACATGCACCACGCCTTCAAACTCGAAGAAAACGAATACAACCTGGAACTGTCCCGTGGTCCCGCGGGTTACCGCCTGCACCTGGCGGATCGCACCATCCCGGTGAACCTGCACCTGGAGGACGACGGCTCGGCCGTGCTGACGGTCAATGGTCGCAGCGAGAAGGTGCTGGTGGCGACGCGCGGCGATGACGTGTTCATTCATCTTGGCGGCGTGGCGTACCAGTTGCGCTACGAGCACCCGCTGCAGCGCCTGGCGGCGCAGGCCCAGGGCTCGGCCGAGGATCATGTGCGGGCGCCCATGCCGGGCAGCCTGGTGGCCCTGCACGCCAAGCCTGGCCAGACCGTGGCGCGAGGAGAATCCTTGCTGGTGATGGAGAGCATGAAAATGGAAACCACCATCGCCGCGCCGCGCGACGGCGTGGTCGAGTCGGTGCATTTCGCAATCGGGCAGACCTTTGATCGCGATGCCCTGTTGCTCAGCCTGGTTGCCGCCATCGTCGAGGGCAAGAAATCATGAAGCGTTTAGAGTCGAAGCTGAATACGGCTTCCGCCGAGTTCCAGGCCAACGCCGCGCACAACCGCAAACTGGCGGAAGCCTTCAAGGCGATGCAGCACAAGGTGCGCCACGAGCGGCCCGAGCGGGACATCCAGCGCCTCAAGGCGCAGGACAAGATGTTCGTGCGCGAGCGCCTGAAGCAACTGCTCGATCCGGGCACGCCGTTTCTGGAGCTGTCTTCACTCGCGGCCAACGAAGCCTATGAGGGTGACGTGCCCGGCGCCGGCGTGGTCACCGGTATCGGCGTCGTTTCCGGCCGTGAGGTCATGATCAATGCCGGTGACGCCTCGGTGAAAGGCGGCGCCTGGTATCCGCTGTCGGTGAAGAAGACGGTGCGCGCGCTCGACGTGGCCATCGAGAACCGCCTGCCGGTGGTGCACCTGTGCGATTCGGCCGGCGGCTTCCTGCCCTTGCAGGCCGAGTTGTTCGCCGACAAGTATTACGCCGGCCGCATCTTCCGCAACCAGTGCATGCTGTCGAAGATGGGCGTGCAGCAGGTGGCGATCGTGCTGGGGCATTGCACGGCCGGCGGTGCCTATGTGCCAGGCCTGTCCGACTACAACGTCATCGTGCGCGGCACCGGCGCTATCTTCCTGGCCGGGCCGCCGCTGGTGAAGGCCGCCACCGGCGAGGAAGTGACGGTGGACGAGCTGGGCGGCTGCGACATGCACACCAGCATCTCCGGCACCGCCGACTATCCCGCTTCCAGCGAGGAAGAGGCCATTGCCATCGCCCGCGACATCGTTGCCCAGTTCAAGCGGCCGGACAAGACGCGCACCGAATGGCTGCCGCCGGAAGCGCCGTTCTACGATCCCGCCGAGCTGTACGGCGTGCTGCCGCGCGATATCAAGCAGGGCTTCGACATCCGCGAGGTGATCGCGCGCCTGGTCGACGGCAGCCGCTTCCACGAGTACCAGCCGGCCTACGGCAAGACCCTGATCTGCGGCTACGCCCACCTGTGGGGCTACAAGATCGGCATCCTCGCCAACAACGGTGTGCTGTTCAACGACAGCGCCCTCAAAGGCGCGCACTTCATCCAGTTGTGCAACCAGAACAGGACGCCGATCCTGTTCCTGCAGAACATCACCGGCTTCATGGTCGGCAAGGAATACGAGCAGCGCGGCATCACCAAGGACGGCGCCAAGATGATCATGGCGGTGTCCAATTCCGAGGTGCCCAAGTTCACCGTGATGTGCAACGGCTCCTTCGGCGCCGGCAACTACGGCATGTCCGGCCGCGCCTTCGATTCGCGCTTCCTGTTCTCCTGGCCGCAGTCGCAGATTTCGGTGATGGGCGCGGAGCAGGCGGCCAATACCCTGGCCGACGTCAAGATCCGCCAGCTGGCGCGCCACGGCAAGCAGCTCACCGCCGACGATGTCGCCGCCATCCGCGACCCGGTGGTGGCGGAGTTCAAGCGCAAGTCCAGCGCCTATTACTCCACCTCGGAAATCTGGGACGATGGCATCCTCGATCCGGTGGATACGCGCAATGCCCTGGGCATTGCCATCTCCGCCGCCTTGAACACGCCGATCGGCGATCCCCGCTACGGCATCTTCCGGATGTGATGACATGAGTCAGCAGCCCGCCTCACCACCGCCCGCGGGCCTGCCGACCACCGCCGAGGCGGAGATCAAGCTCAAGCCGGTGCGGATCGGCGGCCGCAGCCGCCTCATCATCTGGCTGATGCGTCGCTTGCTGCGGCCGATGCTGAGCCGGATGCTGGCCGGTTCGAACGAGCGGATGGCACGCACCCAGCTGTTCCTGGCCGCGCGGGTGTGCCGCGACAGCAGTGGCCTGCCGGTGGATTACCGCGTCATCGGCCGGGTGCCGGGGCATTTCATCGGCGGTGCGCACGATCCGAAGCGCAGGGTGGTGCTGTGGCTGCATGGCGGCGCCTTCATCCTGCCGGCGGTGCCGGACGTGCATGTGCGTGCCGTGGCGAAGATCTGCCGGGCGCTGGACGCGGTCGGCTTCCTGCCGGACTACCGCCTGGCGCCGTTCAACAAGTTTCCCGCCGCGCTGGACGACTGCGAGCGTGCCTATCGCGGCCTGCTCGATCTGGGCTACGCGCCCGAGCGCATCGCCCTGGGTGGCGAATCGGCCGGCGGCAATCTGCTGTTGGGCCTGTTGCAGCGCATCCGCAAGGCCGGGCTGCCGATGCCGGCCTGCGGCGTGCCGGTCTCCCCGGGAACGGAGATGGGCCGGGTGCATGCGCCGCCTTCGCGCACCCTGCGCATGCACAGCGATCCGATCCTGGCGATGGCCTCGCTGGCGCGGGTGAGTGAGCTTTATGCCGGCGGCATGGATACCTCCGACCCGGAGCTGTCGCCGCTATACGCGGATTGCACCGGCTTCCCGCCGCTGTACCTGCTGGCCAGCGACGCGGAGGTGCTGCTCGACGATACCGTCCTGTTCGCCCGCAGCGCGAAGCAATATGGTGTGGATGTGAGCTTCGAAGTATGGCCCGTGCTGCCGCATGCGTTTCCGCTGTTCGAGAACTGGTTTCCCGAGGTCCGGCAGGCGCGGGAGGATATCGTGGCCTTCATGGCCAAGCACCTCGGGATGAGCGGCTGAAGGCAGTGCCGTCAAATAGAAAGCGGTAGCGGAGGAGAGACACCATGCGGCATATCGATATCCACCAGCGGTCGCTGAAGGACCCGGAGGCGTTCTGGGCCGAGCAGGCCAGAGGGCTGCATTGGGACCAGCCTTGGGAGCGGGTGCTGGATGACTCCAACGCGCCGATGTACCGCTGGTTTGCCGGTGGCCATCTCAATACCTGCTACAACGCGGTGGACCGCCACGTCGACGCAGGCCACGGCGAGCGACTGGCCCTGATTCACGACAGCCCGGTCACCGGCAGCATTACACGTTATACCTACCGCGAACTGCGCGACCGCGTCGCCTTGTTTGCCGGCGCCCTGCTGCGGCAGGGGGTGAAGCAGGGTGACCGCGTCATCGTCTACATGCCGATGGTGGCGGAGGCGGCCATCGCCATGCTGGCCTGCGCGCGCATCGGTGCGGTGCACTCGGTGGTGTTCGGCGGCTTCGCCGCGCCGGAACTGGCCAAGCGCATCGACGCGGCACATCCAGTGCTGGTGGTGTCCGCGTCCTGCGGCATCGAGCCGGGCCGTGTGGTCGAATACAAGCCGTTGCTGGACCAGGCGATCCAGCTGGCGGAACACAAAGTGGCGCATTGCATCGTGCTGCAGAGGCCGCAGTGCCAGGCATCGCTGATCGCCGGGCGCGACCTGGACTGGAACGAAGCGCAGGCCGGCGTCGAACCGGCTGCCTGCGCCGATGTGCTCGCCACTGATCCGCTCTATGTGCTCTACACCTCCGGCACCACCGGCAAGCCCAAGGGCGTGGTGCGCGACAACGGCGGCCACGCCGTGGCCCTGTGGTATTCGATGCAGGCGGTATTCGACGCGCAGCCCGGCGACGTGTTCTGGGCCGCGTCCGACGTAGGCTGGGTGGTGGGACACTCCTACATCGTCTACGGGCCGCTGCTGCGCGGCTGCACGACGATCCTTTACGAAGGCAAGCCGGTGGGTACGCCGGATGCGGGTGCATTCTGGCGCGTGATTGCCGAGCACGGCGTGAAGACCTTCTTCACCGCGCCGACCGCTTTCCGCGCCATCAAGAAGGAAGACCCGCGCGGCGAACTGATCGGCAAATACGATCTGTCGAAATTCGAGGCCCTGTACCTGGCCGGCGAGCGCTGCGATCCGGACACCATCCTGTGGGCGCAGGACAAACTCAAGGTGCCGGTGGTCGATCACTGGTGGCAGACCGAGTTGGGCTGGCCGGCGGCGGCGAACTGTCGCGGCATCGAGGAGATGGAAGTGAAGCCGGGCTCGGCCACGGTGCCGGTGCCGGGTTACGACATCCAGGTGCTGGACCCCGCCGGGCAGCAGGTGGCGCCCGGCACCATCGGCAATATCGTGATCAAGCTGCCGCTGCCGCCGGGCACCCTGATCACCATGTGGCAGAACGAGCATGGCTACCGCGACAACTACCTGGCACGCTATCCCGGTTACTACCTCAGCGGCGATGCCGGCTATATCGACGAGGACGGTTATCTCTGGGTGATGTCGCG
>JAQGNS010000088.1 GCA_028291705.1 Nevskia sp.
AGAAATGCGACCCGATGTCTGCGCCCATCAATCACCTGCGGTGATTGATGGGTCCCCTGCGCTTCTCGGCCAAGGTGGGCGTTTTAGACAGGCCATCCCTGGCCTGTCTAAAACGGCTTCGGCATCCTGCCTCGCCCGCGTCTGCGCGCGGCTATTTCCACCTTGGCCTGCGATGCTCGGCGCAGCCAGACGGGGGAGGTAAGTCAAAAGCACAGCAAAAGCGCAAAGCAACGTCAAAAGCCCAAAACAACATCAAAAGCGCTCTGCGGCCAGTCGTCCGCGGATGCTTTCTGCTTTCTTAATTGATTCAAAAAGCGCGGGTACATCACTCGCTCGCCGCATGCGTGCCAACAAAAAACCTTGGCACACATGGCACGCATGGTGAATTTGGCCCCTTAATCCCGCTTCGGTGCTTCCACCGAATACAGCGGCCATTTGCTCGGCACGCCCTTCAGCTCATGGATGCCGCGTTCCTTGAACTTGTAGTGCGATCCGATCAGCACATCGCGCACGGTGCGCGATACCAGCACGTCGCCGCCATGGGCCAGTCCCAGCACCCGTGCGCCGATGTGCACGGCGGTGCCGCCGACGCGGCCGTCCTCGCGCAGTTCCAGTTCGCCGATGTGCAGGCCGGCGCGGATCTTGATCTTGAGATTCAGTTCCTTCAGTTCAACATGCAGTGCATGGGCGCAGTCGATGGCGTTGCCGGGCGAGTTGAAGATGGACAGCGCGCCGTCGCCAGCGGAATCGACCAGGCGGCCGCCGTAACGTTCGATCTGGCCGCGCACGGCCTGGTCGTGGCGGTCGAGCAGCTGGCGCCAGGCGGCGTCGCCGATCTTGGCGGCGAGGCGGGTGGAGTCGACCATGTCGGTGAACAGCACGGTGGCCAGCATCCGTTCCGGCTGGCTGCCGCGGCGCTGGCCGGTGATGAATTCCTCCACCAGGCCCAGGTATTGTTCAGCCCCATCCCAGGCGAAGTCGCCGTCGCCGCCGGACAGTTCGACGTACTGCGCGCCGGGGATGTGCTCGGCGAGGTAGCGCGACTGCGCCGCGGTGAACATTCTGGCGTCGCGCCGGCCCAGAACCAGCGTCGGCACGCGCACGCCCGGCAGCAGATGGCGTGCGTCGATGAGCTGGCTTTCGCGCAGATTCTCCACCACCTTGCGCGGTGAAGCCATGGCGCGCTGGAGCTTGGCAAACCAGCGCATCACCGACGGGTTCTGCGCCTGGCTCGGCACCCACAGCGCGGCGAATTCCTCGCTGCCCCATTTTTCGGCCACCACCTCCAACAACTGCTGCGCCGCCTTCGGCGGATGGCCCTGCGGGTAACCCTCGGCCTGCAGCAGGCTGGCGGTGGTGCCGGCCAGAATCAGTCCGGAGCAGCGTTGCGGGTACTTTTCCACGAACTTCAGGATCAGCGGTCCGGCATCCACCGTCCCGGCCAGCACTGGCGCCTTCATGCCGGTGGCCTCGAGCACGGCGAGAAGATCCTGCGCCCAGTGCTGGTCGATGGAGCCGCCGTCATCGGGCCGCGGGTCGGAGACGCCGGAACCGCGGCGGTCGAAGCGGATCAGCCGGCAGAACGAAGCGATATGGCGGTTGATGCGCGCATAGGCGGGCTCCTCCAGCTGCAGGTCGAGGTGACTCCACAGGCCGCTGGAGAAGACCAGGTCGCGCGGGCCCTCACCGAAAACCTGGTAGGCCACGCGGTCATTGCCGACATTGGTGAATTTGGTTTCTGTCTGAATCAACGGCGTTTTCTGCCTGTTCTGGTTGCGGCTTATCGTAGCTGTACGGGGCGGCGCTTGTCCCACTGGCTTATCATTGCGCCCCGGTACCGGGCCCCAATCCGGTGCAAGAAAATCCACCTGTCATGTCCCAGCCGTCCTCCAGTCCCGTCAGCGCCGCCGTCCGCACGGAGATCCGCGCCAACCTCAAATTGGCGCTGCCGCTGATCGCCGCGCAGCTGGCCGGCGTCGGCATGGGCGCCATCGACACCATCTTCGCCGGGCGGCTCGGCGCGCAGGCGCTGGCGGCGGTGGCGGTGGGCGTCAACTTCAACGTCATCTTCTTCGTGCTGTTCATGGGCCTGTTCATGGCCTGCTCGCCGGTGGTGGCGCACATGGTCGGCGCAGGGCGGCCGCAGGCCGACATCGGCGCCTTCATCCGCAAGGCGCGCCGCTTCGCCTGGATCGCGGGCGCGGTGTGGGTGCTGCTGCTCAACCTGAGCGCGGCGCCGGCGCTGCGGCAGCTCAACCTGGACCCGCTGACCACGGACCTCGCCATCACCTTCGTGCGCGCCCTCTCCGGCAGCGGCTTCGGCCTGAGCCTGTGGTTCACCCTGCGCTTTTCCGCCGAGGGCTTGGGGCAGGTGCGGCCGATTCTCTATGCCGGGCTGGTGGGCTTGCTGTGCAACGCGGTGCTGGACTGGCTGCTGCTGTTCGGCCACTTCGGCATGCCGCGCCTGGGTGCGCCGGGCTGCGGCGTCGCCACCACCGTGTCCAGCCTGGCCATGGCCGGCGTGTTGCAATGGCAGTTCGACCGTCGCTCCGGCCTGCGCGAGGTGATGCAGGCCAGCGCCAATGGAGCCGGCTGTGCCGAGGGCGTGCGCGAAATCCTGCGTATCGGCACCCCCATCGGCCTGATCCTGCTGGCGGAGGCCGGCTTGTTCGTGACGGCAGCGATGCTGATGGCGGAGTTTGGCGACACCACGGTGGCGGCCTACCAGGTGGCGATCAACTTCGCCTCGATGGTGTTCATGATCCCGGTGGGCGTGGCCCTGGCCACCACCGTGCGTGTCGGCCATGCCGCCGGTGCGGGCGAGCACCGTGCGGCGCGCTTCCGCGGCTTCGTCGGCATGGGTCTGGGGCTGGGCAATGCGGCCTCCAACGCGGCCATCATGGCCCTGTTCGGCGGGGTCATCGCGGGCTTCTACACTGCGGACGCCGGCATCGCGGCGGAAGCGACCTACTTCATGCTGCTGGCCGCCGCCTTCCAGTTCTTCGACGGCCTCCAGGCCACCGCCAACGGCGCCCTGCGCGGGGTCAAGGACACGCGGCTGCCGATGCTGATTACCCTGGTGTCCTACTGGCTGGTCGGCATGCCGGTGGCGTGGTGGCTGGCGTTCCGCGGCGGCATGGGGCCGGGCGGCCTGTGGTGGGGCCTCACCGCCGGGCTCGGCGCGGCTTCGATTGGCTTGTCGCTGCGCTACTGGCTGCAGACGCGGAATGTGGGCGACGCGAATCGATCTGAGCTTATGGCTTGATTCGTTCTAAGGACAACGCATGATAGACCGTTCTGATAGCCTGTTTTGAGTTCGCTTGTTTAAGCAGTCCGGTCATGGACGGCCGGTATCTTGAACAGGACGTTCGCGATGAACAGGATGTTCACCAAGGAGGAATACCATGGCACTGCAACTCGGCGATATCGCCCCCGATTTCGAAGCGGAAACCACCCAGGGCAAGATCAAGTTCCACGACTGGCTGGGCAGCTCCTGGGGCGTGCTGTTCTCGCACCCCAAGGACTACACCCCGGTCTGCACCACCGAGCTGGGCTACACCGCCAAGCTCAAGCCTGAATTCGACAAGCGCGGCGTCAAGGCCATCGGCCTGTCGGTCGACGCGCTGGGCGCACACGAGGGCTGGTCCAAGGACATCGAGGAAACCCAGGGCCACGCGGTCAATTTCCCGATGATCGCCGATGCCGACCGCAAGGTCTCCACCCTGTACGGCATGATCCACCCCAACGCCAGCGACACCTTCACCGTGCGCTCGCTGTTCATCATCGACCCGAACAAGAAGATCCGCCTGACCATCACCTATCCGGCCAGCACCGGCCGCAATTTCGACGAGGTGCTGCGGGTCATCGATTCGCTGCAGCTCACCGACAAGCACAAGGTGGCCACCCCGGTGAACTGGAAGCAGGGCGAGGACGTGATCATCGTCCCCTCGGTCAAGGACGAGGATGCCCACAAGCTGTTCCCCAATGGTTGGAAGGCGCTGAAACCCTACCTGCGCCTGGTGCCGCAGCCCAAGTAGGCTTGAAAAGACGCGTTTTCCGGTCCGAGCGCCTAAAATACGGGCCCCGCTTCACGGCGGGGCCCTTTTTATTTGCAAGGACCAGTGACGATGAGCGACAACCGCCGCAGCCGGACGATCACCGAAGGCGTGTCCCGTTCCCCCAACCGCGCCATGCTGCGCGCCGTCGGCTTCACCGACGCGGACTTCGACAAGCCCATCGTCGGCGTCGCCAACGGCCACTCCACCATGAATCCCTGCAATGCCGGCATCGGGCCGCTCGCCGTGCGCGCCGAAACCGGCCTGCGCGAAGCCGGTGCCATGCCGCAGACCTTCGGCTTCCCCACCGTCACCGACGGCATCGCCATGGGCACCGAGGGCATGAAGTTCTCGCTGGTCTCGCGCGAAGTCATCGCCGACGCCATCGAGACTGCGGTGCAGTCGCAGTTCATGGACGGCGTGCTGATCATCGGCGGCTGCGACAAGAACATGCCCGGCGCCATGATCGCCATGCTGCGCATGAACATCCCGGCCATCTTCTGCTACGGCGGCACCATCAAGCCGGGCAACTGGAAAGGGCAGGCCCTGACCATCGTCTCGCCGTTCGAAGCGGTGGGCGCCTTCAGCGCCGGCAAGATGAGCAAGGAAGACTTCGACGGCATCGAGAAGAACGCCTGCCCCAGCTTCGGCGCCTGCGGCGGCATGTACACCGCCAACACCATGTCCAGCGCCATCGAGGCGATCGGCCTGTCGCTGCTGGCCTCCTCCACCATGGCCAACCCCGATCCTGAAAAGGGCGACTCGGTGGCGCAGTCCGCCAAGGCCCTGGTCAACGCCATCAAGAAGCAGATCCTGCCGCGCGACATCGTCACGCGGAAGAGCCTGGAGAACGCGGTGGCGGTGGTGATGGCCACCGGCGGCTCCACCAATGCCGTGCTGCACCTGCTGGCCATCGCCCACGCGGCCGGCGTGCCCTGGACCATCGACGACTTCGAGCGCATGCGCCAGAAGGTGCCGGTGCTGTGCGACCTCAAGCCCTCCGGCAAATACGTCGCCACCGACCTGCACCGCGCCGGCGGCATCCCGCAGGTGATGAAGATGCTGCTCGAAGCCGGCCTGATCCACGGTGACTGCCTGACCATCACCGGCGAGACCATCGCCGAAACGCTGAAGCATGTGCCGGCCCAGCCGCCGGCCGGCCAGGACGTGATCCGCCCGATCGACAAGCCGATGTACAAGCAGGGCCACCTCGCCATCCTCAAGGGCAACCTGGCGCCGGAAGGCTGCGTCGCCAAGATCACCGGCCTGAAGAATCCGGTCATCACCGGCCCGGCGCGGGTGTTCGATTCCGAGGACGCGGCAATGAAGGCCATCCTCGCCGACCAGATTCAGCACGGCGACGTGCTGGTGATCCGCTACGAAGGCCCGAAGGGCGGCCCCGGCATGCGCGAGATGCTGGCACCGACCTCAGCCCTGATCGGCAAGGGCTTCGGCGACAGTGTCGGCCTCATCACCGACGGCCGTTTCTCCGGCGGTACCTGGGGCATGGTGGTCGGCCACGTTGCCCCGGAAGCTTTCGACGGCGGCAACATCGCGCTGATCAACGAGGGTGACTCCGTCACCATCGACGCGCACCAACTGCTGATCCAGGTCAATGTTTCCGAAGAGGAACTGACCAAGCGCCGCGCCGGCTGGAAGCAACCTGCGCCGCGTTACACCCGTGGCGTGCTGGGCAAGTATTCGCGCCTGGTGAGCAGCGCCAGCAAGGGCGCTGTCACGGACGGACAGTAAGTGGCGTAACCCGGGAAGCGCGCAGCGCTTCCCGGCTTGCTCCGACTGGGCTGTGAAGTGCCATATTGAAGTCATCGCCGATGGGCTAAGCTGAACCCGCGTCGCATCCACCACACGGAGGTAGTGCCATGGGTCTGTTCAGCTTCATCAAGACGGCCGGGGAAGCGTTGGCGGGCGGCAAGCCGCCTACTGCGGAGAGCCTGGTCGAGCATATCAAGGCGCTGAACCTGAAGATCGACAAGCTGTTCATCTCCTGGGACGGCAAGACCTGCATCCTGTTCGGCAACGTGCCCGACCAGGCGGAGAAGGAAAAAGCGATCCTCGCGGTGGGCAATCTCAGCGGCGTCGACCAGGTGGTGGACAAGCTGAAGATCGAGGCGGGCGCCGGTGCCGGCGGCACCAGCACCGCGGCGGCGGCGCCGGAGGCGGTCGATCCGTCCAAGGAAGCGCCTGGCCAGACTGACGCGGCGTTCTACACGGTCAAGTCCGGCGACAACCTGTCGAAGATCGCCAAGGAACATTACGGCGACGCCAACAAGTACCCGGCGGTGTTCGAAGCCAACAAGCCGATGCTGAAGAGCCCGGACAAGATTTATCCGGGGCAGGTGTTGCGGCTACCGAAGCTTTAGGCCTGAGGCCGCACCGCCTCGCGGCGGTGCGGCCTCACCTCATCGGCTCAATCCCGAACAGTCGCCGCGTGTTGGCGGCGGTTTGCGCTGCCAGGTGGGCGGCGTCATCGCCGCGCACTTCGGCGATGGCCCGCAGCACCCACGGCAGATAAGCCGGCTCGTTGCGCCGATCCTTCGGTGAAGGCTTGAGGTTGCGCGGCAACAGGTAGGGCGCGTCGGTTTCGAGCAGCAGACGCTCCGCCGGGATGCGCTTTACCAGTTCGCGCAGGCCCAGGCCGCGGCGTTCGTCGCAGACCCAGCCGGTGATCCCGATGTAGCAGTCCAGCGCCAGGTAGGCGTCGAGCGCTTCGGCGTTGTCGGTGAAGCAGTGCACCACGCAGCCGGGAATGGCGCGGCGGTAATCGCGCAGGATGGCGTGAAAATCGGTGTGCGCGTCGCGCTGGTGCAGGAAGACCGGCTTGTCCGCCTGCACCGCCAGGCCCAGTTGCGCGATGAAGGCGCGGCGCTGGTCTTCGTGCGGCGAGTAGTTGCGGAAGTAGTCGAGGCCGCATTCGCCCAGCGCCACCACCTGCGGCTCGCGGGCCAGTTCGGCGATGCGCGCGGCCAGCGTTTCGTCCCACTCGTTGGCGTGGTGCGGGTGCAGACCAGCGGTGGAGTAGAGCCGGCCGGGATGGGCGCGCGCCAGCTCCAGCGCCTGCTCGTTGCTGGCGGCGCTGCTGCCGGTGACGATGATGGCTTCGAGGCCGGCGTCCCAGGCGCGTTGCAGCAGCGCCTCGCGGTCCGCGTCGAAGCTGTCGTGCGCGAGGTTGGCGCCGATGTCGATCAAAGCGTGTTTCCTTTCACTTTAAGAGTGAACTGTAGGGCGGCCAGTGGCCGCCGGCTTTTTACATCGGGTTGCGGCGCAGCGGCGGCCACAGGCCGCCCTACAAAAGCGGTGATGGTTGCGGCGGCTTCAGTTGGCGTGCAGCGGGATGATCCCATCCGAACCAGGGACCGGATCGCTGCCGCATTCCTGCCGCCACAGGATGCGCTGCTCCACCGCGGCGGGCGCTTGCCCGGGCGGCGGCGACAGTTCCAGCATGTAGATCATCTTGAAGCCCTTCAGCGCCTGTTGCGCCGGGTGCGCGCTGTTCCACTGGCGGCACAGGTAGCGGCCGAAGTAGGGGCGGTTGTTGGCGTACTGCGGCAGCCAGAGGTTTTCCTCGTACTGGTGCCAGCGGCTGTCCGGGTAGCTGCCTGAGATGGTTGCCGGCTTGTCGTAGCTGACGCCGGAATGCTGCGGGCGCAGCACGTCGAGCTGGGTGCCGTCCGCCAGTTCGCCGGGAAACACGAACCAGCCGTCTTCCTTCGAGGGTGCCGGCGCGAACAGGTTCCACTGCTGGTCGATGCGCAGCAGCCGCAGCGGCGGCGTCAGGGCCCGTTGCAGCAGTTGCGGCAGCCAGTGCACGGTGCACAGGTTCCAGGCCAGCACGGTGAACAGGAAAAATCCGGCCAGGCCCTGCATGAAACGTCCGCCTTCAAACGCGGCCTCACGATAGGGCAGCAGCGCGCCGGAGAGCTTGCCCAGCGAGCCGCGGCGGCGGCCGACGAAATCGTACAGGGCGTTCCCCGGGGTCACCGCCCAGCCGCCGGAGAGCAGCCAGCCCTTCCAGGCGAACAGGGGCGAGCGGCGCAGCAGCAGCACGAAGGCCGGCCATTTCAGGTAGGCGTGGTCGTCGTGGTCGATGATGACCCAGGAGCGGTTGGCTTCCAGCAGCGCGCGGGCGCGCGGGGAGTCCTGCGCCGGCACGATCTCGGCGCGCGGCAGGATCAGGAAGGTGCGCAGCAGCAGGCACTGTTTCAGGCAGAAAGCGCAGTCGCGGTCGTAGTAGAGGCGCAGCGGCAGGGCGCCGAGCGCCTGCTCGCGCCGCCGGGCGCGCTGCCCCAGCCCGTCCCAGATCCAGCCGCCCGCCAGCACGGTGAGCGCGGCGAGGCTGACGTAGGGGAAGTTGCCCAGTTCCAGGCAGAGGAGCAGGCCCAGTTGCAGGGCGGCCAGCAGCAGCATCAC
>JAQGNS010000105.1 GCA_028291705.1 Nevskia sp.
GGCATTAGGCTCTTTTTACCTGTCATTTACAAAGGACGAGTGTGAGGCTTGCGCCGCTTCCGTTAGAATGACAGTGCTGCAGGGAAAAAATCAGTCCACCGGAGAGGGGAAAAACTAGATGCGTAAGTTACTGTGGGGTTTCTTTGCTGCCGGTGCGCTGTGGGCGCAACAGGCGGCGGCCGTCAATACCGACGGCTATGACATTCCGTACGCCACCGGCTCGTTCGTCTACGAACTCAGCGACGGCAGCCGCGATTCCAACAACGGCCTCGGCTTCAACGTCGGCGGCGGCATTCCGCTGACCGAGCACGGCGCGGTGGAACTGAATTACTACGGCCTCAGCCGCAAGCGCGACATTGACGGCAACGACGACTACCAGAACGGCGTCTTCGCCAACTACGTCTACGACTTCGGCCTGTTCGGCTTCAACCAGAAATACCTGCCGAACTTCAAGCCCTACGTGTTGGGCGGCCCCGGCTACGTCCTCGACGACGTGCGCGGCTCCAAGCACAACCACTTCGGCCTCGACGCCGGCGCCGGCCTGCTGTTCCCGCTGCATGTCGGTAGCTGGGACTGGGGCTGGGCGGTGCGCACCGAAGCCGGCGTGGTCGGCCAGCTCGACAACGGCAAGTCGGTGGACAACCAGAGCACCCTGTGGGACGTCCACTTCACGGTCGGTCTGCAGATTCCGCTGACCCCGTTCTTCAAGCCGCACCAGTCCGCCACCCCGGTCCAGCCGGAATGCGCCCTGGCCGTGGTCAACCCGGTCACCGGCCGCAAAGACTGCGTGGCCGACTCCGACGGCGACGGCGTTCCCGACAACCTCGACCAGTGCCCGGGTACGCCTGCCGGTACCAAGGTTGACGAGAAGGGCTGCCCGGTCGAGAACGGCAATGATGCCGACGGCGACGGCGTGCCGGATGACGCGGACCAGTGCCCGAACACCCCGGCCGGCGTGCAGGTCGATGCCAAGGGTTGCGCCATCGAGCAGACCATCGTGCTGCAGAACGTGAACTTCGAGACCGGCTCCGCCGTGCTCACCGGCCAGGCCACCAAGGTGCTCGACGGCATTGCCTCGGCGCTCAAGGGCCAGCCGAACATCCACGTCGAGATCAGCGGCCACACCGACAGCACCGGTACCCCGGCGTTCAACCTGACCCTGTCGCAGCAGCGCGCTGAGTCGGTCCGCCAGTACCTGATCGGCAAGGGCATCGATGCCGGCCGCATGATGACGCAGGGCTTCGGCGAGACCAAGCCGCTGGTGTCCAACAACACCGAAGCGGGCCGTGCGCAGAACCGCCGCGTCGAGTTCAAGATCCTGCTGAACTGATCGGCAAGCGGTAAATCAAGGCGGCCGCGCAGCGATGCGCGGCCGCTTTTTTATTGCCGTCGCCTTTTCGTCGTCTCGGCAAATTCAAGTTGCTGTCATCCTGAGCGCAGCGAAGGATCTGGCCGATGCATTGCCGCGCTCGGACCAGTCAGCGCTTTCTTGATTCGATCTCCACGACGTTGCGGGACGACAAGCCTTGCAGCAAACCCCGTAGCCCGGTAGGCGCCTGGCGCTATCCGGGACTGCGCCGCTACGACAAGATGTCAGACCTCGCAGCGAGACAAAGAAGAGCCCGCCCGACCAGACCGCTAGCGCCGATTTTCAGACAGGCCTTGCAACGCAACCCGTTCCGCCGCCGACAGGTCCATATCCGCCGCTGCCAGATATTTCTCCTGCGCCTCGGCCTTGCGCCCCAGGGCATTCAGTGCCCGTCCCCAGGCCAGTTGCAGTCCGCCCCAGCGCGGCGCGCGTTCGGCTGCGGCGGCATAGCGCCTCAGCGCATCGGCGGCCTTGCCTTGTTGCACCAGGGCGTCCCCTTCGAACTTGAGCGGCTCGGCCCAGTGCGGGCCTTTCTCCCGCGCCTGTTCGAACAAGGTGATCGCGCCCGCATCGTCGCCGCGCGCCAATTTGGCCTCACCCCATTCGGAGTAGGCGAACGTCAGCGAAGGCGCCTGCTTCACCGCCTCGCCGAACCAGCGGTCGCTGGCCGCCGCATCGCCGGCGATGGCGGCCACCGCGCCGCGGGCCCGCACGCAGCGATAGCAGTCCATCGGCAGGCTGGCGGCGAGCTGCGTGGCTTCGGCGACGCGGCCGCTCTTCGCCAGTGCGACGGCGCGGCGCGGCGCCAGCAGGTGCAGATCGATGACCGGGCCCAGGTAGCCTCGCCCCGTGGTCGTTGCCCTGATCTGGTCCAGATCGGCCAGTGCCGTCGGCCAATCCGCCAGCGTCGCGCTGCGTTCGTAGGCCGGCACGATGGCGTCGCCGGTGAGGCTGGCGAAACCGACCAGTTCCGGGTCGGACAGTTGGCCGGCGACTGCGCGCGAAGCGCTGACGTCGTGGTTCCTGGCCAGTTCATAGGAGACCAGGGCCGGTATCAGCCGGTCGTATCCCTGATAGGTGACCTTCGAGGCGGGGCCGCGATAGAGGGCCGCGGCGTCGATGAAGTCCCCCGTGAAGTCATCGACGATGGCTTCGTTGACGGTGCCGAAGACCACGCCGAGCGCGGACAGGCCGCCACGGCCGGACTTGAGCAGCACGGCGCCGTCGCGCCCATCGCGCACGCCGTCCTCGTCGTGGCCGAGCAGCGTTTCCGGGGTGGAGAGGTTGAGGTAGGCCAGGCCGTTCTGCGGATCGATCTCGAGGGCGCTGCGCGCGGCAGCGACCGCACCGGGCAGATCCTGGTAGCCGAGCAGGTTGGAGACCTGGGCGTAACACCAGGCGCGCTCTTCGTCCGAGCCTGCGACGGCTCCCTTGCGCGCCACCGCCAAGGCCTCATCCATGCGTCCGTGCTGTTCCAGGTACTTGCTGAACAGGTAGGGCTGGGTGTCGGCGAACAGCGCTTCGGCGGCTTGTTGCAACAGCTTGTCCATCTCCGCCGGCACGCCGGTGAAGCTGTGCGCCCCGCCGTCGGAGCGCGCGGTCAGCACGATCTGGCCGCCGCGATGGTAGACGCCGCCTTCGATGCGCGTCTGGTGCCCGAGCCAATGGCGCAGGCTGCGATCCACCTGGCCGAGGGACACGCCGGTATTGGGAATCTCCACCTTGATGTCGCCGGACCAGGCGTTGCTCAGCGTGTCGCGGGCGCGCAGGCTGTCGGTCTGCGTGTCCATCGCCGAGAGGCGGTCGAGCAGCAGCCCCGCCAGGGTTTCGCCGCCCAGCCCCTGCGTCTCCAGATCCGGCGGCGTGGAGAAGGACTCGATCACCACGCTGTGG
This sequence comes from Nevskia sp., assembly GCA_028291705.1. Classification (GTDB taxonomy): domain Bacteria; phylum Pseudomonadota; class Gammaproteobacteria; order Nevskiales; family Nevskiaceae; genus Nevskia. Next base: position 3,263 of record JAQGNS010000105.1, read on the forward strand.
TCGCGTGAGGCGTTCCACAACAACGCGCCGAAGCCGAGCGTCATCGCGAACATCAGGCACCCCACCAGCCAGCGCCGCAGGTGGATCTGCTGGATCTGCATTTCCACCAGCCGCGTCTGTCGTTGCAGCAGGGTGCGCGCCGTCTCATCCGGCGCCGTGCCGGTGGCGAGTGCTTCCATCGCCAGCTCCAGGGGCTCCGGCGAGGTATAAGACGAAGCGGGCGACGGTTCGCGCGGGCTGTCGCCGTGTGTGGAATCGTTCATATCGCACTGGCTCCGGCCAGCTTCTGGAAACGCGGGTCCTTGCGGATCGGGTCCCACATCGGGTCCTGCGCCAGCAGCGCCGGGGTGAGACCGGCCGGCATCTGCAACAGGCGCGGCAGCAGGGCGATGGCGGCATCCGCCTGGCCGAGCTGGGCGTAGACCTGGGCTTGCGCGGCCAGCGCCGTCGGCAGCTTGATGGCATCGCCGGCGTTGAGTTCCACGCCGATGCGTGCCGCCTCCAGCGCCTCGTCGTTGCGGCCCAGCCCGGTGTAGGCCAGGGCCAGGGTCTGGTGACCGATCAGCTCGACGTGCTCCATGACATCCGGGCTTTCGGACAGGGTGAGCGCCGCGCGCTCGAACGCGGCACGCGCGCCGGCGCTGTCACCCAGCCATTTCCTGGCGTAACCCAGGGCGACCAGGTTCTGCAGGTCCTGGGCGGAGAGCGGCGTCCCCTCCCGGGGCAACGAGGCCTCGATCATGGACGCTGCCTTGCGGAAGTCGCGCCGATACATCACCTGCTGGATTTTCACGAAGCCCGAAAGGTCCTGCAGGCTGATGTGGGCGCGGGCCAGGAGAGCCTCGGCGGCATCGAGCCGACCCTGGGCCTGCTCGATCATCGCCAAGCAGCCCAGGGTGTTGGCCGCGTCGGGGCTGATCGCCAGGGCCTGGTTGAGATAGGCGCGCGCCTCGTCGAAGCGGCGCAGGTAGTTGAGGCCCTCGCAGCCCATCGGAGTGGTCGTGCCGACGTCCTTGGGATTGCGCCGGATCAGTTCCGTGGAAACAGCGATGGCCTCGTCCCATTTGCCCATGCGGCGCTGGACCAGAAACATGCCTTCCATCACGTCGCGGTCGTTCGGCAGCTTGGCCAGGGCCTGCTGGAAGTCGCGCATCGCTCCGTCGTAGTCACGCTCGACCCGGTACAGGTAGTAGCCGTGGGCGAGCAGGGCTTCGCCGGAGTCCGGCTTCAGCCGCAGCGCCGTCTCCGCCGCTTCGCGGATCGCGCCGGCGGTGTTGTGCGCGAGGTCCCAGCCGTCGAAGTACAGCACGCTGCGCGCCAGGGCGATCTGGGCCCAGGCCAGCGCGAATTTCGGGTCGCGCTGCACCGCTTCGCTGAAATACGCCAGCGCGCGCTCGTTGGTGCCGACCGAGTAGTCGGCGCCGATGGCGGCGCGGCCGCGCAGATAGGCCTGGTAGGCATCGGGGTCGGAAGTCGGTTTGTCGGCTACCGCTTCCTGCTCGGCGCCGCTCAGTTTCGTATTCAGCGCTTCCGCCACCGCCTGCGCCACCTCGCCCTCGACGCCGAACATGTCGTCGAGTTTGCGGTTGTAGCTTTCCGCCCACAGGTGGCGGTCGCCGTCGGCGTGGATCAGCTGCACGTTGATGTGCACCGCGTCGCCGGCCCTTTGCACGCTGCCTTCCAGGATATTGGCCACACCCAGCTGCCTGGCGATCTCCGGCAGATTGCCGGGCTTGGCGCCGTACTGCTGGGTCGAAGTGCGCGAGATCACGCGCAACGCGCTCACCTTGGCCAGCTTGGTCAGGATCTCGTCCTGCATGCCGTCGGCGAAGAAAGCATTGTCCGGATCACTGCTGAGATTGGCGAAGGGCAGCACCGCGATGGACTTGTCGCCGCTGACCTGTACCGTCGTCGCCGGCTTGCCGGAGAGCGCATTCGGCCAGAACACCTTCCCCAGCAGCACCATCACAGCCACGCTGAGTGTGGCGATGATGATGCGGTTGAGCTTGTGCCCCGTGCTGCCGGTGATGGACGTATCCGGCGCGACTTCGTCGGTCTTGACGATGCCCTGCGGCGTCAGCTCGTAGATCCACGACAGCACCAGCGCCACCGGGAATCCGGCGACGATGGCGATCACCACCACCCGTACCACCCAGTTCGGAATGTCGAAGAAGGGGAACACCTGCGTTGCCACCTGCACCAGCAGCCAGCCGGCCACGCCGTACATCGCGCCGACCTTGTAGACGTTGCGACGTTTCAATTCCGAGAAGAAGGATGGCCTGGTATTCAAGCGTGATTCCCGGCCAGCAGCTTCTGGAAGCGTGGGTCGTCACGCAGCGGATCCCACATGGGGTCGAGCTTCATTTGCGACGGGGGGCTGGCGCCATAGGTGCCCTGCAGGGCCTGCAGAGTCGCCATGGCGCCGTTCCGGTCGCCAGCCCAGGCCTGTACCTGCGCCTGCGATTCGACCACCCGCGCCAGCCAGATGTGATCGTCACGGTACAAGTCCGTGGCATGCCGGGCCTGCGCGACCGCCCTGCGCATGTCGCCGGTGCCGGCATAGCCGACCGCCAGCAGCATCGGCCGCAGCGAGTCGTCGACGCGGTCGGCGCCATCCGGGCTGACATCGTCGATCAACCGCGCGAAGGTGGCACGCGCGTCCGCGGCCCGGCCGGCACGCAGCTGGGCGATGCCCAGGTCGCGCCGCAGCAGCGGACCAAAGCCTTCCAGTTCGGCTTGCGGCCGCGCCAGTACCGGCGTGCTTTCGGCAATGGCCTGCTCGTAGCGGTGCTCGAGCAGGCGCTGTTCGATGCGGATGAAGGAGATCACGGGATCCTCGCCGGCCGCCGGCTTCTCGCCCAGCAGCTTCGCGGCGTCCTCGATGCGGCCTTCCCTCTGTCGCCCCAGGATTTTGTACATGCGGGTCAGCGGGTCGTTCGGCGTCAGCGCCAGTGCGCGGTCCAGCCATATCTGCGCTTCGTCCCAGCGCCACATACCAAGCAGGGTCTCGCCGCCGATGGAGGAGAACAGCTGCGCATTGTGCGGGTCGAGCTCGGCCGCTTTCTCCAGGTGCGCCAGAGCCTGTTCGAAATGCCCCTGGCGGCGTTCGTCCCAGCCGAGCATGGAGAGGATGCCGACGTCGTTCGGTGCCAGTGCCAGTGCGGCTTCCAGCTCGGATTGCGCCGCCGGAAAGTCGTGCTTGACGCGATACAGGTAGGCGCCCAGCGCCTGCCGCGCCAAGGGCAGGTCGGGCTGCAGGCGGATCGCGGTTTCGGCGGTGGTCCGGACCAGTTCCGGCGTGTAGGTCTGCTGCTCGATGCCATTGAAGTAGAGGTAGCCGGCGGCGATCGACTGCTCGGCCCAGGCCTGGGCGAATTGCGGATCGATCCCGGTGGTTTCCGCCATCGTGGCGGCCAGCCGCTTGTAGCCGGCAACGCTCTGATCGTCGGCAAACGCGGCGCGTCCGCGCAAGTAGAGGTCGTAGGCCCGCGGGTTGCCGGTCAGCCTCAGATCCAGCGCCTTCTGCTCCGCGCCGCTGAGCCGGGCATTGAGCTGCTCGGCGATGGCCCCGGCGACTTCGCCCTCCACGCCGAAGATGTTGTCCAGCTTGCGGTCGTAGGTTTCGGCCCACAGGTGATCGTCGCTGATCGCACGGATCAGCTGCACGTTGACATGCACCGCATCACCCACCTTCTGCACGCTGCCTTCGAGGATGTTGGCCACGCCCAGTTGCCGGGCGATCTCCGGCAGGTTGTCCGGGCTGCTGGCGTAGTGCGCGGTGGAGGTGCGCGAGATCACCTTGAGCGCGCCGATCTTGGCCAGCTTGGTCAGGATCTCGTCCTGGATGCCGGAAGCGAAGTAGGCATTGGCCTTGTCGTCCGACAGGTTCTCGAACGGCAGCACGGCAATGGATTTGTCGCCGCCCACCGCCGCTGCTTGCGGCGCCGGTGCGGTCTCCGCGTGCGGCCAGAGCAGCCGCGCCAGCAGCACCAGAACCGCCAGGCTCAGTACGCCGATGATGGCGCGGTTGAGCTTCTGCCCGGTGGCGCGCGTCACCGAAGCATCGGGCGCCACCTCGTCGGTCCTGACGATGCCCTGCGGCGTCAGCTCATAGATCCACGACAGCACCAGCGCCACCGGAAAGCCGGCGACGACGGCCAGCACCAGGATCCGCTGCATCAGCTCGCTGACGTGGAAGATCGGAAACACCTGGGTGACGATCTGCACCAGCAGCCAGCCGGCGACGGCGTACATTGCCCCGACCTTGTAGACGTTACGCCGCGTCAACTCGGCGAAGAATGATCTCTTTGGGTCAGGCTTGTCGCTCATGGTGTGCCTGATTCCTTGGTCGCCGGCGCGGTGTCGGCAGCCAGCGCCTGGAAGCGCGGATCGCCGCGCAGGGCGTCCCATTCGGGGTCAAGCCCCAACGTCACCGGATTGATCAGCGGCTTGGTCACCGTGGCGACATCGGAAAGTGTGCGCATGCGCTGCAAGGCCGCGATCGTCGCATCCTTGTTGCCGAACTGCGCTTCGATTCGTGCCAGCGTGTTTTGCGCACTGGCGGCGAGCAGCGCATCGCCGCCGGAGGGTATCCCCTTCAGCGCCTGTTGATGATAGGCACGCGCAGCGGCCCGATCGCCCAGCCGCGCCTGGATCAGCGCCAACAGGTTAAGCAGGTCGCCGTTGCCGGCCTGTTCACGCAGTGCGGCGGCCCCGGCATCGAGTGACGAGTGGTAGCTCGCGTTGGCGCTGGCCGTATCGCCGGCGAGTCTTTGAAACTCCGCCAGGTAAAACGAATACAGGCTTCGCTCCATGCTCTGTGCTGCCTCCAGCTTGCCGATGTACTGCCGCATCAGCACCGCACCGTCCGCATAGCGATGTTGCAGCAGCCGCTGCGTGCTCATGGAAGACACCACGGTGAGACCCGTATCGGCGGCGAGTTTTGCCAGCAGGGGCTCGGCCTGGTCGAGACGGCCCTGCGCCTGGTAGGTCCTGGCCTGGAACAGGAGGGTCGTGTGGTCGTTCGGCGCCGCATCCTGCACCCGGTCCAGGTACTTGAATGCCAGCGGGAAGTTCCTCACGCCGGCTGCCGTGGCGACGGCCTGCGTCAGGGTTTCCAGGTTGCGCGGGTCCAGTGTAATCGCCTGGTCGAAGCTGGCCAGGCTCTCGTCCCAACGCCCCTGGCGCCGCGCGATCAGCGCCAGGGCGGTGTGGATCTCGGCATTGTTCGGCGTCTTCTGGCGGGCCTGCTCGAAGAGCCGCCGGGCACCGTCGTAGTCACGCGCCACCCAGAAATCGTAATAAGCCTGGGCAAGCTGCGTCTCCGGCGCATCGGGACGCAGCCGCAGCGCCTGCTGCAAGGCCTCGTGCGCCGCCTGATGTCCGGTGGCCGAAGTATCGTGGAACTCGATGTTCTGCGAGGCATGCACCTCCGACAGCAGCGCCCAGGCCAGCGCAAAATCCGGATCGAGGCGCACGGCGGTTTCCAGCGAACGGATTGCTTCATTCTCGTCGGCCAGCAACTCCCCGCGCTCGAACAGCACGCGTCCATGCAGATAGGCGTCCCATGCTTGTGCATTGGCGGTCGGCAGCACCGCCAGCTCCTGCTTCTCCGCTCCAGTGAGCCTCGCGTTCAGCGCCTGCGCGATGGCTTGCGCCACTTCGCTTTCCACGCCGAAGATATTGTCCAGCTTGCGGTCGTAGGTCTCCGCCCACAAATGCGAATCGCCGTCGGCGCGGATCAGCTGCACGTTGATGCGTACCGCGTCGCCGACCTTCTGCACACTGCCTTCGAGGATGTTGGCCACGCCCAGCTGCCGGGCGATCTCGGCAACGCTGCCCGGCTTGGCCGCGTACTGCTGCGTCGAAGTGCGCGAGATCACCTTGAGCGCGCCGATCTTGGCCAGCTGCGTCAGCACCTGGTCCTGGATGCCCTCGGCAAAATAGGCGTTGTCAGGGTCGCGGCTGAGGTTGTCGAACGGCAGCACCGCGATGGACCTGGCTGCCGACCCGTCCGCGGCGCTCGCGGCCGGGCGCCGCAGCATGGTGTGGTCCAGTGCCACGTAGACGATGCCGAGCAACAGCAGCGCGCCCAGCAGGTAGTTCAGCCTGCGCTCGACACCCTGCCGCTCGCGCACGGCGGCCGGTGACTCGCCCGTTGCCGGCGCGTCGGCGGTGCGTACGATGCCTTGCGGTGTCAGATCGAACAGCCAGGCCAGCA
>JAQGNS010000122.1 GCA_028291705.1 Nevskia sp.
GTCCCCGGTGATCTCCTCCGAATCCCTCCGCCGCGGCCACCAGATTCCCCTCCAGCCCCGAGCCGCCGCGGCGCTTGCCCCACAGGGTTTGCGCCCACATCATGTTTGGAGGCGTGTGCCGAATTGCATGGCGGCGGCAGGTCGCCTGGAGCTGCTGGTGAGTCCCGGCTTGAAAAGGGGTATCGACTACGTTGCCTATGCCGTATCCGGCGTAGCACTGGTCGCGGGTGCCACCTACGGCCTGCAGCGCCTGGTGCAACCGAAATCCGCCGCGCCGCTGGTCGCCGCCGCGGCGCCCGCAATCCCTACGCCTGCGGATTCCGCTGCTGCTGAAGAATCTCCCACGGACGCGGACCAGGCATCACCGGACGCACAGCAGGCCATGAACCCGCCGCAGCAGTCGGCGGAGGATCTGAACCTGGCCGCGCGGCGCGCGGAAGAGCAGGCTGCGGCGGAGCAGGCGGCATTCGCGCGGGATCAGGCGACTTACTACGCCTTGCAAAAGAACTGTTACGAGGCAGCGAACAACAACCAGAACGGTGAGTATCCGGAGCTGCAGGCTTCGGCCTGCAATCGCTACGCGCAGTTCGCGTATGCGCGGAACTGGGATACCGGCACCCTGCCCGCTTACGGCCAGGCGGTGCAGCAGCAAGCGCAAGCACCTGTGGATACCACCGCGGAAGTCCAGCCGGAAGTCGCCGCGCCGCCGCCCCAGGTGATCTTCCTCGAGCAGAACTACGGGCGCAATCGTCCGGGCTACGGCAACGACTACGGATACCGCCGCAACGAGCAGTCGGGGCGCAACAACGTGCAGGGGCAGCGGCAGATCGGCCCGAACTACCCCTTGCCGCATCCGCAGCAACCTCCGCCGGTTTCGCAACAGCAAACACCGCACAACCAGATGAAGCCGGCGCCGCGTCCGCAGAGCTGAAGCTCTGAATGCCGTGGGCTCCAAACGAGTGCGGGATTTTGGGGGCGACGGTGAAGACAGCGCGCCGTGCGTTAGCCGCAGGGACGGCCCTTGGGATCGAAGTAGGTCACGTCACGCTTGATCAGTCCGTGCTCAAGCGTCAGGAAATTCGCGATGCGCACCGAAAATCCTGCGCCGGGCTTGCCTGCGCGGGCGATGAATTGCACCGCGATATGATCGTCGTCGATGACCGATGCAGTCACCTCGTCGGTGATGTCCGGAAACGCCTGGAACAGTTCGCCATAAGTCCGGCGGGCGCCTTCGGAGCCGCTACGATCGGCACAGAAACCCGGAGAAATCAGCACGGCATCCGGCGCGTATAGCGCAACGATCGCATCGAGATCATGCCGATTGAACGCCGCGAAACGGGTCTCCAGCACGGCCTTCGATGATGCCGCTGTGGTCTGCTCTGCGGCACAAGCGCTCAGGCATGCCGCAACAGCCACCGCAATCCATTGTTTTCCAGCCATTCGTCACTCCTTGCTCGAGTCGGAATAAAGCTCTAGATCGGGGGCGCGGCGACGATCTGGACCTTGTCCTGGTCGTGCAGCGATTCGCCGCCGCGGATCACCACGCTGTCGCCCGGGGTGAGCAGACCGTCCACGGCGATCCAGTCACCGTCGGCAATGCCGGGCTTGACCGCGACGCGTTCGGCTTTTTCGTTGCGGATGCGGAACACGGTCATGCCCTCGGCGCGGATGATCAGAGCGTCGCGCGGCACCGCCAGCAGTTGTTGCGGGGTACCCAACGGCAGTTCGGCATGCACCAGTGCGCCTACTGCCGGCAGCGGTACGATGCGTTGGGCATCCAGCACCACTTCGAAGCTCTGCGACAGGGCGTCGCCTACCGGCACGATGGCCTTGACCGGCGCGCTGGTGGTGGTGCCGTCGACATGCACGATCACCACGCTGCCGGGGCGGATGGCGCGCACGTGGCGCAGGGGCAGGAACAGGTGGATCTCCATGCCGCCGTTGCCGCCGAGACGCGCGACTACGTCGCCCACCGCTGCGTATTCGCCAGCGCGCTTGACCCGCTCCACCACCACGCCGCTGAACGGCGCGCGGAATTCCATGCGCGACAGGCGCTCCTCCAGTTCGTGCTGGGTGGCCTTGGCGATTTCGAGATCGCTGCGCGCGAGGTCGCGCGTGTTCTCTTGAAGATCTAGTTGCTCGCGGGTGATGGCGTCGCCAGCGGCGGAGAGGCGCTCGAATTCGTGCTGCGCCTGCTTCAGTGCGATTTCGGCGCGGGTGACGCGCGCCTTTAGTTCGGCCCGCTGCAAGGAGAGTTGCGCGGTATCCAGGCGCGCTACCACCTGCCCTTCCTTGACCACGGTGCCGACATCGGCGATCCAGGCGAGGTTGCCTTCAACCGAGGCGGAGAGGCTGGCGGTGCTGTGGCTCTGCACTTGCCCTGATACCGAGATACTCGGCGACAGTTGGCGTAGTTCCGCCGGCACCACCCGCACCGATGCCGAAGGTGTTTGCGCCACGGCCAGGGCCGAGGCGCTGGCCAGCAGGAATGCGCTGAAGCCGACGGTAATGCCCAGGCGCTTCATGCCGGAACCTCGTTGAGTGCGATGGAAGGTTGTGCTTCGCCCAGGCGCAGCAGGCTGGGCATAAGGAACCAGGTGAAGGCGGTGCCAAGCACCATGCCGCCGACAGTGACGGTGGCGAGGCCGCGGTAGATCTCCGCGCCCAGGCCGGGCGCGAGCATCAGCGGCAGCATGCCGAGCACGGCGGTGAGCGTGGAGAGGACAATGGGCCGGGCGCGGGTTTCCAGGGCTTGCGCCACCGCTTCACGGCGCGGCACGCCGGCGCGCTCGCGGGCACGGGTCTGGTCCACCAGCAGGATGGAGGCGTTGACCACCAGGCCGAGCAGGATGATGAAGCCGATCATGGTCAGCAGGTCCAGCGCCTGGAAGTGGAACAGGCCGAGGAAGCGCAGGCCGGCGACGCCGCCGGCCATCGCCACCGGCAGCACCAGCAGGACGATGAAGCTGTCGCGTACCGAACGGAACAGCGCCGACATCAGCGCGAACAGGATGGCGATGGCCAGGGCGAAGTTGCTGGTCATGGTCTTGAGGGCTTTCTTCAAATCACTGGCGGTGCCGTTGTAGCTGAGCGTGGCGCCGGCGGGCAGCACCGCGCGCACCTGCGGCTCGACCTTTTCGCGCAGGACTTTCTGCGCATCGGCGATGGTCATGTTTTCCGGTGGCTCGAAGAAGATATCGACGGTGCGGCGGCCGTTGAGGCGCAGCAGCGTGGTCGGGCCGACGGTCTGCTTCAGTTCCGCCAGATCGCCGACGGTCTGCACCCCGGCGGCGGGCGTGACCAGGGGCAGTTCGGACAGCTCTTCGGGTGAGCGCCAGCGCGGGCCGCGCAGGATCATGTCCATGCGCTCGTTGCCGTCGAAGTATTCGCCGATGTAGAGGCCGCCAGTGAGGGCGCGCAGGGCCGAGGAGACGCTGTAGCGGTCGAGGCCGGCGCGGGAGATGCGCCACTCTTCTGGCTTGAGCTGCAATTCCGGCTCGGCCAGGGACAGCGGTGGCGTGGGCTGCGGATAGGTGCCCGGCAGGGCCGTAATGATTTCCTGCTGCGCCACCTTGGCGGCGGCGAGCAGGCCCGGCATGTCGGAGCCTTGAAGGTCGAGCGAGATGCCGCGGCCGTTACCGCCGTCGACCGAGAGCAGCGAGCCGCGGCTGACGTAGGCTTCGGTGTCCGGCAGGCCGGCGAGGATTTCGTCGCGCAGGGTCTTCTGCATCGCCGCGCCCTCGCCCGGGTTCTTCGGGTAGACGGTGAGCTGGTTGTTGCCGGAGTCGTCCATGTACAGGTTGTAGTACTTCACTTCCGGCTGCTTGCCGTCCCGCATGTGCGGCTTGAGGCGGGCGACGATGGTCTTGCCCAATTCGTCGCGGATGGTGCGGATGTTGCTGCCGGCGGCGACCTGGAACGGCGCCTGGAGGTTGTCGGTGGGAGCCACCGGCAGGTAGTCGATCTTCGGCACCAGCAGGTAGCAGAACAGCGCGCTGCCGCAGACCAGGGTGCCGATCCAGGCGCCGCGCTGGAACGGCGTGTCGGTCATGCGCATGGCGAGGCCCGCCATGTTGCTCCACCAGTGCTTGTGCTGGTCATCGGGAATGGCGCGCGCCAGGGCCCAGCGGTTGGCGACGGGGATCACCGTGGCGGCGACCAGCAGGGAGCCGGCGTGCGCCACCGCCATGGTGATGGCGAGGTCGGCGAATAGCTGCCCTTCCACGCCCTTCATGAACAGCACCGGCAGGAAGATGGCGACGCTGGTGAGCATCGAGGCGAACAGCGCCGGGATCACTTCGCTGGCGCCTTCGCTGGTGGCCTTGAGGCTGCTGCGACCGGCCTGCACGTAGCGAATGATGTTGCCCTGCACGATCAACGCGGCGTCGGTGACGATGCCGGTGGAGAAGGCCAGGCCGGCGAGCGAGATGACGTTGAGGGTGCGCCCCAGCATGTGCAGGGTGATGACGGCGAAGGCCAGTGACAGCGGGATGGTGGCGGCGATCACGGTCAGCGCGCGCGGCCCGCGCAGGAAGTACCAGAGGCCGCCGATGGCGAGCAGCACGCCGACGATGAGGCTGTCGCGGACGAAGCCGATGGCGCGACGGACGTAGACGCTGGCGTCCCACGATAGCTCGAGGTAGAGCTTGTCCGCCTTGAGCGGGCCGTCGTTGAGTTCGGCCAGGGCCTGCTTGACGCCGTCGATGATGGCGACGGTGTTGGACTGGTTGGTGCGCGACAGGGTGATGTAATACGCCGGCTCGCCGTTGCGCAGGGTGAAGTTGTGCTGGTCGGCGAGATCGACTTTGGTTTCCGCGAGATCGCGCAGGTAGATCGGGCGGTCGTTGCTCCAGCCGAGGATGAGGCCGCCGAGGTCCGGCACCGCCTCGCGGCCGGTGAAGCGCACGGTGAGCTGGCGGCGGCCGACGTCGCTGAAGCCGGCGGAGGAATCCTGCGCGCGCGACAGCGCGGTGGTGATCTTGTCCACCGAGACGCCGAGGGCGGCGGCGCGGAAGGGATCGAAGTCGATCTGCACCTGGCGCGGGCGCTCGCTCTGCATGTTGACGTTGGAGACGCCGGGCACTTGCGCCAGGCGCGGCTTGATCACCTCGGTGATCAGCTTCTGGTAGCGCGCGAGGTCGGTGACCTCGTTGCCCGGCAGGGGGCGCAGCAACAGCGAGGCGGCGACGTCCTGATTGAAGTTGCCGTTGCCGCCGATGACCTGCGGCCGGTCCGAGTCCACCGGCGGCGTGGGATAGACACGGTTGAGCCGGTTGAGCACGTCGATCATGGCCTGGGTCATGTCGGTGCCCAGCTCGAAGGTGATGTTGATGATGCCGAAGCCGCGCTGGATGAAGCTGCGCATCTCGGTGACGCCGGACATGCCGTTGAGCACGTTCTCCTGCGGCTCCACCAGGGCCTGCTCCACTTCCGCCGGGGCGGCCTCACGCCAGCCGCTGACCACGCTGATGCGCGGCTGGGTGGTATTCGGCAGGAGCTGGATCGGCAACTGGATCAGGGCCAGGGAGCCGAACAGCAACAAGATCAAGGCGCCGGCCACGATGGCGGCCGGATTGGTTTGCGACAGCTCGGTCAGACGCATAGCCCCTTTCCCCCCGCGGCGACGACCCGCACCGCGGCTTTGCGGTGCTCGATGTTGCACTTGGATACCGCAGGAGGGCGGCTGGTTTAAGGAGCTGGCCGCTCATCATGGAATGTCATGCGTGCCATGCGTGCCAAGGTTTGTTGTTGGCACGCATGCGGCGAGCGAAGTACGCAAAACGCTGCTCTACGCGTGCGAATGCGCGGTATTTATCAAATATTACAATGAGTTGTACATGCTTTTCGCAATCCGGAGCAGGTACATCCGGTGCAAAGTGCCGTCATTCAGGAAAAGACGGGTATGAAGCGGCTATTCCACCGGATTGGCGGCAGGATTTTCGGGGTTTTTGGAAGGCCACGCGATCCCGGTGGCAGAAGCGGCTACCCGGTCGGGCCGGCTTCAGGATCTTTGGGGGCTTTCGATACAAGGCGCAGGCGCACTGGCGGCGTGCTGCCCGGCTGGGCCGGCGGCCGGGGTATGTAGCGCTCGCGCAGCTTGCGAATGGTGCTTTCCGCGTAGGGCCGCATGTCGGCGTCGATCTCCGGCAGCACGGTGGCTTCGAACTCGGCGATGGCTTCCTGGGCGGCCTTGATGGCCAGTTGCCGATCCGGCACCAGGACGAGCATCTTCTCGGCGATCATGCTGCTGATCTGCGCTTCCGCGACCGATTCGGCATAGATGCCGCGCAGCTCGTCCTTCTGTGTCAAGCGGTTCTCCTGTGGCGCCGGGGCGGACATCCGCCCCCATCGAGCGGGCGATGAGGACGGAGGCGAAGGGCTATCAGCCCTTTTTCGGCGCAGCGCCGCGCGCGGCCTTCTTCTTGTCCTTGCGGGCCTGCTTTGCGGCCAGAGCCGCTTCCTTCCTGGTGACTGGCATTGAGATTCATCCGATAAAGCCGGCCGTGAATGGCCGGGGAGCGTAACGTTACACCAAATCGGGCTTGGGGCGTCCCCGGGCCTCGCGCCCAGGCGCTATTTGGTGAATATGGCCTTCGGCAACATCACGTGGACGCCCTTGTTTCGGTCGACCAGTTCGGTGACATCCACGTCGCCGGCGACGCTGGTCAGCATGTAGGCGTCGTCCTTGCTCAGGCCTTTTTCGGCGACGAGGAAATCGACCATTTCGCGGACCGCCTTGTGGGCGGCGATGCTGAGGTCGTCGTCGAACCCCATGCTGATGTAATGGGTGGGGGTTTCGGCGCGGGGATAGCTCACCTTGAGGTCTTTGCGCAGCACGAATTCCAGTTCGCCGACCAGGGAGGTTTCCATCGCCGTGACGTCGACTTCGCCGTTGCCCTGCCCCGCGTGGCCGTCGCCGACTTCGAACAGGGCGCCGGAGGCCCAGACCGGCAGGTAGAGGGTGCTGCCCTGCACCAGTTCCTTGTTGTCCATGTTGCCGCCG
>JAQGNS010000132.1 GCA_028291705.1 Nevskia sp.
ACTAAGTACAGGTAAGCCAACACTTTTTTCGGAGGAGCGCGGTGCGAATTACCGCGGACGGGATACTACGGGCGGTGATTCCGCTGATCTACGGGCGGCGCTGGCTGACTTTCAGCCTGCTGATGGCCTTGACCCTGTTCCTCGGCTTCCACGCGCTGAAGCTGCGGCCGGATGCCGGCTTCGAGAAGCAGATCCCGCTCGACCACCCCTACATGAAGGTGTTTAAGAAGTACGAGCAGGCCTTCGGCGGCGCCAACCTGATCTCCGTCGCCCTGATGCGCAAGGACGGCAAAGACATCTACGACGCCGACTTCCTCGACAAGCTGAAGAAGCTCACCGATGCCACTTTCTTCCTGCCCGGCGTGGACCGCGCCCACGTCACCTCCCTCTTCACCCCGGACCTGACCTACCTCGAGATCGTCGAGGACGGCATCAACCTCGGCACGGTGATCCCGGCCAACTACGCGCCGACGCCGGAGATGATCGCCAAGGTGCGCGAGCACGTCGGCAAAGCCGACGCCGTGATCGGCCGCTTCGTCTCACTCAACCAGCAGGGCGCGATGGTGGTGGCCTCCCTGCTGGAGCGGCACCCAGTCACCGGCGAACGGCTCGACTACGACCGCCTCGCCGGCCAGCTCGAGGACCAGCTGCGCGGACGCATCCAGAGCCAGCAGGAATACCAGTACAAGCTCAAGGCCGACCGACCGCCGTACAAGGCGGGCGACGTGGTCTGGACCGGCTACACCGACTACGGCTGGAAGCTCGGCTGGCAAACCTTCGAGGCGGCGCAGCGCGACGACGACGGCCAGGCCATCCTGGTCTCCGGCCGCGACGTGGCGGTATCGACGCAGCCCAATCCGGACTATTCGCCCGAATACGCGGCGCGCATCATCGGCTTCGCCAAGGTCATCGGCGACGTCACCGACGCCAGCATCGAGGTGATCGGCTTCTTCTTCGTCGCCATGCTGCTGGTGATCCTGCTGCTGTGGCTGTTCTGCGGCTCGTTCCGCCTGTCGCTGCTGCCGCTGTCGGCGGCGGTGACGGCAGTGGTATGGGAACTGGGCCTGCTGCAGCTCTGCGGCTTCGGCCTCGACCCCTTCGCCATCCTGGTGCCGTTCCTGATCATGTCGATCGGCGTCTCCCACGGCGTGCAGTACATCAACGCCTGGGGCAACGAAGTCTGCGAGAACGGCGTCGGCGCCTTCGATGCCTCCGTGACCAGCTTCCGCCGCCTGTTCCTGCCCGGCACCGTGGCCATCGTCACCAACGTCATCGGCTTCGCCACGCTGACCTTCATCCACATCGACATCGTGCGCGAGATGGCGATCAACTCGGCCCTGGGCATGGCGGCGGTGATCGTTACCAACAAGATGATGCTGCCCATCGTGCTGACCTGGGTGCGCCTGCCGGACATCGAGAAATTCAAGCAGCGCATGGCCACGCGCGACCGCATGGGCGACAAGCTGTGGCAGCGCGTCGCAGGCATCACCGAGGCACGCTGGGCCATCCTGACCCTGGGCATCGTCGCCGCGACCCTGGCCTGGGCCATCTGGATGTACCCCAAGCTGATCATCGGCGACACCCAGGCCGGCGTGCCGGAGCTGAAAGCCGACAGCCGCTACAACCGCGACTCCAACGCCATCGCCGCCAACTTCGCCATCGGCGTCGACATCCTCAAGGTGATCGCCGAGGCCAAGCCCTACGGCTGCCTCAACGGCAACGTCATCGACACCGTGGACCGCTTCAACTGGCGCATGCAGAACACCCCCGGCGTGCTTTCCGCCATCTCGTTGCCGGTGCTGGCGCGGCAAGCGCGCAGCCTGTGGAGCGAGGGCTCGCCGAAGTGGGCAGTGCTGCCGCGCAACCAAGCCGCGCTGTCCCAGCTCACCGGGCGCATTCCCTCCGGCACCGGCCTGCAGAATGCCGACTGCTCCGCCATGCCGGTGCTGATCTTCACCACCGACCACCGCGCCGAAACGCTCAGCGGCATCGTCGACGCGGTCAAGCGCTACAACCTCGACAACCTCAGCAGCGGCGTCAACTTCGCCCTCGCCTCCGGCGACGTCGGCGTGATGGCCGCCACCAACGAGGAAATCGAGTCGCGCGAGATCCTGGTGATCCTGTGGGTGCACCTGACCTTGCTGGTGTTCGTATGGATCTCGTTCCGCTCCTGGGCCAGTGTCGTGTGCATCATCACGCCACTTGTAACGTGTTCGCTTTTGACTTACGGCTTCATGGCCATGATGGGCATCGGCATGAAGAGCGCCACCCTGCCGGTGGCGGCCTTCGGCGTCGGCATCGGCGTCGACGACGGCATCTACCTGTGGGGCGCCCTGACCCGCTACCTCGGTCAGGGCGACAGCATCCGCGAGGCCTTCCGCCATGCCCTGCGCGCCGCCGGCAAGGCCACCACGTTCACCTCGTTGGCGCTGATCGTCAGCGTCGGCACCTGGCTGTTCTCGGGCCTGCAGTTCCAGGCCGACATGGGCCTGCTGCTGCTGTTCATGTTCACCACCAACCTGTTCGGCGCCATCCTGATGATGCCAGCCCTCGGCTGGCTGTGCCATCTGGTCAGCCCGCTGCAATCAAAGTCCGGTTTGCTGGTCAAATAGCGGTACCGCTGGAGGAGAGTGTTCGATGGGCCACAAGAAAAACAAGATGGCGCTGCTGCTCGGCGTGCTGCTGGCGCTGCCGCTGACGGCGCTGGCCAAGGTCACGCCGGAAGAGGCCGCCAAGCTCGGCACCACCCTGACCCCGATCGGCGCGGAGAAGGCCGGCAACGCCGCCGGCACCATTCCCGCCTGGGATGGCGGCCTGCCGCAGAAGGAGATGAAGCGCAGCGACAATCCCTACGCGGCAGACAAGCCGCTGTATACGATCACCGCGGCCAACTACAAGCAGTACTCGGCGCAGCTGGCGGAAGGCTACAAGTCCCTGTTCCAGACCTTCCCCGACTACAAGATGATCGTCTACCCGACGCATCGCAGCGCCTCCTACCCGCAGTGGTTCTACGACGCGACGAAGAAGAACGCCACCGGGGTCGAGCTGACCGACAACGGCTACGGCTTCTGCTGCGCCGCCCAGGGCTACCCGTTCCCGATTCCCAAGAACGGCACCGAGCTGATGTGGAATCACATCCTGCGCTACAACACCAAGGGCTACCGCGGTTACATCAACGCGGCGGAAACGCAGCCCGACGGCAGCTACGTGCTGGAGCGTTCCTACGGCGAGATCACCTTCGTCTACAACAATCCCAAGACCACCGTCGACACGCTGAAGAACCAGAATCTCTACGCCATGGTGAAAACCCTGGCGCCACCCAACAAGGCCGGCACCGCCGACCTGCTGCACGTACCGGTGGACCGCATCAAGGAACAGACCGGCGTATGGGAATTCAATCCCGCGCTGGGGCGGGTGCGGCGCATCGGCGAAGTCGGCTACGACAATCCGCTGTTCGACGGCCTGATGACCCACGACCAGCTCGACATGTTCAACGGTCCCTTCGACCGCTATACCGTCAAGCTGATCGGCAAGAAGGAAATGCTGGTCCCCTACAACGACTACGTGCTGTACAGCGACAAGCTCAAGTACCGGGACATCATCCGTGGCGGCCACATCAACCAGGATCTGGCCCGCTACGAGTTGCACCGGGTATGGGTGATGGAAGCCGATCTAAAACCGGGCTTCAGCCACATCTACAAGAAGCGCGTGTTCTACCTCGATGAGGACAGCTGGCTGGTGCTGGCGCAGGACATCTACGACAACCGCGACCAGTTCTGGCGCTTTGCCGAAGCCCATGCCATCACCTTCGCCAACGTGCCGGTGGTGGTCAACGGCGTGCAGGTGCATTACGACCTGCAATCGCGCCGCTACGTCGCGGTGAACCTGACCAACGAGGAATCGCAGCAGGTGGATTACGACTGGGAGCAGCCGCCCTCCTACTTCACACCCCAGCAGTTGCAGAAGTTCGCCACCGCAGGGAAGTAGGGAAAGGCCGGCAAGTACCGGAAAAATAAAGGGTAAAGATCCCTGTAACAGCACCACAGTTCAGCCCCAATTCAGCTTGCAAGCGTAGATTTGCCTGAGAAACGCACGAAAAGTCGTGCGTGGACCGGAGCAGGACCATGAGCAGGCTGAAAGTTGGGCAGGGTTTGGGCAAGTTTTTCGTCACGGCGGCCATACTGGGCGTGAGCACGGCGGCCCTCGCCGATCCCTACTACGGCGATGGCTATGGCTACCCGCCTCCCGGGCAGGCCTACGCCCAGGTGCTGAGCAGCAGCCCCATCTACCAGCAGATCAACGTGGCGATGCCGCGCCAGGAATGCTACGACCAGCAGGTGGCCTACACCGACAATGGCCCCTCGGTCGGCGGCACCATCCTCGGCGGTCTCGCCGGCGGCCTGATCGGCCACGCCTTCGGCCGCGGCTCGGGCAATGCCTGGGCCACCGGCATCGGCGCCGTGGTCGGCGCCGGCGTGGGCAACAACATCGGCAGTGCCAACAATGTGCAGCGCGTCGGCTACCAGCGCCAGTGCACCACGGTCAACGACTACCAGGTGCAGCAGCAGTTGCAGGGTTACGACGTGACCTACCGCTACGGCGGCCAGGTCTATCGCACCCGCCTGGGCTACGACCCCGGCCCGCAGTTGCTGGTGAATGTAAACGTCGGCCCCGCGGGCTATTAATCGGAGCGGCCGACAGCCTAAAGTAAGACCATGCGCACCCGACTCGCGACTCTCCTGCTGCTGACCGGACTGGCTTTACAGCCGGTCATGGCCGGCGGCTGGGGCCATCACGAGCAGCAGCGCGAACCGCCACGGCAGCAACAGCAGCGCATGCCGCCGCAGCAGCAGTACCGCCCGCCCGAGCCGCCGCGGCAGCAGATGTTTCCGCCGCCGCAGCAGCGGCCGCAGGGCCCGGGTGTTTCCCGCGGCGAGGCGATGCGCCGGGCGCAGCAGATGAACGGCGGCGGCCGCGTCCTGGCAGCCGACCCGGCGGAAAGCGGCTATCGTGTGCGCGTGCTCAAGGACGGTGAAGTCCGTTCGGTTTACATACCGGGCCAATAGCCCGGCTCCTACACCCTCAATAACTCGAACAAACACCCATGCGCGCACTGGTCATCGAAGACGATCCGCAACTGCGGGAGCAGGTCAGCCAATACCTCGAGGAAGAGGGCTATGCGGTCGACTCCGCCGGCGACGGCGACGAGGGCCAGTTCATGGCGCTCGAATATCCCATCGACCTGGCCGTGGTCGATCTCGGCCTGCCCAAGACTCCCGGCATCGCCATCATCAAGGCAGTGCGCAAGGCCGGGCGTAAGTTTCCGATCCTGATCCTCACCGCCCGCGACGGCTGGCAGAGCAAGGTCGAGGGCCTGGAAGCCGGCGCCGACGATTACCTGGTCAAGCCCTTCCACCGTGAAGAGCTGCTGGCCCGGGCCCGCGCCCTGGTGCGGCGCAGCGGCGGCTGGAGCCAGTCGCTGCTGGAATGCGGCCCCATCGTGCTCGATACCACCGCGCGCAACGTCAGCCTTTCCGGCAAACCGGTGGAACTGACCGCCTACGAATACCGCGTGCTGGAGTACCTGGTGCTGCACGCCGGTGAAGTGGTATCGAAGAGCACGTTGACCGAGCATCTCTACAACGAGGAAGAGGAGCGCGACAGCAACGTCATCGAGGTGTTCGTGCGCCGCCTGCGCACCAAGCTCGATCCGGAAGGCACGCTCAACCCGATCACCACGCTGCGCGGCAGCGGCTACCGCTGGGACCTGCCGCGCAATCCGTGAGGCCGCTGGCGCCGGCGGCGGCCGCAACAATTAGACTGCGCGCATGAGATCGCTGCGCGCCCGCCTGCTGCTCGCCGCCACGCTGGTGCTGGTGGTGTTCATGCTGCTGTCCGGCGCGGCGCTGGAGCAGGCCTTCCGCAGCAGCGCGCAGCAGGTGCAGCGGGACAAGATGCAGGCCCTGGTCTACGCCCTGCTCGGCGCCGCCGACGCCGGCGAGAACGACATGCTCACCATCCCCGCCAACGCCCTGCCCGATCCGCGCCTGGGACGGGTGCAGTCCGGCCTGGCGGCGCTGATCTTCGACGCCAAGGGCAAGGTGATCTGGCGCTCCTCCAATTTCGAGGGTGAAGTGCCGGACTTGCAGGCCCCGGAAATCGGCGGCACCCAGTTCACCGAGTTCGACGACCAGTTCGCCCTCAGCTACGGCGTGCGCTGGGCGGCGGACAGCAGCACCCACGTCTTCACCACGCCCAAGCCACGCCGCTATACGGTGGCGGTGCTGGAAGACAAGACACCCTATCGCACCCAGCTCGGCGTGTTCCGTCGCACCCTGTGGATCGGACTGGGCTTCGCCGCCAGCGCCCTGCTGCTGTTGCAACTGCTGGTGCTGCGCTGGGGTCTGGCACCGCTGCGGCGGCTGGCGAAGGAACTGCGCCGGGTCGAAAGCGGGGAGCAGACCCAGATCCAGTCGACCTATCCGGACGAGCTGATGCCGCTGGCCTCCGGCCTCAACACCATGATCCAGGGCGAGCGCAACCAGCAGTCGCGCTATCGCAACGCACTGGACGACCTGGCCCACAGCCTGAAAACGCCGCTGGCGGTGCTACGCGGTCTGATCGACGACAAGACCGCCGACGCGGCGCTGCGCGACCGGCTGCGCGATCCGGTCGGCCGCATCCGCGAGATCACCGATCACCAGTTGCGCAAGGCCGCCACCGCCGGCCGCCGCGCCTTTGCCGAGCCGGTGCGGCTGCGGCCGCTGGTGGAAAAGATCGCCGGCGCCCTGGCCAAGGTCTACGCCGACAAGCAGCCGGAATTCGATTTCGACATCGACCAACGCCTGCGCGCCCGCGCCGACGAGGGCGATCTCTACGAAATGCTTGGCAACCTGATGGACAACGCCGGCAAGTGGTGCCACAAGCGCATCCGCGTCAGCGCCCGCTATGCCGAGCGCAAGCTGCACCTGTGCGTGGAGGACGACGGCAACGGCTTTCCCGAGGAAGCCGGCAACCTGCTGCAACGCGGCATGCGCGCCGATAGCCTCACCCCCGGCCAGGGCATCGGCCTCGGCGCGGTGGCGGAGATGGTGCGGGCTTACGACGGCAGCATCGAACTGGGGCGTTCGGAGCTGGGTGGCGGCAAAGTGGATGTGGCGCTGTCCGTCTAATGCTACCTGCAGGATGTGCTGAGCGGAGCGAAGCGCATCGTTTACCGCGATGCTTTTGCTCGATTGATGCGCTTCGCTCCGCTCAGCACATCCTACGATCCTGCCCGCCCCTTCAGGCCGGTGACTGGATACGCAGGAAATTCTCGCGGTAGTAGCGCATCTCGGCGATCGAATCCTTCACGTCGTCCATCGCCAGGTGCCGCGAATCCTTGTTGAAGCCACGCGCAATCGTGGGCGCCCAGCGGTGGCACAACTCCTTCAGGGTGCTGACGTCGAGATTGCGGTAGTGGAAATGCTTTTCCAGCTCCGGCATCCAGCGCGCGAGGAAGCGGCGGTCCTGGCAGATGGAGTTGCCGCACATCGGCGAGCGGCCGGCCGGCACCCACTGGCGCAGGAACTCCACCGTGAGGCGCTGCGCCTCGGCCTCGTCGATGCGGCTCTCACGTACGCGCCGGGTCAGGCCGGAGCGGCCGTGCTGGGTGGTGTTCCACTCGTCCATGGCTTCCAGTTCGGCATCGGACTGGTGGATGGCAATCACCGGCCCTTCGGCCAGGGCATTGAGGTACTGGTCGGTGACCAGGGTGGCGATCTCGATGACGCGGTGCCGCTCAGGCACCAGTCCGGTCATTTCGAGGTCGATCCAGAT
>JAQGNS010000133.1 GCA_028291705.1 Nevskia sp.
GGTGGTTGGTGACCACCCTAGCATACTCAAGCGTATGGTCCTTGCTGATTGGCCCTACAGCCGCAGTTCCCAGGTCTGCCCGACCAAGTCATGGCCGAAGCTGTGATGCGGCTTTTCCCCCGTGAGCTTGAACCCCGCGGATTCGTAAATGCGCCTGGCCGCCAACAGGATGTCGTTGGTCCACAGCGTGATGTCGCTGTAGCCGCACTGTCGGGCGAACCGGATGCATTCCTCCACCAGGCGGCGGCCAATACCAAGTCCGCGCGCCGAAGGCTCCACCAGCAGCAGACGCAGCTGCGCAGTGCTGGCGGAGTGCTTGACCAGAAACACGCTGCCCATAATTGCCCCGTCGCGCTCGGCGATCCAGCAACGCTCCCGCCTGGGATCGAAATTGTGGACGAATTTAGCCACGATCTCCGCCACCAGGGCCTCGAAGGTCTCGTCCCAGCCGTATTCCTGGGCGTACAGCGCGCCATGCCGATGCACAGTCCAGCCCATATCGCCCGGCCGGTGTGTACGCAGCAGATAAGGCTCATGCGTGGCTTGCGGGGCGCCGAGCAGCCGTTCGATGGTTTGCATCGCCTGGAGGATGCGGGGCCGCGAGTCGGCAGGCAGCGCGGCCAGCATGGTTCCGACTTCCGCATTGGAGCCCGCCTCCAGGGCCAACTGGGCTTTACGGCCCGCCGCCGCGAGCGAAAGCAGGCTCTGACGCGCATCCGTGGGTGAGGCCTGCTTGCGCAACAGTCCGCGCTTTTCGAAGGCGCGCAAGATGCGGCTGAGATAGCCGGCATCGAGTTGCAGATCCTGGCCCAGCTCGGTGGCGGTCGGCTGTTGCCGGTGCGCGATCTCGTACAGCACCCGCGCCTCGGCCAGGGAAAACGGGCTGTCCAGCAAGCCCTGCCGCAATACCCCGATCTGGCGCGTATAGAACCGGTTGAATCTCCTGACCGCGGCAATACCTGCGGCGTTGCTGGTGTCGTCGGTCATGCACGCTCCGGATTATTTAATTGACATAGTCAAATATATATTTGCCTCTGTCAACTATTTGGGCGCAAGACATGAACTTCATTGCAGCCACCTGTTTGGGGTTGAAAGCGGCGCTACCCCACCCTCGGTAGCGCCACAACCGATCGGCCTCGTTTCAGACGACCGATCGGTGGCGCGACGGCCTGGCCGCTACTTGACCTTCAGCCGGTTGTCTACTTCACGCACGCCCGGGATCTCGCTGGTCACGTACTGCGCCTGGTCGATCTGCACGCTGGACGGGACGAATCCAGACAGGCGCACCACGCCGTCATGAGAGCTGACGCTGACATGCGCCAGACCGGCGTTGTGCTTGGCCAGGGCGGCCTTGACCTGGGGAACCAGGGTCGCATCCGGAACCACCACCTCGGGCACGGATTCGACCGGGGGTGGCGGCGGGGGAGCGGTAGCCGCGGCAAGAGCGGCCGGATCCACGATGTCTTCGGTCTTGGTTTCCACCGGCGGAGCAGGCGGCGCATCGGCGGAAGCACGCGCGGCGACGGCCGCCTTTGCATCCACATCATCCGCCGGCTGAGCAGCGCAGCCGGACAACGCTGCGATCGACACGGCTCCCATTCCGATCATCGTGGCGAGCATCAACGGCTTAACGTTCACTGGAACTCTCCCTTTTTCGAACACGCCGAACGGCATCGGCACCTGAACCCTGCATCATTATGACCGCGCGCAACGGCCCAAAGCTCGCCGGTTCGGCGTGCCGGGCGCAAAAATCTGACGAAAATCCGCTCCGAAATCCGGCAAGAAGCTGGCCAGAAACCGGCCAAAGATCGGATTTACATCGCTTATTCAAGCAGATATGCCGGATTTTTCAAATAGGGTCAAGGCCGCTTGGCTTTAATCCGGCCGCCCACAGCTTGCATCTAATGGGTATTGAACGGGTTGGGCAACCAAGGAGCTCACCATGGCCGTGCTGTTGATGCTGTGCCTGCTGGCGGTATTCGGCGGGGGGTGGCTGTTCTTCGCGGCGCTGTGGCTGATGTTCCGCCTCACCTTCTGGTTCGTCGGCGGCCTGTTCGGGCTGCTGGCCGGCGGCATCGCGCTGCTGGTGCTGGGCGTGGCAAGTCTGGTCATGCTGCCGCTGCTCGGCTTGATGCTGTTGCTGCCCCTCGCCTTCCCCCTGCTGCTGGTCGGCGGGCTGGTCTGGCTGCTGACGCGCAATACCTATCGCCCCATCCCGGTGACGATCCGGCGCTAGCCGGACCGGTTGTGGGCGCCGTCGCAGAATGGCGCATGCCGGCTGCGTTTGCAGCCGCAAAGCCAGACCTTCTCGCTGTACTTCGCCGTGAACTGCCGCGGCACTACGCCGCTACCCTCGTGCGAACCGTCACACCAGGGCTGCGTCAGGCTGCGGCCGCAGGCACACCAGTCGTAAGTCTTGCCCTTTTCCACTTCGACGGCGAACGGCGTG
Source organism: Nevskia sp. (assembly GCA_028291705.1). Taxonomy (GTDB): domain Bacteria; phylum Pseudomonadota; class Gammaproteobacteria; order Nevskiales; family Nevskiaceae; genus Nevskia. The sequence continues at coordinate 2,450 of JAQGNS010000133.1, forward strand.
TTCCCGGCAACCGGTCTTTCACTCATGGCGCTCGCCGCCGGATCGGATGGATTGGAAGGCCAAGTGGAGTTCCCTGAAACCTATTCCGCCTGATTGCGCATCCAGTCGGCGGTCTGGAAGAAGGCGGTCAGCAGGCGCTTCTGCAAATCCTCCGGCAGGGCGCATTCACGCAGCGCCCACTGCATGCAACCCAGCCACTGGTCGCGCTCGCTCGTCGCGATGGCGAACGGCAGGTGCCGCGCGCGCAAGCGCGGATGGCCGAAGCGTTCGACGTAGTGATCCGGGCCGCCCGACCAGCCGCAGAGGAACCAGAACAGCTTGTCGCGCGAACCGGACAGGCTCGGCGGATGCAGGGAGCGGATGCCGGCGTATTCGGGCGCGCTGTCCATGCGGTCGTAAAAAGCATCGACCAGGCGGCGTAGCGGCGCTTCGCCGCCGATGGCTTCGAATACGGGTTTGGGATGCAGGTCCATCATCACCTCTTCGGCAGGGGGCGCAAGGGTAAGAGCCTGTAACAGAATGAATCGTACCTGCGTTGCAGTCCAAAATCGCGTCAGGCAAGGCGGAGGGCTGAGCCATGGTGATTCCATGGCTCAGCCTGACAACGCAGCCTGGCGCGATTTTGGGCGCAACCCTTCGGGACGGGGCCATTTTT
>JAQGNS010000161.1 GCA_028291705.1 Nevskia sp.
GCCAGCAACGCCGGCGCACTGAAAACAGCGGCAGCAAGCAAGACCGCATTCAGCATCTTCTTCATGATGTTCTCCCTTTCGGATTGGCTGTCCGGCGCAACTACCGGAGTCTTCCGGAATCCATGCGCCTGCAAGGGATTTGGCCCGATATCAGGAGGCCGCTCAATCGGTACTTGGTACTAGTCCTTAAGTACTAGTGCCGTTGCCGCTGGAGCCGGCGCCGCTTCACGTTTCTTTACCGGAGAACACGGCAAATCGACGGAATGACTGGCAAGGAAGCAGTCGGCGCCGCACCGCAGCAAATGAAAACGGCAACGGCCGCCGACGCTCAGGCGGCGCCCACGTCCCCGGCCAGCAGCTGCTGCGCCAGTACCGCAGCCTGCGTGCGGCTGTTCAGCCCCAGCTTGTGCAGGACCGAGCTGACATGGGTCTTCACGGTGGATTCGCTGATGTGCAGATCGCCGGCGATCTGCTTGTTGAGACGGCCGCCCTTGAGGTGCAAAAGGATCTGCAATTCCTGCCGCGACAGGCGCTCCAGCTTGTCCTCGAGCGCATCGCCGCCGCCCACCGGGGCCCCCAGGACCGATTGCGGCCACCAGTTGTCCCCCGCCAGCAGGCTGCGCAAGGCTTCCTGCAACTGCCCGGGCGTGGCCGATTTGTGCACGAAGGCCGCGGCCCCCAGGGCCTGCACCGAACGCACCCAGGAGCGCTGTGACAGGCTGGAGATGACGGCCACACGCAACGCCGGAAATTCCGTGCGCAGGTATTGCAGCGAAGACAGGCCCTCGACGCCCGGCATCAACAGGTCGAGCAGCACCAGGTCCACGTCCGCATTGGCCGCCAGCGCGACCTTCATCGAATCGAAGGAATCCGCCTCGACGATCTCGGCCGCGGCGTCGATGTCGCGCACGATCAAGCGCAGTGCCACGCGGAAAAGCGGATGGTCGTCCGCGATGATCAACCTTGTCTTGTTCCCAGTCATCCCTGTCCTCGTTTGCGGCAGTCCGCGTTCCCTCCAGGTGATGCCCTGGACGCGCGCCGCTATCAGTAATATCAGCCGCCGGCAGTCTGCACGCGCTGCCGCCACTGCGCCAGGTTATCCGCCAGCGCCTCGTAGCGCTGGCTGACCGACAGCAGCAAGCCCTGGACGCCATCCCGCACCGCTCCGCCAAGGTCCGGCAACAGGCGCTCGAGGCGCGAACAGTCCGCCGCCAGCCGTGCCGCGCCCACCATGGCGCAATTGGCCTTCATGGTATGCGCCTGGCGTTTCACCACCTTGAGGTCCTGCGCCGCCCAGGCTTCACGCAACACCTGGCACGCAAGGGCCGCGCCATCGACCATCGCCCTGACCACTTCCGCGGCCCCTCGGCGCCCACTTCAGCGCGATCTGCATGCGCAACAGTTCGTTGTGCCGCACACGCAGATCCTGCACCCGCGCCAGTGTGCGCTGATCCACCAGGGTGATGAAGCGCTCCACCGCCTGCATGATGCGGCTCTTGTAATCGAAGTACTCCGGCCCGACCAGCCGCTGGTACAGCGGTTGGGCGCGCGCGGCATGGGCGGCATCATCCGGCTTCAGGGCCAGCGCCTGCACACTGTGGATCACCTCGGTCTCGATCTGCGCCAGGCCGTCGGAAATTTCGCGCGACGCATTCAGCATGGCGAATTCGTCGTCGGTGAAATGCGCCTCGCGCATCAGCTGATCGAGCGATTTCGGCGGGTCGTACTGCACGCCGGCAGTGCCGTGTGCCAGCGCCCGGCTCCAGAACGAGGCGTCGTAGTCCTTCGGCCTCGGCGCGGTACCGTTGCGGATGGCCAGGATCTGCTCGAAGTACTGCCGGTAGCGTTCTTCTCCGGTAGAGACGTAGAGCCGCACCATGGTGGTGAGATCTTCCGAGCTTTCCCGCATCTGCTCGGCCAGCCGGTAGGACGTGGTGCGGCCGGCTTCCGCCGCGGCCTGCTCGGCCGCGTTGGTCACCTGCTGGTCGGTCACGTAGAGCAGAGCCACGAGCAGGGCGCAGATCGCTCCCAGCACGATGGCGAGGGCCGTCCGTACCGAGATCATGCGTGCCATGGCCGGTCCGGGTCGCTCAGGCGCCGCCGGCTTCGCGGCTCAAGCGCGCCACCAGCGCCGCATGTCGCTCGATCATGCTCGCCCCCAGGGCCATGGCGCGTTTGCCGTCACCATCGGCAGTCTCGATTTCGTTGCAGAGCCCGGCCAGCGCATCGGCGCCGAGCTGCAGGCTGGCGCCGCGCAGGGCATGGGCGATGCGCTTGAGCGCCGTAACATCGTCCGCGGCGGTGGCGGCGGCAAAACGGCGCGCCTGTTCAGGCGCGTCGGCGACCAGGGCCGCAACCACTTCCTGCACGCCGGTGGGCTTGAATACCCGCAGCATTTCATCCCAGGCGACCGGATTGAAATCGTCCACCGCACCCTGTCCGCCACCGTCCGCGGCTTGCAGCAACTCGGCGAGGCGCTGGCGCGCGAGGGGTTTGACCAGGTAAGCATCCATGCCGGCTTCGAGGCAGCGCTCGCGGTCGGCATCGTCCTGGTGGCCACTCATGGCGACGATACGCGGCCGGCGCAGGCCCAGCCGCAGGATGATCTCGCGGGTAGCCTCGATACCGTCCAGAACCGGCATTTCGACGTCCATCAACACCAGGTCGTATCGGCGCGACACCACCGCATCGACCGCCGCGCGCCCATCCTCCGCCACATCCACGGCGGTGCAGCCGAGCCGCTGCAGCATCAGGCTCGCCAGCTTGCGATTCACCGGATCGTCGTCGACGAGCAGGATCGCTGGTGCGCCGTTAGAGCTCATGGATGCTTCTGAATACGTTCGGGAATCCCTGCATGGTGCAATAGAGCGGAAACGCTTGCAATTCCGCCATCGGCATCACCGCTCGAAGCTGCCATTCCATTGACGAGTCCCCAACGGCGATCCAGGGCGCGCCGCGCGCCGGCCGGGATCCCGGCCTAGCGGTAGCGCTCGGTCAGCCGCCGGCGCTTCTTGATCTGGCGCCCGGTCAGCACGTTTTTCTTGTCCTTGAACGGATTGTCGCCGGTCTTGAATTCCAGCCGCAGCGGCACGCCCTTGAGCTTGAACGCCTGGCGGAAGACATTGGTCAGGTAGCTCTTGTACGAATCCTTGAGCTTGTCCGTCTGATTGCCGTGAATCATGATCGACGGCGGATTGCGCCCCGACTGATGCGCATAGCGCAGCTTGATATGACGGCCCAGCACGGCGTGCGGCGCATGCCGCTCCACCGCCTGCTCCAGCACCCGGTTCAGTTCCGGCGTCGGCAGATCGCGGGTGGTGGCCTCGTAGGCTTCCACCACCTCCTCCATCAATTCGCGCAGGGCCGAGCCATGCAGCGCGGAAATGAAGTTCAGCGAGACGAAATCGAGGAACGGCAGGCGGAAATCGACCTGGTCCTTGACGCTGCGCCGCTGGTCTCCCGGCAGGCTGTCCCACTTGTTCACCGCCAGCACCAGGGCGCGGCCATGATGGGCGATCAGGCCCATCAGCCGTGCATCCTGCATGCCGATCTCCTCGCGCGCATCGACCATGGCGATGACCACGTGTGCGCGCTCGATTGCCTGCAGCGCCTTGACGATGGAGAATTTCTCGATCACCTCGCTGACACGCGAACGGCGCCGGATGCCGGCCGTATCGATCAGCTCGAAGCCGCGCCCTTCCCACTCGAAGAACACACTGATGGCGTCGCGGGTGGTGCCCGGCTGGTCCGAGGACAGCACCCGGTCCTCGCCCAGCAGGCGGTTGACCAGGGTCGACTTGCCGGCATTGGGGCGCCCCACCACCGCCACGCGGATGCGTCCGTTGTCCTCATCTACCAGCGGGGTCGGTTCGGTAGTGGCCAGCAGCGAACGCAGCAGCGGCGGCACGCCGTCACCGTGCTCGGCCGAGATCGGCAGCGGCTCGCCCAGGCCCAGGCCGAAAAAGTCGGCGACAGTGGCCCGGCCCATGCCCTCGGCCTTGTTGGCCAGCAACCGCACTTTCTTGCCCAGCTTGCGCAGGTATTCGGCGATATCGCGGTCGGAAGGCATCACTCCGGCCTGGGCATCGACGATGAACAACACCTCGTCGGCCTCGTCGATGGCCATGCGCGCCTGCTGCTCGGCCAGCGCTGCCAGGGCATCAGCCGAATCGGGGCTGAGACCGCCGGTATCGACCACGATGAAGCGCTTTTCCTCGAACTCGCCGCGACCGTACTGGCGGTCGCGGGTCAAGCCCGGAAAATCGGCGACCAGCGCGTCACGGGTGCCCGTGAAACGGTTGAACAGGGTCGATTTGCCGACATTGGGGCGACCGACAAGGGCGAAAACTGGGGTGGACATGGGAGGATTGTAGTCGTTACGGGCCAAAACGTATGTTTGGCCTCAAAAAGCAAAACCCCCTCTCCCGATGGGAGAGGGGGTTTTAAGGTGAAATTCAGCGCGGCGGCTTGACGTCGAAAGCGCGCAGCTTGCCCGCCATGTCCATGATGTAGAGCAGGTCGGCGCTCGCCACCGGCGGGGTGACGATGGGGCCGCTGCCCAGGCGGGTGCGACCGACGATCTTGCCGTCCACCGGCGACAGCCAGTGCAGGTAACCCTTGTAGTCGCCCACCACCACATAGCCCTTGAAGTAGGCCGGCGGCGACAAGCGACGGTATTTCAGGTCCTGCTGCTTCCAGGCAGCGGCGCCGGAGGCGGCGTCCAGTGCCCACACCGTGCCGTCGTCGTCGGTGACGAACAGCTTGTCGCCGCCCTGCACCATGCCGGAATAGCTCTTCACGCCGCGGCGCCAGCGGCTGTCGCCGGTGTTGTAGTCGATCAGCGCCAGGTCGCCGCCATAGGTCACGACATAGAGGCCGTCGCTGCCGGCCAGCAGGTCGGAGTCGATATCGGTCAGCTGGTCCAGCACCGAGCGGCCAGTGGCGACCGAAATGGTCTGCTCCCAGATCGGGCTGCCATCGACGAGGTTGAGCACCGCCAGCTTGCCGTTGTCCAGACCGGTGTAGACGCGGTTACCGATGATCAACGGCGCGGACACGCCGCGCAGCGTCAGGCTCGGCTCGTAGCGGTCGAAGCTCCACTTGCGCTCGCCGGTGGCGGCGTCGAGGCCGTACGCCCGGCCATCGGCAGACTTGGCCACAACCACATTGCCCGACCCGACAGGGGGCCCCAACGCTTCGCTGGGAGCCCGCGACCGCCACACTTCCTTACCGTCAGCACGCTTCAGAGCGATGATTTCGCCGTCGAGCGTGCCCACCAATACCAGGTTGTCGCTGATGCCCGGGCCGGAAATGACGCGGGCCTTGGTGCGGACGCGCCAGATGATGTCGCCGGTCTTGGGATTGAGGGCGTAAACCTTGCCGTCGAGGGATGCCGCGAACAGGGCGTCTTCGCCCAGCGCCAGGCGGAAGC